>CAXUNZ010000014.1:0-31124 GCA_964252525.1 uncultured Acetobacteraceae bacterium
CCCCCAGACCCCCCGTCGCCCGTTTGCCGATACCCAATTTTCGACGGGGGGTTTGGGGGGGATGGCACATCCCCGCCAACCTTCTTCACGCCAAAATGCTCCGCCAGGCGCGCCACACCCTCGCGCCAGCCCAGCGGCTTGCCCATTCCCAGCGTCTCACGCACCGCCGTTGCGTCGGCCACGAAATAGCGCTGGTCGCCCGCGCGCCAATCCTGGAAGTCAACCGCAATATCGCGGCCAAGAATATCCTCGATGTGCGCAATCAGCTCCAGCAGGCTGATCGCATTGGCAGGACCGCCGCCAAGATTGAAGGCGCGCCCGGCAATGCGGTCGATGTCACGCCACAGGCCCATATACGTGTCGATGGCATCGCCCACATGCAGCACGTCCCGCACCTGGTTGCCATCACCGTATATGGTGATCGGCTGGCCCGCGATCGCACGCAGCAGAAAATGCGCAAGCCAACCCTGATCCTCCGTGCCCAGCTGGCGCTCGCCGTAAATGCAGCTCATGCGAAGCACCGCGCTCCGCAGTCCGAAACTGTGCGCGTAGTCGAGCACGTACTGATCGGCGGCACCCTTGGAACATCCGTAGGGTGTGTGGAAACTCAGTCGCTGGCTTTCATCGATGCCGCGCGTGCGCAGATCTTCATCCACGGGCGCATACTGGCCGCCGCGCCGCTCCAACGCAATTTCCGCCAGATCGCCGTAAACCTTGTTGGTGCTGGCAAAAATTATCGGCGCATCCGCATTGTAGCGCCTCAGGGCCTCCAGCACGCTGAGCGTACCGCGCACATTCACATCGAAATCGGCTACGGGCTCGACCAGACTCGTCGTCACCGCGACCTGCGCGGCCAGATGAAACACCGCGCACGCGCCACGCACCGCGCCGGTCAACGCCGCTTCATCACGCAAATCGGCAATGTGCGCGGTCACCCGCGCGCCATGGCGCTGCTTCAGCCAATCGAGATTCCGCTCCACCCCCGGGCGGGCCAGCGAATCATAGATCAGAACCTCACGCCCCTCACGCGCCAGCCGATCGGCCAGATTGGCGCCGATGAATCCCGCGCCGCCCGTGACGAGGACCTGGCGCATCACGCCACCAGCCCGCGTTGCTCAAGCTCCAGCCGCGCCTCGCCGACGCGGTCGATTGCCTCCTGGCGGGACACCCAATCGGCCAATTCGCCGAAGCTGTCATCGAAACTGCGCCGCGGCGCAAAGCCCAGCACGTCACGCGCGAGCGAGATGTCGGCAAAGCAATGCCTTATGTCGCCGACACGCGTCTTGTTGGTAATGTCGGGCTCCAGATCGGAACGCCCCATGGCCGCGGCAAAACGCCGTCCGACATCGCCGATGGATACGCTGCAACCGCTGCCGATGTTGAATGCACCGCCATCGGCCCGCGGTTCATCTAGCGCCAGCAGAAACGCGCGCGCCACATCCTCGACATGGACAAAATCGCGCCGTTGCTCGCCATCCTCAAACACCATCGGGCGCTGTCCGTTGAGCAGACGCGAGGCAAAAATCGCCAACACGCCGGTGTAGGGGTTGGAGAGCGCCTGGCCCGCGCCGTACACATTGAAGAGCCGCAGCGCCACGCCCTCCATGCCATAGGCCGGTGCGAGCGTCAGCGTCAGCCGCTCCTGCACATATTTCGTCAGCGCGTACACCGATGCCAGGTCGGGCCGCTTTGTCTCGGGCGTCGCCAGCGGATGCAGCGGCGCGCCATCGGGTCCCACCGGATCCCAGCCGCCCTGCTTCTCCTGCGTGCGGCGCGCATCTTCGATGATGGCGCCCGAGGCGCCTCGATACAGCCCCTCGCCGTAGATGCTCATGGACGAGGCCACGACTACGCGCTGCACACGCTGTTCGATCAGCGCCTGGAACAGCACCGCCGTGCCGAGATCGTTCACGCCGACATATCGGTCGATGGCATACATGCTCTGGCCCACGCCGACTTCGGCGGCGAGGTGGATCAGCTTGTCCGCGCCGCGCAGCGCGCGCGTCACGGCAACGGCGTCGCGCACATCGCCTTCGATCAGCTCGACATGGTCCAGCACCGCGTTGCGTGGCGTACCAGGCGGGTGGACCTGGTCGATGAAGCTGTCCAACACGCGCACGCGCCTTCCGGCGCGCAACAGGGCAGTGGCGACATGGCAGCCGATGAATCCGGCCCCACCTGTGATCAGCACGGTCTCGGTCATCGGCGTGACCCAAGGCGAACGAGGCGAAACGGGGTCATGCCGGGAAGAAGCACTCCTTGCCCCCGCAATCCTTGCGATTCAGGGGGTTGTGCAGTGTAGCCGGACTTGCCCCCGCCACCAGCCATGTCGAAGAACAAGCTGCCGCCGTAGCAGTCACGGTTGCGTGAGCACGCCTGCGCGTTCACGCTTGCGCAAACCAGGCAAACTCCACCCCGCCCTCCCGTTGGCGCACAACCAACAGGAGGATCAATCGACATGGCCACATCTGAACAGAGGCCCTTTGCTATCGTGACGGGTGCCTCCACCGGCATCGGGCTGGAATTGGCGCGTGAAGCGGCCGAACAGGGCTACGACCTGCTGATCGCCGCCGACGAGCCGGAAATCGAACACGCGGCGAGCCAATTACGCAGCCATGGCGGCAAAGTCGATACCGTTCAGGCCGACCTTTCAGGTGCCGAAGGCGTGGACAGGCTCTACGCCGCGGCCGCGGGACGGAAAGTGTCCGCACTACTGGCCAATGCCGGGCGTGGGCTCGGGCGCGGCTTTCTAGACCAGGATCCCGCCGAGTGGCGGCACGTGGTGGACACCAACATCACCGGCACGCTGTTGCTGGTCCAGCGTGTGGGGCGCGACATGCGCGCGGCCGGCGAGGGGCGCATTCTGATTACCGGATCGATCGCCGGCTTCATGCCCGGCACGTTCCAGGCGGTCTATAATGGGTCGAAGGCGTTTCTGGACAGCTTCAGCTTTGCGCTGCGCCATGAACTCAAGGGCAGCGGCGTCACGGTCACTTGCCTGATGCCCGGGGCTACGGAAACCGAGTTCTTCGAGCGCGCGGACATGATGGACACCAAGGTGGGCCAACAGAAAAAGGCCGATGCGGCCAGCGTTGCCAAAACCGGTTTCAAGGCGATGCTGAACGGCGATGGGGATGTCGTAGCCGGGTGGGACAACAAGCTGCGCGCGGCGATTGCGCATATTGCGCCGGCAGGTGTGTTAGCGGAGATGCACCGCGGCATGGCTCAACCGCAACAGTAATTAAAGGGAACAGTAGCAAACTCTGGGAGTCTGGGGCCTCAGGCCCCAGCGGGGTCCAGGGGCGGAGCCCCTGGCTACCGTGCCTTCGACGCATTAACTCGCAATCGGCGCGCTCCCTAAACCCTCCTAAGCCTCGATGTAATCGCGAAAATCCACGCTCTTCATCAGCCGCCGGTAAGCCAATGTAGAGCCGGACCAGTTGGTTGTGATCTTCCCGTCATGCACATACCAACTGCCGCAACCCGTGGACCACACCATCTTGCCAAGCGCCTGCTGCAAGTTTTCGTTGTAGCCCCGATTGGCCTCCTCTCGCACCTCAAGCGTGGACAGGCCCGCATCCACCAGATGCGCCAGACATCGCACGATATAGCGCGCCTGTGCCTCCAGCATGACGATGATGGAATTGTGCCCCAAATTCGTATTCGGACCATAGAGCAGGAACATGTTGGGAAAGCCCGGCACGCCAATGCCGCGATAGCCTTCCGGCCCACCGTGCCAGCGCGCCTGAAGATCCAACCCGCCACGCCCTGTAATGGCCACGTGGTGCAACGTGTTGCGCGCATTAAATCCGGTGGCGAAGACAATGACGTCCGCCTCATGCAACACGCCATCCTTGGTGCGGATGCCCTGAGCCTCGAACCGCTCGATCGGCTCGGTCACCAGGCCGACATGCGGCAGGTTGAAGCACGGATAGTAATCGTCCGAAAACAGCACGCGCTTGCAGCCGAGCTCGAAAGTCGGACGCAGTTTCTCGCGCAATACCGGATCGCGCACCTGCGTCTCCAAGTGCTTGACCGCCGCTTTTTTCAGCAGCCCGTTGCGCCATGACCCGGTGCGGAAGGCATCGAAGAGGAATTCGCCGTAGAGGTAGATGTATAGCCGCATCGCCAAACGGTAGAAGGGCAGACGCTCGAAGCGCGAATGATGCCGTTCAGTGAACGCGGCATTGTTTCGCGGCACCAGCCAATTGGCGGTGCGCTGAAAGATGCTCAATTGCCCGGCAATTTTGGCCAACTCGGGCGCGATTTGCACGCCGCTCGCGGCGGAACCCACCATCGCCACGCGCCGCCCCTCCAGCGTCACGCCATGATCCCACGCCGCGGAATGGAACGCCGCACCCTTGAAATCCTCCAGGCCGCTGAACGCGGGAATGGCAGGGTGGCTCAACTGCCCAACCGCCGGAATGAACACGTCGAATTCTTCCACGCCGCCGTCGGAGGCCTCCACGCGCCAGATATGACCGACGTCGTCGAAAGCGGCACGCACCACCGCCGTATTCAGCCGCACACGGGGCATGATGCCGTTTTCGTCGGCCACGCTCTGGATGTAGGCCAGGATTTCCGCCTGGCCCGAGTAGCGCTCGGACCAGCGCGTGCGCGGCGCAAAGGAAAACGAGTATAGGTGGCTCTGCACGTCGCAGGCCGCACCCGGATAGGTGTTGTCCCGCCATGTGCCGCCGACGGCCGCCCCGCGCTCGAACAACGTCAAACTGGTGAAGCCTGCGCGGCGCAGCAGAACGGCCAGCCCGATGCCGCCGAAGCCCGCGCCGACGATGGCAACCCGCAATTCCGCACGGCCGCGCCGCGCAACACTGCTCCCAAGACTCAATCCACGTCCTTCCGCCTAAAAGATGACGGGTGGTCTGGGCGGCAGGCACTGCTCCCCAGCCTTTTAATTCCGTCCGTAGCGCGCCAGGCCGAGATCATCATGGCGCACATCCCCCGCGCGTCCGCTCATCAGATCGGCCAGCAGCGCGGCGCTGCCGCACGCCATCGTCCAGCCCAGCGTGCCATGCCCCGTGTTGAGCCAAAGATTTCCCAGCTTCGTCGGCCCGATCACCGGTGTTCCATCCGGCGTCATCGGCCGCAATCCGGTCCAGAACGTCGCCCGCGAAAGGTCGCCGCCGCGCGGAAACAGATCCATGACCGAATGCTCCAGCGTATCCCGCCGCGCCACGCGCAAACGCATCGAATAGCCGGCGAGCTCCGCCGTTCCACCCACGCGGATGCGCTCGCCCAAGCGTGTGATCGCCACCTTGAAGGTTTCGTCCATGACGGTGGACACCGGCGATGCCGCGTCATTGGCCACTGGCAGCGTGATCGAATATCCCTTGACCGGATAGACGTTCAGCGCAATGCCCAGCGGCCGCAGCACGCGTGGCGAATAGCTTCCCAGCGCCATGACATAGGCGTCGCCCGTCACCACGCCGTCATCGGTTTGCACGCCCGAAACCCGCCCGCCTTCCATCAGCACGGAACGCACCGTCACACCGGCGCGGAAAACCACCCCCGCCGCTTGCGCCAGCTCCGCCAGGCGCTGCGTGAAGATATGCGCATCGCCTGTTTCATCGCCGGGCAAAATGAGTCCGCCCACGAATTTGCCGCTGACGGACCCAAGCCCCGGCTCATGCGCCACGCACCCCGCCCGATCGACAACCTGATAGGGCACGCCCAGCGTATCGAGCACGCTTGTATCGTCGCTTACGTGATCGGCCTGCGCCTGCGTGCGGAACAACTGCAGCAGCCCGCGCTGGCGATCGTCATAGGCAATGCCGCTATCCCGCCGAAGATCACGCAACTTATCACGGCTGTATTCAGCCAGACGCACCATGCGCCCCTTGTTGCGCGCATATGCAGCCGCGTTGCAATTTCCCAAAAACGCCATCACCCATCGCATGAACGCGGGATCCAGCAGCGGCCACACCACCAGCGGGCTGTGACGCATCAGCAGCCAGCTCAGCGCCTTGCGGGGGGTATCCGGCCCCGCCCAGGGTGCGGACATGCCCGGCGAAACCTGGCCCGCATTGGCGAAGCTCGTCTCCAGCCCGGTGGCGTGCTGGCGCTCCAGCACGGTGACCTCGTGGCCGGCCTGCCGCAGATACCAGGCGGAGGTGACGCCGATGACTCCGCCGCCGAGAACGATGATGCGCAAAGTGAAATCCTAAGTTCTTCTTTTTTGAAAAAAAGAAGCAAAAAACTTTTGCTATTTTGCCGCTCGCGGAATGGTTGACTGTCGCGGTCTTTCTAAGCGTTTGCCGCTGGCGCCTCCTGCGCCTTTCTTGCCTGCCATAGACCGACAAAGTCGATCGGCTGCAGCAGTACCGGCGGAAACCCGCCTTCCCTCGTCACGTCGCTCAGCACCGTGCGCGCAAAGGGGAACAGCAAGCGTGGGCATTCGATCAGCAGCAGCGGCTCGACGGCTTCGGCCGGCACGTTGTTCAACGTGAATACGCCGGCGTAATGCAGCTCGGCCACGAAGACCGCGCGCCCTTCGCCGCTCCCGTTCTGCACCGCCTCACGCGCCTCGGCCTTTACCGAAAGCACCACCTCATAGACGTTCTGCCCCTCCTGCAGCGCGCGCGCCTGGACATCGAGGTTGATCTGCACCGCCGGCTGGCTGCGCAGCGTGGCGTAAATCTCCGGCGCGTTGGGCACTTCGAAGGACAAATCCTTGATGTACTGCACGTTGACCATCAGCGGCGGCAGCGGCTGCGCCGCGCCTTGGGGGCCGCCCGGTGGGGCGCCTGCCGGCGGAAACTGGGATTGGGACATCGCTCACCTTCAAAAGAGGGAAATGGAAAGAGGTGCGGGCGCCTAGCACGCGCCCACACAAGCGCAAAGCGGCAGTTTCACGTGTCCAGCGTGGTCCACTCGCCGTTCCGCAGGCTGCTGCCTGTCAGGGTCAGCAGGAACGCCCAGTGGCTTACAACCAATGTATGCGCCCCATCGCCGGCCTGCGCCATCTGCGCGCGGAAGGCCGCCGCGCGCTCGGCAACGGAAGCCTCCTCCTCCGTCGCAGCCGGCCACCAGACCTCCTCGACGGCCGAGAAATCGTGGCCCGGCCAGGCCTGCGCCAGCGCGCTGCGCGGCGAGCCGATGTCGCAGGTGAAATGGTAGCGTTCCCGGATCGTGGGGCTGACCTGCACCTGCAGGCCCAGCGCCGCGGCGATCGGGGCAGCCGTTTGCAGGGCACGCGTGTAGGGGCTGGCGACGATGCGGCGGATATCCTGCCCCGTTAGAGCCGCCGCGGCATGGGCGGCCTGAGCCTCGCCTTCGAGCGTCAGGCGGGGATCGGCAATGCCGGGGTCGCGGCGCGTGGCGGTGAAGTGCAGGTTGAACTCGCTCTGGCCATGGCGCATCAGGATCATGGCCGAGCAGCTACAGAGCGCGCCCGGCGTTGGAAAGGGCCTGGCCCCTTGATGGAGTTGCCGATGTCTCCCGGCCAGTTGCCGATTGCCCTAATCCTGTCTGGCATGATCGCGCTGTTCCTGGTGCTGCGCCTGCGCAGCATCCTGGGCAAGCGCCAGGGGTTCGAGGGCGTGCCGGAGATCGGTGCACGCCGGTCCAATGGGCCAGTGCTGGAGGGCCGCGCCGAGCCGCCGCCCTCGCCCCGCAAGGTGCCCGAACCGGCAAGCGCCACCGGTCAGGCGCTGGCGGCCATGCGCGCCATCGACCGCCAGTTCGACCCCGCGGCATTCCTCTCAGGCGCCGAGGGCGCGTTCCGCCTGATCGTGACCAGCTTTGCCAATGGCGACCGCGATAAATTGCGCCCGCTTCTGACCGCGGAGACCTTTGCGGCCTTCGATGCCGCCATCTCCGCGCGCCAGGAAGCACACCAGACCCAGCGCACCGAAATTCGCGGCATTCTGGAGGCAGGGATCGAGGACGCCTTCCTTCAGGGCAATCTGGCGCACATCACCGTGCGCTTCGTCTCCCACCAGATCACGCTGACCACCGCGGCGGATGGCACCATCGTCAGCGGCGCGGACGCGGTGACCGAACTCGTGGATATCTGGAGCTTCGAACGCGACCTGAAGGGCTCGGCGCCGGTCTGGCGCTTGGCGGCTGCGCGCAACGCTTGATGCGATTTTTCCGGGTTTTGCGAGAAAAGTGCTGGGGGGGAGGTGCCAGCCCCCCCAGACCCCCCGTCACGATTTTCATATTCTTCCTGCTTGCGGGGTGTGCCGCGCCGCCGCCGAATGTGCCAGCCTTGCAGCAAGCGGCGTTTGCGGAACTGCCGGGCTGGCGATCTGACGATCTGTCCGGTTTCGATGCGATGCTGGCGCTGCAATGTCGGCGGCTGGCCCTGTTGCCGGCTGACGCGCCGCTGGGTGGCACGGATCTGGCGCAGAGCTACGTCGGCCACGCCGGCAATTGGGCCGATGCCTGCGCCGCCTGGCGCGCATTGCCTCCGCGAGCGGACCTGCACGGCTTCTTCTCCACCTGGTTCCAGCCCTACCGCCTGGGTGAAACCGCCCTGGTCACGGGCTATTTCGAGCCGGTGCTGCATGCCGCGCTGCATCGCGGCGGCATCTACCAGACGCCGGTGCTCGCGCGGCCCGCCGATCTGGTGCAAGGCGGTCCGCCCGATGCGCTGGGACGGCCTGGGCTTGGGCGGTCTCTGGGTGGGCAGATCGTTCCATACTACAGCCGAGCGGAAATCGACGCCGGCGCCTTGGGTGCCGCGGCGCGCCCGATTGCGTGGCTCGCCTCGCCGCAGGACCTCTACTTTGCCCAGCTTCAAGGTTCGGCGCAGCTGACCCTGGCGGAGGGCGGCACGCTGCGCCTGGCTTTCGATGGCCGCAACGGCCGGTCCTACACGCCCATCGGCCGCGTGCTGGCCGAGCAGGGCGCGCTGCCACCCGAGCAGATCAGCATGCAAGAAATCCGCGCCTGGCTCGACGCGCATCCCGCGCAGGCGCGCGCCTTGATGGAACGCAACGAAAGCTACGTCTTCTTCCGCGCGGTGCCGGATGCGGACCCCTCGCTGGGCCCAACCGGCGCGCTGGGCGTGGCGCTGACCGCGGGACGCTCGGCCGCGGTGGATCGGGGATTCGTGCCGCTGGGCTCGCCGGTGTTCGTTGACAGCACCGTGCCGGACGGCCGCGTGTGGCAACACCTGGTGCTGGCGCAGGATCTCGGCTCGGCAATCGTGGGCCAGGCGCGGCTGGACGTGTTTTTGGGCAGTGGCCAGGCGGCGGGCGATTGGGCGGGGCGCATGCATCAGGCCGGGCGTCTGTGGCTGCTGTTGCCGCGGCCGGCGGCGCCTTTATAAACAGCTTGAGTAAGTGACTGCCGTGCTCTTGTGAACGTAAGGAATCGTTACGATCCAGGTAAGCCGATCTGTGGTATCGCCGTCACGCGGTTTTTGGATAAGGCTGGAATGTCTGACTGAACGATATCTTCCATTGAGTACCGTTCCGGCTTCTGCTTTACGATTTTGCGCCACCTGCACCGGAGGCGATGACGCCGATGAAAGCCGCTCGATGAAACAGATTTCCCTTGCCGCCGCCTATCTCGTTTTGGCACCCGCCTCGGCTGTGGCGCAGCCCGTGCTCGGACCCTATGTCAGTCTCGGCGCGGGCGTGAACCTCCAGCAAGACGAAATACGTGCCCCAATTCTTCCTCATGGCATAAATCACTTTTTTAGTTTCGACGCGGGTGTCGCCACCCAGTTCAGTGTCGGTTATGGCTTTGGCTATGGTTTTCGCGCCGAGATCGAAGGCGACTACGACAGGAACCGGGTGAAGGGTTTTTCGCCTTCGGTCCAGCAGGACCGCGCCGGAGGTTATGAGGAAAAATGGGGCGGATTCGCCAACATCCTGTACGATGCCGATTTCGGCTTGCCCATCTATCCCTATATCGGCGTCGGACTAGGCGGGCAGGTCGTCTATCATGACAATTTCAACGCCAGCACAGCCGGATTCATTTATCCGGAGCAAGAGAACTCCCAGTCTCATGGTGCCTACGCCTACCAGGGCATTGCCGGCATGGCCTTCCCGGTTCCGATGCTGCGCGGTTTGTCATTGACGCTGGAATACCGCTTCGTCGGGATGTTCAATCCGATAGGCGCCTACAACGGAACCCGGTATGTCTATCACCCGCTACTGAATGAAACCTTTGCCTACCCGAGCGCTGCAAATTTCAGCAACGATCTAAACCATCAGATCATGCTGGGCGTGCGTTACGCCTTTGCCCAACCTCCCGCGCCTGCCGTGCCGCCGCCGTCGGCCGAGCAGCCGCCGATCGCACCGCCAGGCGCTGCCCGCACGTATCTTGTGTTTTTCGATTGGGACCGTGCCGACCTGTCGGCGCGCGCGCGCCAGATCGTTGCTGAAGCCGCGACCGCCAGCACAAAGGCGCAAACAACGCAAATCGAGGTCAGCGGCTACACGGATCTTTCGGGTACCACGGCCTATAATCAGCGCCTGTCCGTCCGCCGCGCTCAGAGCGTTGAGGCCGAATTGATGCGCGATGGCGTCAACCGCAGCGAAATCGTCATCCACGGCTATGGTGAGAGCAATCCCCTGGTGCCCACGGCAAAGGGTGTTCGTGAGCCGCAGAACCGAAGGGTGGAGATCGTCTTCAAGTGAGGGGGCGGGTGCCTGTGGCATCTGGTGCCGGCGCACGATACGGGCTTGACGAATAATGGGCGGCCGGAAAATTACGGCCGTGGTCTGGCTAGGCCGCACCCTTCTCTTGGTTGGCGTGGCGGCAGCGTCGGCATGCACCGCGACGTTTTGGCAGTCGTATGTCGACGCCAAGCCGGCGCCGCTCACGAAGGGCCTGCCGGACGAGACCGTGGCCATGTCCCCGGCGTTCGATGCAAGGGTAAAGGCGCGATTTCCGCCAGGCACGCCATTGGCCGGGATGGGCCTGGAACTCGCGAGGGAGGGTTTCGTCCGTGAGGATTGGAGCGATTTGCCGCAATCCTTGCATGTTGCGCGCCGACATGATGGCAACAACATTGCCTGCGACTTTGTCGCCCTTGTTTTCTGGAAATCGGACGATCATGACCGACTTACCGAAATAAAGGGCGAATACGACGCCACCTGCCTCTAGCGCTAGCCCAGACCCTCATAACTCATTCAAACACCATGCCACGCGCAGACAGCATCGCGCGCAAGTATTACGTGGTATCGAACGCAATATCCCGCCGCCGCCGCAACAATCCCTCGCCCCCATCCAGTACCAGCACCTGCCCGTTCAACGCGCGTGTTTCCGCCGCAAACACGACGGCATCGGCCAATTCCTCCGGCGTGGCGCTGCGTCCCAGCGGCGGCGCATGCCACGCACGTGCAAACCCCGCCTCCGTCTGCTTGCCGCTGATCAGCGTTATGCCAGGTGCGATGCCATTGACGCGCACGCGCCCGCCAAACGCCATCGCCATCATGCGCGTGGCCGCCTCCAGACCCATCTTTGCCACGGTGTAGGTGAAAAAATCCGGGTTCAGCGCGGTCACTTTGTGATCGAGCATGTTGACCACCGCGCCCTCCTCATCGCCCAGCGCGCGCGCCATGTCGCGCGCCAGCAGCAGCGGCGCTTCCAAATTCGGACGCAGGTGGAAATCCAGATCCACACTGTCGAAGCCGGCCGCGTCATCGTAGCGGAAGCTCGCCGCGTTATTGACCAGCAGGCGCACGGGTCCGAGTGACGTGCGACACGCCCCAACTAGGCCGCTCACCGCATCCCGGTCGCTCAGTTCCGCGGCCAGCGCCACCGCGTTCAAACCCCGCGCCCGCAACTCCGCCGCCAACAACTCGGCCTTAGCGATTGAGCGATTGGCATGCACGCCGACCGCATAGCCTTCCGCCGCCAATCGCCGCGCGATCACGGCGCCGATACGCACCGCGCCGCCCGTGACCAGCGCCGCGCCCTTCACGGCGCGCGCACGCGAAACACCTCGACTCCTACCGCAGCGGCATCGTTGAAAATGTCGGGCTTGACCACGGAAACACGGCACGCCTTCACCGCCGGATTGCCGAAGCAGGTCACGACAAGCTCTTCCACCAGGGTCTCCAGCAGATCGATATGCGGCCGCCCCGGCCAGGCGGCAATGGCGTGCCTTACCGGGTCGTAATCGATGATGCCCGCCCGCCCCGCACCATCCACCGGCCCCGCCGCATGCGCGAACATTTCGACATTGACGATCAGGCGGGACGGCCGTTCCGGATGGCGCTCCCACGCATGCAGCCCCACGCTGGCCTGAACATGCACATCGCGCAGCACCACGCGCACATGGCTGCGCGAGAAGTCGAAAGGCGGCGGCTCAGAGATTTGCCTGTTCCTCGAACGGCGGATCATCATTGGGCCCGTAATACAGCGCCGCGCATTCCTGGGCGAGCAGACCGCCCTGCATCACCAGATCGCCGCGATAGGCGTCGCGGATATAATCCTCGGTGCTGAGATGCCGATCCTCGAAATACAATGTGTGCACCTGATCGCGCTCGGCCCCATAGACGATGCGCCCGATCTTGGCCCAGATGCTCGCCATGCTGCACATGCCGCAAGGTTGCAAGGTGCTATACAGCGTGGCGCCGCGCAGCTCCCAACGGCCGATCGTCCGGCCGGCGCGGCGCATCGCCATCACCTCGCCATGCGCGGTCGGGTCGTGATTGCCCACCGTTTCATTGTGACCCTCGCCGATGATCTTGCCGTCCAGCACGATCACGCAGCCGATCGGCGATCCACCGGGGTCACGCGCGCCGGCTTGCGCCAGGGCGATGGCGCGGCGCATGTGGGATTCGTCGTCTGGGGAAAACATGTGCGGCCCTGAAGAAAAGAAAGAGGTTCTTTTTTGAAAAAAAAGAACCAAAAAACTTTTGTTTGTTTGGGCTAGGCGCTGTGGCGACGCTTACGCCAACTGACAAAAGTTTTTGCTTCTTTTTTCAAAAAGAAGCGCTTTCTTCCCTAAAAGCCATTGAACCCCACTGCCGGATTTGGCCGCCCGGGATCAGCCACAACTTGCGACTGCGCCACGACCCGCGTCACATGCGCGGCAGTATGATGGCGCATCGATCCCATCGCGGGCGCCGCCTGGGCCGCCGCCACGCGAGTCGCATGCGGCCGGCCGCCGTTTCCGACAGCCCCGCGCATCGAGAGCAACAGGAACGTGATGTCGTTGCGGTTGGCCTCGATCGCCGCGTCGGTCGGCGTCTGCCCCAGCACGTTGTGCGCGTCGAGCTGCGCGCCGCGGCTGATGGCGTCACGCGCCCCGCCGGCATCGCCGCGATTTATGGCATCGAACAGCGCGTCGTTGGGCGACATCTCGGCCGCATTCTTGCTCGCCGGCGCTGCCTCGCCCGCCGAAACGGCGCCGGGTATGGCCGGCGGCGGCGCCTTGGCCGCGGCTTCCTTTTCCTGTTCCGCCCGCTTGGCCCGCTCCTGCGCGTCGGCCTGGGCCTCGGCCTCCTTCTGCGCCTGGGTCTCGGCATAGGCCGGCAGGGCGGCGGATGCCAGGTAGAGGGCAGCCAGGGCGGCGCTGGCGCGGGCAGCAATACGGATCATGGGTCGGTCCCGACGATGACAGGCGCGCGCTATAGCAGAGGGTCCGAGCCGCGGCAAAACTCCGGCGATCACTTCTGACCGGCTGAGATGCACCGGAACCGGCACCACGCCACAACGTCTCCCTCGCGGAATGGCGACCTCTCTCTGGGCTGCAAGAGCGCATCGGGTGGTTGCTCAAGCGTCCGATGGGACGGCCGCCGCATGATGTCCGCAGTTACTACGCCAGGTTCAGCTATCAGGCGGCGTCATGGACCAGGTCCCGCCGGGTGGTGGCAAAGGTCGAGTGGCACCCCGGCGAATTGTATCCGCGCGTCGGCTTCATTGTGACTACCATGACCCGCCCGCCGGAACGGGTGACACTGTTCTACAATAACCGAGGCACGGCGGAGCAGCACATCAAGGAGGGAAAGAACGCGATCGCGTGGCCCGCCTGTCCTGCCACCGCTTCGCCACCAACGCGGTGCGATTGAATTGCATACCCTGGCCTACAACCTCGGCAACTTCCTGCGCACATTGGCCTTGCCAGAGGCAGTCGGCCATTGGTCAATGACCGCCTTGCGGGACCGATTGGTCAAGAACGGCGCGAAGATCGTCAGGCACGGGCGATTGATCACGTTTCAGATGCCAAGGTCATGGTGCCCCGCGCGATGTTCCAGCAGATACTCGACGCCATCAAGGCGCTGCGTACGCTGCCGCCGGTTCGATGTTGAACGCCGCAGTTACTGCCTACGTTGACTGTCGGCAGGGGAACTGCGTTGATTTGTCGCTCGACCAAGCAGAATCTCCGGTCGAACGGCAATCACTGACCGGTGGCGCTGGCCGCGGGCGCCTTTCCGGCACGTTCGCCGTTGCAAAGGCCTTCGGACCGCGGGTAGCCTGCCTACCAGATGGTCGGATGGGCCGGCCATCCGGGGAATGTCGGACTAGACGATCGCGAACACCTGCACCGGCATCAAGGTTTAGCGCATGTGTTACGCCGGAGCGTGATCATTTCATTTCGGGGTGCCATCAGCTCGCGCTCGCGGCGACCCAATAAAGGGAATATCGTTGTGTCGATTCCGGAATCCCATAATGCGCCGTGGACGCGCAAGCACGACAAGCCCGGCGCGCCGTGGATCGCCCAGGCCCCGACCATCGCCTATCCGCAATCGCTGCAGGATCTGATCGCTGTCGTGCAGTCCCGCCAGCCGGGCCAGTATTTTAAGGCCGCCGGCAGCCACTGGGCACTGTCGACCGCCGCGATCAGCGACAATGTGTTCATCGAGACCAACGATCCCAACAACGTATTTCCGGCGTTGGGGCGAACGCTCTACGACGTGGTGCCCAATTGCCTGACCGATGCATTCATCCAGGCCGTGGCCAGCGGCTCCATCGGTTTTGTCGGGGCTGCCGTACCCATCTTTTCCACCGCGCCGACCCAGCCGCCGCCGCCGCCATATTACTATGTGCATGCCGAGGCCGGCAAACGCATCTACCAGCTCTACGCCGAAATGGACTCGGGCGACACGCACGAGGCGCGCAGCCTCAATGCCTTGCTGAAATCGAAATTTAACAAATCCATCTACACGCACGGCTACGGCTTCGCCACAATGGGCGGTGCCGGCGGACAGACGATCGTCGGCGCGTTGACCACGGGCACCCATGGCGGCGATTTCGACCGCGGGCCGGTCGCCGACTGCGTCATGGCCATGCACATCGTCGGCGATGGCGGCAAGCACTACTGGATCGAGCGCGTGCTGAACGAAGGTCCGCAAATGACGGACGATGGCCTGCTGACGGCCCTGTACGGTGCCGACGCCTATGGCGGCAATGCGAATTTCGAGATCATACGCGACAACGGCGTGCTCGAGGCCGCCATGGTCCAGGTCGGCCGCTTCGGCGCGGTCTATTCCGTCGTGCTGCAGGTCGCGACCCAGTACGAACTCTACCAGGAACTGAAATACGACCAGTGGGAGAACGTCAGGGGCAAGATCGCCGATTTCACCTCGGATCTTTTCGTCAAGCCGCACTCCTCCGCCGCCACCCCCCAGCAATTCCTGCAGATCGTCGTCAACCCGCCCGCCATCACTGACGGCAGCGCGCATCTGTGCGCCATCACCCGCCGCTGGACCGTCGCCGTGGCTAACCGGCCGGAGGGCCGAACCGAACGCGTCGGCCATATCGTGCAGGCCTTCGACCCGAGGCTCAACGCGCCGCGCTATTCGCACGCCGGCAACACGGCGGGCTACGTCCCAGACGGGGATTACGACGCGGACGGAAACGCAGCCTTCAACACCCTGGATGCCGCCTGCGCCAGCGGCGATTTCGTCACTGGCATCATCGAAGCGGTCGTTACCGAGATCGAAACCTTCGCCGTCACCCATGCGCTGGCCGATGCCGGCATCTTGGCGGCCGCGGCCGCGATCGGGGGCGCCGGCCTCGAGGCATTGCTGCCGGAACTGCTCGCCTTGTTGCCCATCCTCGCCAAGCTGCTCGATTTTCTGGCCGGCCTATTCGGATCGTCCGGCTCCCGCCTCGGCCAGGTGCTCAACGATGTGCGCGGCGCCCTGCTCGGTCCGTCGGCTACCCGCGGCGCAGGGGTCTTCCTCTGGCGCGCCATCGGAACCGCCGTGTTCAAGTCC
Source organism: uncultured Acetobacteraceae bacterium (assembly GCA_964252525.1). GTDB lineage: Bacteria > Pseudomonadota > Alphaproteobacteria > Acetobacterales > Acetobacteraceae > CAJCIS01. The sequence continues at coordinate 16,149 of CAXUNZ010000014.1, forward strand.
GAGCAGCCGGAAAAGAACTTCGCCGCGCTGAGCTATGCCATCATGGATACCCATACCTACACCGATGTTAGCTGCCAGGTGAATGTCCAGTCCGTCGAGGTGTTCTTCGACGCGACCGACCCGAACTTGATCGCCTTCGTCGACCGTCTGCTCCAGTTCGAGAACGATCAGGAATGGCAGCGAGGCCACGCCGTGGTCGGCTACATCTCGCTGCGCTTCTGCGGCCAAACGACGGCGACCATCGGCCCCGCGCAATTCGCCCGCACCGTCGCCGTCGAGTGTTCCGGCCTGGCCGATGTCAACGGCAGCACCCAGTTCGTCGCCTATGCGGTCGCGCTCGCGCTCGATCCTAATATCAAGGGCATCCTCCACTGGGGCCAGCGCAACGACAGCACACAGCCGCAGATCGAGTTCCGCTTCGGCGATGCGCCGGGCACCCCATCCGGGCCGCTGTTCGCCTGGCGCGGCGTGCTGTCCCGACTCACCGACAACGGCAGGCTCGACGGCTTTTCCAGCCAATTCACCCGCCAGACCGGGCTTGAAATCGTCCAGCCGGTCATCGCCCAGTTCATCGTGGACCCGTCGGCCCCCGCGCCGCCCCAATCCTCGTCCTGGAGCCTATTGTGGAACTGCACCGACAATCCGCCCGCAACCACGCTCGCGCTTGCCGTGCTGGAAGATAACGGGAAGCCGGCGCAGTTTCCCGGCCTGCCGCTCGCCGGCTCGCACATGGTGCAGGCGAACGCCGCCGACAGCGTTTACACGTTCGTGCTGACCGCGAGCCTCGCCACCAACGGCGGCACCCGCACCGCCACCCAGACCATCGTCGTCTACGACAACCAGCAGCTGACCATCACCTGGTTCAGGGCCGACCAGTCGGAGGGCACGCTGGGCGGCGGTTCATGGCTGATCGACTGGAACTGCACGCTCTGCCCGCCGGCCACCACGGTGGCGCTCGATCTGCTGGCGGCCAACGGTGTTCCCGCGCAGCACTACAGCGGCCTGCCGCTGCAAGGGACGCAGTGGATCTACGCCGACGGCAGCGGCGAATTCACCATCGTGCTCACCGTCAGCCTCGCGGCCAACGGCGTCACCCGCTCGGCCACCCAGAACCTAGAAGTCTACGCCATTCCGGTCGTCCGTTAGGAACAGCGCCATGAGCATAACATTCTACGGCCCCTGGTCGCTGACCGTGCTGAGCACCTCCGCGGTCGACCTCGAAAGAGCCATCATCGCCGGCTCGGCCGCAAGCGACGGCACGCTGGCCGGCGTGGCTGGCTTCAGCATCCCGCGGATCGACGGCGCGGCCTGGACCATGGACATGCAATGGAGCAGCGACGGCGGCGCCACCTGGGCGCCGAGCCGTATCCGCCGGCTGCCCGCCTCTACCCCGGTCGACGGACTGATCATAACGCTGGGCGCCGATGACGGGCCGCCCGGCCAGGGCGATGGAGACTTCAACGACCTCGTCATCCGTCTCGTCTACCTCGATCCGGTGATCAACCCTCCCACCGTCGGCACGCCGCCCTTCTCCTTCACCGTCCCGCCAGGCTGGATCTGGCCCCCCATGCCCCCCGTCCGCGGCGGCGCCGGGTCCGGTAAATGCTGCTGCTGCCAGCCCGCCGGCGGGCGAACCGCCAAGGCGCGCAGACCCCGCTGCTGCTGACGCAATCCGCCGCGGCATTCTGCCGAAACGGGCGCGCCGCCCGCATGGTCTCGGCTGGCCGGTCGTCGCCAAGGAATGGTTTTCCTGTTAACAGGCTGCGGAAAAGCATCAAAGCTTGACGTGTTTTCCCCGTGTTTTGGGTTTGAAACTCACGTTTTGGGCAGTTATCGTGTCTTTTTGCCTCAAAACGCCCTCTGAACCAGGCGTTTGGCGCTGCTGTTCCACTTCGCCAATGCCCCTTTGCTGCCACTCGTCGGACAGAAGCTTGCACAGGCCCATCCGAAATGGGCCACGGCCATGATGTCTTCCTGCATCATTGCGGCCCAGCTCATCATGCTGCCGGTTGCCTTGGCGGTCGGCCGTACCGCGGATCGGTTCGGCCGCAAGCCGATCCTGCTGATCGGCCTTGCCGTGCTGCCGGTGCGCGCGGTGCTCGACACGTTATCCGACAACGCGCCGTGGCTCATCGGCGTGCAGTTGCTCGATGGCGTTGGCGCGGGCATTTTCGGCGCGATCAGCGGCTGGTAATTGCGGACCTGATGCGCGGCACCGGGCCGCTACAATCTCGCGCAAGGCGCGGTGGCGACCGCGCAGGGCGCCGGTGCGTCGCTGAGCGGGTTGGTGGCCGGCTTGATCGTGGACCATGTCGGCTACGCGGCCGGGTTTCTGACCTTCGGCGCCGCGGCCTGCGCGGCTCTGGGGCGCTACTCGTCGCGATGCCGGAGACCGCGGCGGGAAAGGAGAAGTAGTCCTTTTTTGAAAAAAGGACTGCTTCCTTCCTACCTTCCTATCCACCATCCTGCCGGTAATTCGGCGCCTCGCGCGTGATCGCCACATCATGCACATGGCTCTCCCGCAGCCCCGCCCCGGTCACCCGGCGAAACTGCGCATTCTTCTGCAGCTCCGCCACCGTCGCGCTGCCGGTGTATCCCATGCCTGCCCGCAACCCGCCCACCAATTGGTGCACAACGGTGCTCATCGGCCCCTTGTAGCCCACGCGGCCCTCGATGCCCTCAGGCACCAGCTTCAAACTATCGGTAATCTCCTGCTGGAAATAGCGGTCCGCCGAGCCGCGGGACATCGCGGCAATGCTGCCCATGCCGCGATAGGATTTGTAGCTGCGCCCCTGATAGAGAAACACCTCGCCGGGCGCCTCATCGGTGCCCGCCAGCAACGATCCCACCATCACCACATCCGCGCCCGCGCCTAGCGCTTTGACGATGTCGCCGCTAGTGCGAATCCCGCCATCGGCAATGGCCGGCACGTCATGGCCGTGGCACGCGGCGGCCGTTTCCATCACCGCCGAAAATTGCGGCACGCCCACGCCGGCCACGACACGCGTCGTGCAGATGCTGCCAGGGCCGATGCCGATCTTGACCGCATCGGCGCCGGCTTCGATCAGCGCCGCCGCGCCCTCGGGCGTGGCGACATTTCCCGCCACCACCTGCACGGCATTCGACGCGCGTTTGATGCGGGCGACCTGGGCCAGCACGCCGGCCGAATGGCCGTGGGCGGTATCGACCACCAGGACATCGACACCGGCCGCGATCAGCGCCTCGGCCCGCGCGTGCCCGTCCTCGCCCACGCCGGTTGCCGCGGCCACGCGCAGGCGCCCGAGCTCGTCCTTGTTGGCCAGAGGATGCGCCTCGGCTTTGTCCATGTCCTTGACCGTGATCAGCCCCACGCAGCGATACGCCTCGTCCACCACAAGCAGCTTTTCGATTCGGTGGCGGTGCAGAAGGTGGCGCGCCTCCTCGAAGCCCGGATTGCCGGTGACGGTGACCAGATTTTCGCGCGTCATCAACGAGGAGACCAGCACGGCCGGATCGGTGGCAAAGCGCACGTCCCGGTTGGTCAGAATGCCCACGAGCCGGCCGCTGCGCTCGACCACGGGGATGCCGCTGATGCGGTGGGCCGCCATCAGCGCGCGCGCCTGGGCCAGGCTCTGATCCGGGTTGATCGTCACCGGATTGACCACCATGCCCGACTCGAACTTCTTGACCGCGCGCACGGCGGCCACCTGTTCGGCCGTGGTCAGGTTCTTGTGGATCACGCCGATGCCGCCCTGCTGGGCCATGGCAATGGCCATCGGCCCCTCCGTCACCGTATCCATGGCGGCGGAGACGAGGGGAATATTCAGCCAGATGCCGCGTGTCAGGCGCGTGCGCGTCTCGGTCAGGCTGGGCAAGACCTGGCTGTAGGCAGGCACCACCAACACGTCGTCGAAGGCCAGCGCTTCGCTGATGCGCGGGGATGAGGGGAGAGTATCGGGTGCCATGGCGCCGCCTTGCCTGCCTTGGCGGCTTGTCTTAGTCGCGGTCGGGGGCGATGGGAAGGAACACAGCCGGAGGGATGTGCCGTCTCTGGCTTACCGAGCTGCGCGGGCTACCCCTTGCCGGATCAGCAGACGGCCGAAGCAAGTCTTACTTCTGCAAGACCTTCGCGAGCTGCCCCAACCGGCGCTCCATATTGGCCGGCGCCTCGCACGCGTAAGTCATCGTGTGCTGCGTTTCGCCGAATGCCTGCAAGTCAAGATCGCGTTCGCCGGCCAGTTCGGCGCGATGTGGATCGTTGGCCGCCAGTTGATCGACCTGGGTGCTGAGGCTGGCAATCGTATCCCCCATGCGGCGCTGGCGCAGGCCGAGCTGCTTGATACGGGTGATCAAGAGCGATCGCTCGTCATTGGTCTGATCGACCAGCGCGCTGAAAACACTCCCGCGGGCGGCGGGCGGGATGGCGGCGGCGTAGGCGGCCAGCTTGGCTTGCGCGTCGGCATCGGTCGTGTCGCGGTCGATGATTTCGGTCACCAGGGGAAAAAGCTTTTCGTCGTCGCGCCAGTTCGAATCGGGCGTGATCGGGCCGCTCCAATAGGTGCCGGCGGTGAGCGTGGAAACGAGGCGGGCGGCGCAGGGCCAATCCGGATCGGCCCCTGGGAATTGGGCGTGGGCTGGGAAGGCAAGCAGTAAGAAAAGCTGGGGGAGATGTGCCATCCCCCCGAGACCCCCCGCCAATCTTTTTAGGATCATCATTCGCCACTTCCTCGTCTTGCCAGCAGGCCTCGGCCGGGGTCGTAGCCGATGATTGCCGCGGCCATGAACAGCGCCAGATATAGACAAACAACAATTGCTGCCGCCGCGTTGAAACGTTCATAGAGCGCAAACCGTATCAGCTCGACCGCATGCGTGAACGGGTTGATCTGGCTTGCCCAATAGATCGGCGGGCTAGCCTGCTGCACGCGCCACAGCGGATAAAGTGCCGCGGAGGTGAAGAACATGGGGAATATGACGAAGTTCATCACGCCCGCGAAATTCTCAAGTTGACGTATGAAGGACGATAGGACCAGCCCAAGCGCGCCAAGCATCAGCCCGGAGAGTACAAGCGCGGGCAGCACGCACAAATAGCCCAATAGCGGCGGCCGGATATTCCAGTACCATGCAATCGCCAGAAAGATATACACCTGCACAATCGAAACGAACACGCCCGCCAGCAGCTTGCCCGCCAGCAGGAACCAGCGGGGAAATGGGCTGATCATCAACGTGCGCATGCTGCCCATCTCACGGTCGTAGACCATGGAAAGCGAGCTCTGCATTCCGTTGAAAAGCTGTATCATCCCGGCAAGCCCAGGCGCGATATAGACCTCGTAGGGAATATAGGTCCGATAGGGCGGGATGATGGATACACCCAGCACGAAGTGAAATCCCGCGGCAAACACGATCAGCCAGAGCAGCGGACGCACCAGTGCCGAGACGAAGCGGCCGCGCTGCTGCAGCCAGCGCAGCGCCTCGCGCCGCATGATGCCTGCCAGGCATTGCGCGTAGGCATTCATGCCGCCACGCGCCGCGTCAGCGCATCAAACGCCTCCTGCACGCTGCCAAGCGAAGCCGCTATCGCATCGGTCAGAATGCGCCCCTGGTGCAGAACGATCACGCGCCCCTCCGCCGCCTCGTCGAACAGATGCGTGGCCCACAGAACACCGATGCCTTGCGTGCGACAGAGATCGTGCACATGCGAAAGCAAAAATTTGCGGCTTTCCGTATCCAGCCCAACCGTCGGTTCATCAAGCAGAAGCAGCGAAGGCTGATGCACAAGCGCGCGCGCCAGTTCCACACGCCGCTTCAGCCCGCCCGACAATGCCCGCACGCGATCGTGGCTGCGCCCAAGCAGACCGACGCGGCTCAACTCGGCCTCGATCAACGGCGCCGCCCGGCGGGGCGACAGGCCATGCAACGCCGCATGATAAGCAAGATTCTGCTGCACCGTCAGATCCAGATCAAGCGTCGGCTGCTGGAACACCACGCCCATGCGCGCCAGCGCCTGGCGTGGCGCGCGTTCGACATCGTGGCCAAACACTTCGATGCAGCCGCGCCGCGCTGCGTAAAGCCGGGTGATCAGGGAAAAGAGCGTCGTCTTGCCCGCGCCGTTCAGCCCCAGTAACGCCGTAAAATCTCCGGGTGCGATGGCAAAATCGATGTCGGTCAGCGCCTGGCGCGCGCCGAAGGCATGCGACAGGCCCGATACGCGAAGCGCCGCGGCCTCAGGGGGCAACGGCTATGCCCCAGGGCGATTGCCCGACGGGCACCGATTGCGTCACCTCGAGCGCTTTGACATCGATCACAGACATGTCGTTGCTGATGCCATTGGCCACGAACAGCGTGGACTGATCCGGCGAAAACGCCCCATGCCAGACGCGCTGCCCGACAAGGAGATATTTGCGCACGGCAAAGCTTGCCGTATCGATGACCGCCACGCGATTGGCCGGTCCCAGATCGACAAAGGCCGTGCCTCCATCAGCGGACAGATTGATCCCGACCGCCTGGATCGCCGTGGTCGGCACCTCGGGCAAATCAAAGCGTATCGTCTTGATGATTTTGTGCGTGGCGGTATCGATCACCGCAACCGTGCCCGCCACTTCCGAAGACACCCAGACCTGCGAACCATCCTTGGTGAACACGGCAAAGCGCGGGCGCGTGCCGACCAGAACGCTGGCGACCACCTGGTGCGTGGCGACATCGATGAAATGCGCCATGCTGGTGGTCTCGGACGTGCACAGCACGATCTTGCCGTCTGGGCTGACCGCCATGCCCTCCGGCTCCACGCCCACCGGGATTTCGGATGTAATCTCCCCCCGGGCGATATCGAGCACGGAAACCTGACTGTTATCCTCATTGGCGACGTAGAGCGTGGCGCCATCGCCGCTCAGCGCCATATACTCCGGATCTGGATTGCTGGGCAGCGTGCGGGTCACGCTCAGCGTGGCCAGATCCAGCACCTCAATGTGGTCGGCGTCCGAGGTGCAGATATACAGCACGCGATTGTCCCGCGAAAGCACAATGCCGCGCGGCCTTGCGCCCACTGGGACGGTCTTGATGATTTTCAGCGTGGCGCCGTCCAGCACGGTGATGGTGTTGTCTTTTTCGTTGCTGACGAAGATACGCCAGGCCAGGGCGGGGCTGCACCACCCCAGCATCAGTAAGCAAGCAAGGACTTCTTTCTTGAAAGAAAGAAGCAAAGAACTTTTAAAAGTTTTTGGGTCCCTTTTTTCAAAAAGGGACTGCTTGCTTACTTGCCTAAATGACATGCGCTCTCCGGCTCATCCATGCCCAACGTGTCCAATTCGTTGCTCTGGTGCAGAAATCCAGTCTGCGGTGAAATCGACACCAGTGATGCACTATCCGCCAGCAGCACCGGCTGCCGCAACTGCCCGTCCCAGGCACGGAAGCTTAGCTCCGGCCCCTTATAGCCGGACACCGTAAAAGCCGGACTGTGCAAATAGGCGATGATGCGTGCGGGCTCCGCGCTTCCGCTCCGCGTCGCCGCCTCGCCGATGGCGCGCACGGCAAGCCAGGCACCGTAATCGCGCGCCACCATCGCCCGCCCCGCCGCGCGCGCAAAGCGCGTCTGTAATTGCGTGCTGGCATATTCGTCCATCGCGTGTGCCCAGGCCGTGGGCATCAGGCCCTGCGTGCCGGCAACCGGCCGCGGCTGGTCGGTGCGATAGGCAAGCGAATTCCCAAAATGGCCAGCCTCGTCCGCCACCACCAGCATGTCGTACGTGGTGCCGCGCGTCGCCTGTGCCACTTCGTCATTGACCTGATAATGTCCCGTATCGGCCTGTTGCGCCGCCGGATTGAACGTCCAGGGCCGATCCGCGCTGATGGCAATCTGGAACTTCTCCGCGGCATGGCGGATGGCGTCCGCGTAAAGCGCGTCCTGCGCATCGTGGCCGGTCAGCAGCAAAATGCGCGTCCATTTCTTCACCACCAGATACTGCATCAGCGCGTCGGCCAGCATGGCGCGGCTGGGCAGGAGGTGCAGGACATTGGCGCGGCAATCGGCGCCGCGCAGGCGGTCGTCGGCGCTGGTCGCGTCCAGCAGCACCGCGGCCCTGGCACCAGGCGCATCCGCCAGACTCAGCAACAGATCATCCGGCACGTCCAAGACGAATAGCCGCGCCCCCGCGGCCAGTGTGCGCGCAAAATCGGCTTGCAGCGCGGCAGGGTCATGCTCCAACGTGCGATGCAGAACGAACGTCTGGCCGGTGAAGCGGCCGGTCGTGTTCGTATCCCCCACCGCCAGCGCCGCACCCTGCACGCCCGTGTCCGTGGTTGGCGGATCAAGCGTAGCGGACGGTGCCTTGCCCGATGGCAAGAGACCCATATACTCGATCGCAATGGCCTGCTGCGCGCGCGCCGCCGGTGCCGCCAGCAGGCTCAGCAGGACGGCAGCGCCGATGCGGCGCATGGAACGTCTCTCCGATGTCGTCGGCCCCGTGTGTCATGGCCCACCGCCCGAGGCAATATCTTTGCCCGGCGTGGCCTCCGCGGCTAAAGTATGACTTGCCCAAGACCGGGTGAACACCTAACTTCAATCCTGCAACCGATCGGTCCCATCGGCCGTTCGATGATCACGAACAGAAAACGGAGACCGCCATGAGCTGGAAAGCCCCCAAGGTTGTTGAGATTGCGCTGGGCGCGGAGATCAATTCCTACGCCTGCGCCGACACAACGAAGTAGCCGCCGCGCCAGGCTCTTGCGCCTGGCCGGCTTAGCCGCCGGTTGGCTCTGCCTTGTTGGAGCCACCGCCAGTACGAACCCTGATCGCCCGGACGTCACGCAAGTGGCTCCGGGCGATTTCGTTCGTGTCGGCGCGACGGCGGAGGCCACGGCTTCCAACCTGGATGGCATCGCCAATATCGGCTTCATCGTCGGTGCAACCGGCGTGGCCGTGATCGATCCCGGCGGCAGCCTCGCGGACGGTCAGGCCTTGCGTGCCGCCATCCGCGCCCGCACCGACCTGCCCATCCGCTACGTCATCATGACGCATGACCATCCTGACCATGTCTTTGGCGGGCAGGCATTCACGGCCGACAAGCCCATCGTCGTTGGGCACTGGCGTCTTGCCGCCGGCATGGCCGCGCGGCGGGACTATGACCATGCCCGTCTTGCCGCCGTGCTCGGCGAGGCAAAAACCGGCTGGCCTATCGCCCCCACCATGGCCGTGGAGGCCGCCACGGATCTCGATCTCGGCGGCCGCTTACTGCATGTGCAGGCTTGGGCTGCCGCGCATACCGGCGATGACCTGACCGTGTTCGATGAAGGCACGCAGACCCTGTGGGCGGGCGATCTGCTTTTCATCGGCCGGGTGCCGGCGCTGGATGGCAGCCTAGCCGGCTGGCTGGCCGTGCTGGACCGGCTCTGCGCCCAATCCGCCGCCCGCGCCGTGCCCGGCCACGGACCCGCCTCGACCGCCTGGCCGCAGGGTGCGGACGCCGAACGCCGATATCTGCGAACGCTGCAGACGGACGTGCGCGCGGCCATTGCCGCCGGACGCGAAATCGGGCCCACTGCCGCCACCGCTGCCGCCGCCGAGCGCGGCAAATGGGCGCTCTTCGATGACTACAACGCCCGCAACGCCACAGAAGCTTATAAGGAGCTGCAATGGGAATAAGGATCGCCGCCCTCGCCGCAACCTTGTGGCTATTTCTCACCCCGCTCGCCTGCGCCGAAGACAGCCAGGCGCAGCGAGAGGCGCGGTGGCACGACGTGGCCGCAACCATCTTCCATGGCAGGCAGCCAACAGATGGGAATGGCGTCCTGACCCTGGATGCCCCGCCCCGCGCGCTTGATGCCGCCTTGGTGCCGGTTGCCATCACGGTGCAGCCATCCGCAACGCCCAAGACCCTGTGGCTGATCGTGGACGACAATCCCGCACCGGTCGCGGCCATCGTGCATTTTGGGCCGCGCGCCGACCCCCATACCCTTAAGCTGCGTATACGCGTGGACCAGTACACGTTGCTTCACGCCGTGGCTGAACTCGCCGATGGCCGGTTGGTCGAAACGTCCCAATTCATCAAAGCCGCCGGCGGCTGTTCGGCGCCCGGAACCGGCGCGGGCGCGGATATGGCGCGGCTGGGACGCATGAAGCTGCTTCCCGTCTCCGGCCAGCCGAGCCTGGCCACGCTGCTGATCAGCCATCCCAACAATAACGGCATGCAGATGAACCCGGTCACACGCCTATACACGCCGGCGCGCTATATCCAGAACGTGGCCATCACCCAAGGCGGGCAGAGCGTGCTGAGCATGGACACGGATATATCGATTGCCGAGGATCCTGCCGTCACCTTCGGCCTGGCCAAACCCGATGGCGGAGATCTCGACGTGGTGGCGCAGGACAGCGCACATGCGGTCTTTACGCATCATTTTGCGCTGGGGCATCAGAGTTAAAACCGGCTGAGGGCTTAGGCTGACGCGTTGCCGAGGTGAGAAGGGCTTGGGGGAGGGATGTGCCATCCCCCCCAGCCCCCCGTCATTTGGTAAGTGGAAGCCTTAGGAACTGGGGTTAGCCGCCGCAGCGCAAATTGGCTTCCGCTTGCGCCCTGCGCAGCGCGGTCAACGTATCCCGCGCCACCGGCGTATCACGGAACAAGCCGCCGCGAGGGCCGACATTGGCCCGCTGCATGGACAGGATCGTGTCGGCGCGCTCATACGCCTCATAGCTCATGCGATCGGCGATGACATCAATGCCGCAGGCGCATTGCGGCAGGAATTCGCGCTTGAACCCGTTGGCCGCCAGACAGCCGATCACGTAATCGGCACGCGCCGCGGTCGGATAGTCATAGCGCGGCGGATGCGCCTCCTCGGCGCAAGCCGGCGCGCTCAACGCGAGCAGCAGAACGAGCATGGCGGGAAAGGCGGCTTCACGCGGCGGCTGCATGTGTCCATTATCCTGCAATTGGCATAACGCCGCGACAGCGAAGGGAAACGCCGTGATCGAGCTGGTGATCGTATATTGCCTGGTCTCAGATACCAAGAGCTGCATCGAAAAGCGCGTGCCGCTGGAGAACTTCACCTCTCCCATGGGCTGCACCATGAGCGGGCAGCAAAGGGCGCAGGAGTACCTGCGCGAACATCCAGCCTACACGCTGAAGAGTTGGCGCTGCGAGGTGAACATGCCGCGTCAGACTTTCCTTGCGCCGCCAGCAAAGATGCAGGACGGCTAGGGCGTGGGGAGATTTGCCGGTGATTGGAAGTTAGTTGAACTGAGAAGGGAACCTCGTCCAGCCGTTTGCAGAACGCCATCTTGCTGCGATGCAGCAACTGCCGGGCAACGGTGCCCCACCAAAGTATACCTTGTCATGGCGACGTCTGTTGACGTTCGGTTACTGTCAATGGTGATCCAGCGCGAGACATGACACAGAAGCGCTGAATGGCTCGCACGTTGCTGCAATGCAGCGTAGTTTGTGAGACGACGTGCGCGGGCTGATCGGAAGATTAGGTAAAGGTGGAGCAGGAAAAAATCCGGCGGAGGCTAGCGACGGCCGAGAAGGCCATATATGTAGTCACGGAGAGTAGGCGATGCGCCGGCGTGCGGATGTCACGGATCGCTGCAAGAACCACGACACGATCCGGCAATCGTGCGCATCCATAGGGGAACGATCATGAAGTTATCCGTACGTCAGGTTTTGGCTGCAACGGCCTGTGTTGTCACGTGCCTGAGTGTTGCACCCAGCCGTGCTGACGAGGCGTTGCAGAAGATGTCGGCCGATCCCTCGCAATGGGTCATTCCCAACGGGGATTATGGTTCCACGCGCTACAGCCAGCTCAAGCAGATCAACACCGCCACCGCGAAGAACCTGCATCCGGTGTGGACCTTCTCGACCGGCGTGCTGCGCGGGCACGAGGGTGGCCCGTTAGTCATCGGCGACATGATGTATCTGTCCACGCCGTTTCCCAACACGGTCTTTGCGCTCGATCTGAACCAGGGCGGCCGCATCGCCTGGAAATACGAGCCGCATCAGGACCCCAATGTCATTCCGGTCATGTGCTGTGACACGGTCAACCGCGGCGTCGCCTATGGCGATGGCAAGATCTTCCTGCATCAGGCCGATACGACGCTCGTGGCGCTAGATACCAAAACAGGCAAGGTCGTCTGGTCCGTAAAGGACGGGGATGCCGGCAAGGGCGAGACCGGAACGTCCGCGCCGCTGGTCGTCAAGGATAAGGTGCTGATCGGCATCAGCGGCGGCGAGTTCGGCATCCAGGGCCGGCTGACCGCCTACAACATCAGCGACGGCAGCAAGGCCTGGACGGCCTATACCTCCGGCCCGGACAACATGATCAAGTTCGATCCCAATTCGACGATGGTCATGGGCCGCCCGGTCGGCGCCAATTCTTCGCTGGTGACGTGGAAGGGCGACCAATGGAAGAATGGCGGCGGCGGCACCTGGGGCTGGCTGTCTTACGATCCGAAGCTCGACCTGGTCTATTACGGCTCCGGCAACCCTGGCACCTGGAACCCGACGCAGCGTCCCGGCGACAATAAGTGGTCGATGACCATTTTCGCCCGCAATCCCGACACGGGCATGGCCAAGTGGGCGTTTCAGATGACGCCGCACGATCAGTGGGATTATGACGGCGTGAATGAGATGCTGCTCGCCGACCTTCCCGTGCACGGCAGACAGGTCCAGGCGCTGGTGCATTTCGACCGTAACGGCTTTGCCTATGTGCTCGACCGCACCAATGGTAAGCTGCTCGACGCGCAGAAATACGATCCAAAGGTGAACTGGGCCACCAGCATCAACCTGAACACCGGCAAGCCGGTGCTTGTCGATCAGTATGGCCCCGGCGTGCAGGGCGCGGACCACAACACGAAGGGCGTCTGCCCTGCGGCCCTGGGATCGAAGGACGAGCAGCCGGCGTCGTACTCGCCGCGGACGCACATGTTCTACGTGCCGACCAATCACGTCTGCATGGATTACGAGCCGTTCAAGGTGAGCTACACGGCGGGCCAGCCTTTCGTCGGCGCCACGCTGTCGATGTATCCGCCCTCGGGTGACAGCAACCTTGGCAATTTCATTGCCTACAACGCGGACACCGGTAAGATAGCCTGGTCGATCCCAGAAACGTTCTCGGTGTGGTCGGGCGCGCTGTCCACCGCGGGTGACATCGTGGCCTATGGCACGTTGGACGGCTACCTGAAGGTTGTGAACACGAAGGGCCAGTTGCTCTACAAGTTCAAGACGCCATCGGGCATCATCGGCAACATCAACACCTTCACGCATGGCGGCAAGCAGTACCTCGCGGTGCTGTCCGGCGTGGGCGGCTGGGCCGGGATCGGCATGGCAGCCGGCTTGACCGAAGATACGGGCGGTCTGGGCGCCGTCGGTGCCTACAAGCAATTGTCCAACTACACCCAGCTGGGCGGCGTGTTGACGGTGTTCGGCCTGTCCAACTAAGCGTCGCCTCACGAAAGACGGGGGGTTTGGGGGGAGTGGCACACTCCCCCCAACTCTTTTTTGCCGTGCCGTGCCGGAGTGGTTTTTTATGTGGCTACGAAGAATTCTGCTTGTTGCGCCGGTCGGCCTACTCCTAGGCGCCGCTCCGCCCGCCGCCGAACCGCCGCCCTACACGGTCAAGGACGGCAAAGTGGATATGGGCACTTACAAGGGTTATCTTTATTACGGTGATGCCTGTATGCGTTGCCATGGCCCGGATGGTCTGGGCAGCTCCTACGCGCCGAACCTGACGCAAAGCCTGACCAGGCTGAGCAAGCAGCAGGTCGAGGAAATAATCATCAACGGCAAGAAGGAGGTGAACGCGTCCAGCGACCTCGTCATGCCATCCTTCGGCTTCAATCAGGACGTGGTTGAAAACTTGGACAACATCTATGGCTATCTGAAGGCGCGATCGGACGGCAAACTCGGTCGTGGCCATCCCGAGCACATCGAGCAGTGATCAGGACCGCCTTCGCCTTCGCCGTCTGCTTGATGGCGGACCATGCCGCCCGAGCGCAGCAATCGCCCGATCTGGCCTCGCAGACCGAACTGCGCGTCTGCGCGGATCCGCACAACCTGCCATTTTCCAATCAGGCCGGCGAGGGCTACGAAAACAAGATCGCCGCGCTGATCGCGCATGAATTGAAAATAGGCATAACCTATACCTGGTTTCCCGACAGCCAGGGTTTTGTGCGCGCCACGCTGATGAAGCATCGCTGCGACGTGGTGATGGGCACGGTTGCCGGCAACGAGGACATGGCGACCACGGACGCCTACTACCACACGGCCTACGTGATGATGACGCGAGAAGCCGACAACATCACCACCTCACGCGTGGACGATTGGAAGATCGCCGGACGCCGCTTCGCCATCATCGCCGGTACGCCGCCGACCAACCTCATCGTTGATCATAACCTCATGGATCAGACGGCGATCTACCCGCTCGTCGTCGATACGCGCATTGACCAGCCGGGCCATCGCATGGTGAGCGATCTGGCCGCGGGGCGCATCGATGTCGGCCTGATCTGGGGACCCATTGCCGGCTACTACAAAAAGGCGGACAAATTGCCGCTTCGGCTGACCTTGCTCGATGCCGGCAACGCCAAGGTTCGTCTGGACTATCACATCGCCATGGGCGTGCGCCCGGGGGACGTGGCATTCCGTCGCCGGCTGAACGACGCGATATCGAAAAACCGTGCGCAGATTGCGCAGATTTTACAGGACTACGATGTGCCGTTGCTCGATGAGCAGGGACATCTATTGCTGCCTGACAAGCCGGCCAACGCGGTTCAGTGACGAGAGAAAGAAAGCGCTTCTTTTTTGAAAAAAAGAAGCAAAAAACTTTTGATTGTGTGCCGCGGGTTGTACGTCCGGTATCTCGCACGATACAAAAATTCAAAGGTCTTTTTGCCTCTTTTTCTTCGGAAAAAGAAGCACCTTTTCTTTTTCCCTTCTGCATGCTGCTGACCTGCTGCCTTACCGCCGCCGCGCCGGAGCCCCCCGGTTTTCGTCTGGATCACTATCGCGGCGAAGTACC
>CAXUNZ010000014.1:31134-32215 GCA_964252525.1 uncultured Acetobacteraceae bacterium
CACGTTGCAGGGTGCGCGAACCGTTCACACCACCGAACTCGCGCGGCTGGTCGCCTCCGGCCACCCCGTGCTGATAGATGTGCTCCCCGCCCCCGCGCCGCCAGCCGATGCGCGGCCGGGTCTGCCGCGCATGCCCATCGCCCACCAGGATATTGCCGGCAGCATCTGGCTGGCCGACGTTGGCCGCGGTGCTCTTGCGCCGGCCGTGGAAGCGCGCTTTCGCGCCGATCTCGCCCGGCTGAGCGGCGGCAATCGATCGGCAGACCTGGTGTTCTATTGCCTGAGCCAGTGCTGGATGAGTTGGAACGCGGCCAAACGCGCGGTCCAACTCGGCTATGGCAATGTCATCTGGTATCCGGACGGGGCGGATGGCTGGCAAGCGGCAGGTCTGCCGCTCGTCGTCAATCACCCGGCACAATAAAGGGTGCGGCGCATGATGCGTTGGGTGGGTTTGATGTTTTTGGCGATGACAATCTCCGCCCGCGCCGCGCCGCTCGTGAGCGTCGCCGATTTTGATTTTGTCGACTCTTCGGGCGAGGCGCGCGACCAGACGGCGCAGCACGAGCAGCGGATGAAAGCGCTCAAGGCGGACATCATCGCCAAAATCAACAAGAGCGGACACTATGAAGCAGCCGCCCTGCCCTGCGGCCAGCCGATCTGCTCGGCCGGCAGCCTGGATCAGGACAGCATTGCCAAGGCGGCGCGCGGCGCGCACGCGAAATACGTGGTCTTCGGCGGCGTGCACAAGGTGAGCACGCTGATCCAGTTCGGCCAGGTGGGTGTCATGGACGGTGCCACTGGCCGCTCCGTGCTGTCGCGCACCATCACGTTTCGCGGAGACGACGAGGCCGCCTGGCAGCATGCCAGCGATTTTATCAGCCAAATGCTGCTGGAAGATTTGAAGTAGACCCGTCACGGACGTAACCAATAGGGACGAAAGCTCTGGGCATTAGGAGCTCCTCACCCCCGACGCTGCAACGACATTATCTTTCGATGCCGAACGCATCCGCCACCCGCCGCACCCGCCGCGAGAGCGAGCTGCGCCACCTGGTCGGCACCGGCGTTTCCGCCGCCGCGATCT
>CAXUNZ010000015.1:0-8893 GCA_964252525.1 uncultured Acetobacteraceae bacterium
CCCGTCATTCGTTTGGGCCTCGACTCAACTGATGACGGGGGGTCTGGGGGGGCAGGCACTGCTCCCCCAGTCTTTTTTCAGGTTGGTCTCCGATGCCCCGGACGCTGGTCTTCTGCACGGCGTACGCGGACGATGTCAGCGTCTGGCAGGACCGCTACCGGCGTTGGCTTGACGCCATTCAGGCGAGCACGCTCGGCGCCGGTCACATCCTGATCGTCGATGACGGGTCGGCCACGCTGCCCGGCTGGGCCGACGCGCACATCGTCGCCATCGACAATCTGGGCGACGCCTATTCGGCGCCCCTGGCCGGACCCATCATGCTGGCCCATTTCCGCACCCGCCTCGGCCGCGCGGACGTGCTGAACTTCCCAGGTTGGCACAGAAGTTTTGCCTTTGCCGCCCTCTACGCGGAGCGCCATGGCTTTAATCGCGTCATCCATATCGAAAGCGATGCCTACGTCGTCTCGCACCGAGCCCAGACATTCCTGGCCGCGTATCAGGACGGCTGGGCGGCATTCTGGAACACGCAATACGACATGCCGGAAAGCGCCATCCAGGTCGCGGCCGGACAGGGCGTGCGCGCGCTCGCGGGTTTTGCGCGCGAACCCTACGCGCGCATGATCGGCCGACCGCATGAACGCGACATGCCGTTCAGCACGGTGGAAAAACACTTCGCCGGTAATCGCTTCGGTGAATTCACGCGCACCGTTCCGGCGGAAACCGATTTCGCGGCGCAGATACCCTCCCGGCGGGAACGCGGCTTCTACTGGTTCGCCGGCGCCGAGCGCATCCCGCCGGGGGCGCCCAGGCGCGCCATCGACCTGGATTTGCGCGTGAACGGCAACGGACTGTCCGCTTTGCGGCACGGCTGGTCCGCACCGGAGCAGAATCACCACTGGATCGATGGCACGGAAGCCACGCTGATCCTGCCCGCCATTGCAAGGGAAGGCGATGGCGTGTTGCGGCTGCGCGTGACGCCGCATGTCGATGGGGACAGGCTGACCAGCCAGAGGCTGATCGTTCAGGTCAATGGCTGCGTCATTCGGGCGTTTTTCGTCACCTTGGAGTCTTTGCTGGGCTGCGACGTCCCCGGACATCTGCTCGGATGGCCAGATGGCGATGTGTTACGCCTGGTGACGCCGGACGCCGTGGCGCCTTGCGCGATCGGTGCCGGTTCGGACACAAGGCGCCTGTCTATCAGCGTCGAAGACCTGCATTTCTCGCGTTGACCAAACGAAAGACCGGCTGGGTGGCGCTCCGACCTCCCTGTCCAAGGAAGGCGACATGCATAAAGGCTCCTGCCAGTGTGGCGCCATCACCTTCAGGGTCGAGTGCGAGCTCTCGCCGCCCGACGCCTGCCACTGCAATCAGTGCCGAAAACAGTCGGGCCACTTCTTCGCCTCGACGGACGTGCCGAAATCGGCGATTTTCATCGAAGGTGAGGCGAACATCACCTGGTTCAGGTCTTCGGAAAAGGTGCGCCGCGGCTTATGTTCGATCTGTGGCGCCTCGCTGTTCTGGGAGCCTCTGTTCCGCGACTGGATCGGTGTTGCGATGGGGTCCTTCGACGGGCCTACGGGCACACGCCTTGCCATGCACATCTTTGTCGCGGACAAGGGCGACTATTATGATATCGTCGATGGCCTGCCACAGAACCGTCAATAGTCATTTCGGCATGTCGTTATTAACGCCGCGATGGCTTCTGCTCGTCGCCGTTGCGCTGTCGGGCTGCGCCGCCGCGCCGCAAACCTGCCTCCTGCCGTCGCAGAAGCCCATGGTGCTGATCGACCTCTATTTCGGCCGCGACATACCCGGCCGTGCGCCACTGACGGAGGCGGAATGGGCCGGCTTCGCCCGCGCGCAGCTCACGCCGCGCTTTCCGGACGGCTTCACCGTGATCGACGCGCAAGGCCAATGGCTCGATCCCGCCACCCGCATCATCGGCGCCGAAGCGTCCAAAATGGTGCGCATCGCCGCCGTGCCGAGCGCCGATCTAGCCACCCGCATCACGACGCTAACCGGAACCTACCGCCAAAAATTCCACCAAACGTCGGTCGGCATCACCACCGCTCCCGCATGCGCCGCATTCTAACAAGCAGCGAAATAAAGACGGGGGGTTTGGGGGGACCGGCACGGTCCCCCCAATCTTCCCTTGTCAAATCTATCTCAAAGCGCAATTATTTTACAGTGAAGTTCTACCTTAACGCGCATGAAAGAAGCCGGCCAGTTTAAATTGACGCGCCACGACGCGCGGCGCTAGTTCTGCCGCCGAAGAAATGAAGTGACCCCATGCGCGTCTCTTTAGCCTGCCTGTTCAGCGCGGCCATGTTGTCCGGCGCCGTTGCACGTGCCGACAGTTCGCCGATCGCTGTCGCCTCAAGGCCGCCCAGGCTGATACCCGGCCACCGTCATGCGGATTTCGCCGGTTTGCACGCGCCGGAGACTCAGGCCGAGATCGAGCAAGGCCTGGCCACCGGCACCCTCAACACCCTGCCGAGCTGGAGCGCGCCTTTCACCATCAACGGCACGCAATATAGCTATACGCTCCTAGGCACCGATCCCGCGCAGGGGCCGGCCATTACGGTCATACCAACCATGATCGTGCCGATCCGCCTGACCATTCCGGACTACATCGTCAACGGCAAGCCTTTGGTCCTGGATGGCGACCGCGCCATGCCCAGCGTGCTGAACAGCCCGATTTTTCACACCTCGAATTACGACAGCGGCCACGGTCTGCAATTCACCGACGCGATGCTGCACGCCGAATTCACCACCGCCCCCCAAGGCTGGCATTTGCGCCTGTCGCCTTCGGTCTCACCCATGATCGACGTGACAACGACACCCGGCATGACGACGGTCTATGTCGCCAAATCCGGCAAATACGCCGCCGTGATCAAGGATGATGTCGTGGATCGTGCCATCATCAAATACATCCGCGCCAATTTCGAGCCGAGCGCCTATGCCGTCTTCGTCACCTACAACGCGCTCGAGGACGACGCCTTCGGCTACCATTCCGGCCTGCTGAACAAGGCCAAGACGGGCCTGGAAGTTTTCACCTACACCTCCTGGCTGGAGGGCGTGGGCGATGTCTTCGGCCTGCCATCCCCCAATTCCGACACGCTGGCCCACGAGGCCGCCGAAACCGTGCACGACGCCTTCGGCACGAGCAAAACCCTGCTCTGGGGCGATTACTTCAATCATAACAAATGTTTTCAGACCTACATCGAAACGGGCGATGCGGTCGAAGACGCCCCGCCGAAGGTGCAGAACACGCCGCAAACCGTCATCATCAACGGCAAGCCGCAAACATTCATCGTGCAATCCGAAGCGCTACTGCCCTATTTTACGCGTCAATCTCCATCAAGCGCCATCCACAACGCCTATAGCTGGCCCAACGAGCAGGCGATCACCGGACCGGCGCCGCTCTATTGCGACCATCAATAGGAGAGGGTGCGTGGGATGTGCCATCCCCCCAACCCCGCGTCGATTATGGCGCGCCGCTAGTCTAAAGTAGTGACGGGGCGCAGGCACCGCTCCCCCGGATTTTCAGCTCTGACTAGCGGGCGTGGTCACCTTCAAGCCATCCAGCTCCGCCGTTACATCGATCTGGCAGGACAAGCGCGACGTCGCCTGCCGCTCGAGGACGAAATCCAGCATATCGGCCTCCGCGGGGGCGGGCGCCGGCAGGCGATCGAGCCAGGCCGGATCGACATAGACGTGGCATGTGGCGCATGCGCACGCCCCGCCGCAATCGGCGTCTATCCCCGGCACGGCATTGGCAATCGCCGCGCGCATCACGGACATGCCGATGGATGCATCGACGACGGTCTCCTCACCCTCATGGGTGACATAGGTGATCTTCGGCATGGCGGCGTGGAACGCTCCGGTAGAGTGCGAAACGAATTCTAGCGCCGCATGCTGCGCGCCAACTGCTTGGAGAAGGGCTTGCGGCGCGGCTTGCGCTCCGCTGATTCCGTTGCGCCCTGCCCCTCGGCCTCCTCATCGCTCTCCTCTGGCGGGCGGATGAAATTGGCAAAGACGGTGGCCGCACTCAGATCGGGACGCCGCTCGCGGACAGGCTCCGCGAGCGGTTCGATCACATGCGCCACCGGCGGCGTTGACGGCGTAACGCTCGGCATTTTTGCCTCTGCCGGTGCTGCCGGCTTGCGGCCAAGCCCGGTCTGCTTGGCCAGAGCCGAGCGATGTTCCGCGTAGTTGGGCGCCACCATCGGATAGTCCGGAGCCAATCCCCATTTTTCGCGGTATTGCTCCGGCGTCAGATTATAGGTGCTGCGGAGGTGGCGCTTCAAGGTTTTCATCTTTCGCCCGTCTTCCAGGCAGATGATGTAGTCGGGAAAGACGGATTTCTTGATGGCAACGACAGGGGCAGGCCGTTCGGGCTCGGCGGCCACCGCGGCCTGCGGCGGCGGTGCGGTCGGCTGGCCGGCGTGGCGAAGCGCCATATAGACCTGTTCGATGACGCGGGGCAGGTCGGCCGTGCCGACCTGGTTGTTCTTGACGTGCGCGGAGATGATATCCGCGGTCAGGCGCAGAAGAGCCTGACTGTGTTCATTTGGGTTCATGACCTTCGGGGCATGGTGAATAGTTCAAGTATTAGGCGATGCAGTCTTGTTCCACAATGCCGCCCGGAACACATGGCGGGGCGGGCGCCCACGGCCAGTGGGGTTGCGTTTCGGCCGACCGGCGCCTAGAACGCCGCCTGCCGCCAAGGGGTGCGTAGCTCAGCGGTAGAGCATCGCCTTCACACGGCGAGGGTCACAGGTTCAATCCCTGTCGCACCCACCAGCTGCCGTCAGCAAACTGTTAACTTCCTTCTACTTCTATAGACGTAAGCCAGGTCGCAATTAGGTAGCAGCAGCGCTCTATTCGATACCGAGCGCGGGCATCCAACGCGCAGCTTTGCTGGCATCGTTCTCTCCTGGTTCTCCTGCTTCTATCAACCCATGCCGCTCCTGCCTGACATTTCTAACGAGCGTTGCCAATTGCTGATGCACACGGCGTGCGGGTCGCCTGGCACGTCACTGCCGCGTATGCCGACTGCCGCGCATACGAAACCGTCACTGTGCGATCGAGCGGATCGGTTCGGTTTTAAGGCCACTTTACTGTCTCTGCTGCGGCGGTTCCGGTGTTCCCGGCCGGTCGGCCATCAGGAGTTGGGTCCATGAGGGATCTGCTTAGATGCCAAGCGACTTTTGGGGTGATCCGAGGCTCAAGGAACTTCTTTGAGGCTGGTAATCAGCGAAAATGCAGCGGAAGCTTTCAAGAAGACGTTCAGCCCGCTCCATGTCGCCAGAAGCACAAGCCATCTCGATGGCGGTGCCTATAGCAGCGGCAAACTTCGACGGACTGGCGTGGTATGTCATTCCAGCCTCCTGCACCCCCAAAGGCGGCAGTCATAGTCTGCACGCGCCTGAGTTGCGTTTAAGGCAGCTGATGCACGCCCTTGTCTGTCACCTAAGTGACGGTTGGCTGTCCTTTTTAGCGCCCGGCCTGGCAGAGATTGAGACACCGCATGGCCGAGAGTCCTGAGGCCACAAGTTTAGGCTGTGCGGGCTTAAGGTGATGCAACGATCGTGTCCCATGGCGTGGTGTAGGGTTGGCTACCTCATCGCGCGCTCCGGCTTGGTTGGCCGGTTTTATCAGGCCGCCACGGCGGGCAGCTTGATGATGGGATCATCGCTCAAGCCGGCCATCGTTTCCAGCGTCATGTAGCGTCCGCGCTGAACGGCCCATTCGTCGTTCTGCTCGAGCAGGATGGCGCCGACCAGACGTCGTATGGCGCCTTCATTTGGAAAAATGCCAACCACATCGGTGCGGCGCTTGATCTCGCCATTCAACCGCTCGATCGGGTTTGTGCTGTGCAGCTTGGCGCGGTGCTCCTTTGGGAAACCCATATAGGCGAGCACGTCGGTTTCCATCTCATCCATCATGATGGCCAGCTTGGCCGCTTTGGGGCGCAACTGATCGGCGACCTGGCGCCATTGTACCTTGGCGCTAGCAGCATCTTCCTGAGCGAAGGCAGTGCCAATGAAAGCTGCGACAACGCCACGCCCTTGCCGGCCAGCGTGCGCCAGCAGGTTGCGCATCATATGCACACGGCAGCGCTGCCACGTGGCATGCAGAACCTTTGTAATGGCGGCTTTCAGGCCCTCATGCGCGTCAGAGACAACGAGCTTCACACCGCGCAGGCCCCGACGTGCAAGGCTACGCAGGAACTCGGTCCAGAACGTCTCGGCTTCCGACGCGCCAATCGCCATCCCCAGCACCTCCCGCCGGCCATCGGTGTTGACGCCGGTAGCAATGGTGACGGCGACGCTGACGATGCGCCCAGCCTCGCGCACCTTCAGATAAGTCGCGTCCAGCCACAGATACGGCCAGTCGCCCTCAAGCGGCCGGTTGAGAAAGCTGTTGATCTTGTCATCGATCTCGCCACACAGGCGGGACACTTGGCTCTTGCTGATGCCACTCATGCCGAACGATTGCACCAGATCGTCGACCGAGCGGGTCGATACGCCTTGCACATAGGCTTCCTGGATGACGGCGGTGAGCGCCTTTTCGGCCATGCGCCGGGGCTCCAGGAAGGCCGGAAAGTAACTGCCGTGGCGCAGTTTGGGCACGCGCAACTAGATCGTGCCAGCACGGGTTTCCCAAGCGCGATCGCGAAAGCCGTTGCGCTGGTTGACCCTGTCCTCGCTGCGCTTGCCGTAGGGCGCGCCCGTCAGGCTTTCCGCTTCCAGCTCCATCAACCGCTGGGCGGTGAAGCCTACCATCTCGCGCAGCAGATCGGTGTCTGAACTCTTTTCCAACAGGGCGCGAAGGGCCAAGGTGGGGTCGGTCATCGTCGGTGTCTCCATAGGGGTTGGTTTGGTCGCACTTCCAACCTTACCGGAGATCCGCGATGACCACCGCTGTGGATAAGTAGCCCGCCTGCGCCAGACTCGTGGCGGTCGCTCCGGCGGGCGACGTTCCCACAGCTCTTACACCACCAACTGGGACACGACCTGATGCAACCCTGCAACACGGTTCGACCGCCGCGATCACGTGTTGATCGAAGGCCGGTGCCACATCTTTACAGCGCTCCCATCCGTGCGGGATTGTCGTTACACCGGACGTAGAGCTAACCAGGCGTGTCCGGCTGAGAGGTGTTTTTACTCCCGCCTGCGGGCCGGAGGCATGGCATGGACGAACATCATGATGCGTCACAGCTTCCAACAGTTGTAACTGCTCAGCTTCGCATGTCGGACATTTTGGCCAAGACGTCACCACCATCAAGCTTTCTGGTCGCAGCGTAGGCAGTGTGATGATCCAGACCTGCATCAAGCCTGGTCGTGCCGAACGATGACCGCGAAAACACGCATCGATATGTTGGTGGAAACCATCCAAAATGCCGTCGAAGTGGCTCTGGATGAAGGGCAACTGACGATTGCTTTTCAGCTGATCAAGCTGCTGGAAAATTTCGGATCTGATACGTTGAGAGATCGTTAACGACAAAGCGCGGGTTCATCTGAACGGGCCGGCCATGTGCAGCCAAGATCATCCCCACAATAAAGTGTTGGCAAAGGCCCTCGTCAAAAAGCTTCGCCTGATGTAACGGTTCGATATCGCTGCGTGATTTCGGCTGCATGCGACTGAGAGAGCCCAGCACTCCCGCCATTTTCGGGAGCGTGATATGGTCGATCGATCTGCGGCGACGCGAAATCATCTTCTGGCACGGCTGCCTGCGCCATCGCTCGATAGCTTGCTGCCCAAGCTTCAAGCTGTCGCTCTCGATCTACACGATGTTATTGCTACCTCAAACGGGATCTTGGAACGGGTCATCTTCCCGCAGACCGGCATGATTTCATTGGTTGCCAACCTGGCGGATGGAATGCAGGCCGAAGTGGGCCTGATCGGCCGGGAGGGCATGTTCGGCGCAACACTGCTCTTCGGCGTCGAAACCACTTTCACTGAGTCCGTCGTGCAATTGCAGGGAATTGGTTTGAGAATGTCCGCCTCCGACTTTCGCACGGAAATAGAGGCCAATGCTCCCTTCAGGGCTTTGTTGCTGCTCTACAGCGAAACGCTTCAGGCGCAAATCACGCAGACCGCGGCTTGCAACGGCCGGCATGAACTGGAACAACGCCTTGCCCGTTGGCTGCTGACGGCCGTGGATCGGGCAGAAAGTCTAGAACTGCACCTAACGCAAGAATTCTTGGCCATGATGCTCTGTGTGCATCGCCCCACACTTTCGGTCACGGCCGGAATATTACAAAGAGCGGGTTTGATCAAGCATCGAGCTGGAGTCGTAAAAGTGCTTGATCGAGACGGGCTCGAAGCTTCTTCATGCGAGTGCTACCAAGCCGTAAAGGCGCACGCTGCAAATATCATGCGTCTTCCGTAACCGCCTTGGCGAGGCCAACTCAGTGGTCCCGCTGGCCGGTCTGCTACTGATGCGGAACCGACGGCGGCATCGTCGGCGCAGTCATGCCGTTCGGCATCGCGGGCATCTGCGGTATTGCCATGCCGCCGGGCGCCATGCTGTTCTGCCTCATCGCCGCGGCGGATTGGACAGCGGCACTCCCCAACTGCTTGCACAGTGCGGAAACGGTCGTGCCGTGCGCGCTGGCCATGCTGTCCAAGGTCATGTTCGCCCCGTTTGGCGCGGCGAGCGTGCCCTGTTTACCAAGCGCCTCCTGCGCGTCATTGTTCACGCTGGATGCGGGCAGGCGAGCAATCGCGCCACGCTGCGCCTCCACGGCGTCGGCGCCCACGTCACCCC
Organism: uncultured Acetobacteraceae bacterium; assembly: GCA_964252525.1. Lineage (GTDB taxonomy): Bacteria > Pseudomonadota > Alphaproteobacteria > Acetobacterales > Acetobacteraceae > CAJCIS01. The sequence goes on from CAXUNZ010000015.1 coordinate 8,780, forward strand.
GGCCTTGGCAATACTCCATGACGCCGAGTTGATTGGCCGGCGCCCCCGGGGGGGGGGGGGGGGGGGGGGGTTTGGGGGGGGGGGGGGGGGGGCGCGGGGGGGGGGGGGCGGGGC
>CAXUNZ010000015.1:8903-25537 GCA_964252525.1 uncultured Acetobacteraceae bacterium
AAATCCGCCAGGCCGCCCTTTTGATGGGCCGCCGCCGCTGGGGGGGGGGCGTAGGGGTCAGTTTGCGCCAGGGCTGGTGCGCTCAAGGCAGTGGCAAGGACGGTCAAGGCGGCGAGGCGGATAGGCATGGGTTCTCCGGCGGGTAGGTGACCGGGCAACGGGGAAGAAGGAAAGTGGTTCCAGCACCCGCTCTCCAACCCTTCGTGTAAATTCGCCAAGGGCAAAACAATCGATGGGGTTCTGCGGAGATGGCACATCTCCTACAGCCTTCGATTTTGGTAGGTTCAGCGGCAAAGACACGCCAAACTCGGCCGCGTGAGACAGCATGCGCCTAACCCTCGCCTGAAGGATGGAGCAACTCTGGCCAACACGGTCGTTCCGGCGGACGGACGAAATGGTATCACGCGAGCTTTGCGGGCATTCTGTGCCGGCATTTTCGATCCCTCCGGCGGCTATCTCGCCAAGGCCATCCTTCTGGTCGGCCTGGCCTATCCGTTCGGGCCGATCGATCTCATCCCCAATCGCATCCCCATCATAGGCTATGCCGATCAGGTTGCCTTCGTTCTGGGCGGCATTGCCTTGTCCTATCTGCTGCTGCCGAGGCCGCGGGCACGCGCGCCGCTCGCGGGTGTGCGGCCGGCGGGGATGCGCGCGGCCATGGCGCAGCGCGCCCGCGCCGTATGGCTGGACGGTTTTGCCTGGATCATGGCCAAGCCGATGCTTCGTCTGTCCACCGGAACGTGGCCGACGCGTGCGGAAATCGCCCTCTTCCGCCGCGCGTTTCGGAATTTTACGCCATTGCCGCCACTGATGCGCGCCTTGGCCAGCCTTCCCGCGGGACGCGAGCAGTTGACGCGCGCAATGCTGGCCAGCTGGCTATTGGCCGATCCGGGTTACCGGGCGCGCCTGAGCGAGGAGATCACCAGCGCCGATACACGGCCCGGCAATGCCCTTCGCGTCTGGTCGGGGCCGCCGGTCACGTTCCTGCATCTGGAAAAGACGGCGGGCATGTCGGTCGTCTCCGCCCTGGCCGCGCAGTTTCACCCCCTGCAGATCGATGCCGATCTGCGCCGCGCGTTTCCGCCGCATGTGCTTAGCCCGCTGCCGCCTTTTCTGCTGCCGCGCGTGCGCCGGTGCGCGCTCGTCTGGGGCCATTACGATGTGCCGTCCATAAGGCGACTGGGACCCGGACGGTTCACCTTCACGTTGCTGCGTGACCCGGCGGCGCGCATCGTCTCGCTCTACCGCTATTGGCGCGGGCAGGCGGCGCTCGATCTGGGCTGGAATGGCATGAACGCGCCGGTTCTGGCCGCGCAGCGGCTTTCGCTGGCGGCGTTCCTGGACACGGACGATCCGGTGATCCGTGATTACATCGACAATTTCTACGTGCGGCGGCTGACCGGCCAATACGCGTCGCTGAACGCCATCGATCCGCTCGCCGCCAATCCGGCCTATTGGCTGGATCAGGCCATGACAGCGCTAGGCAGTTTCGATTTCGTGGGCGTCACCGAGGATGCGGATGGCGCGCTGGGGCAATTGGCCAGGCTTCTGGACTTTGCCGCGCCGCGCCGCGCGCCGCGGGTGAATGTGACGCGGGCCACCGTGGAGGATCGAGACGATCCGGACGAGCCCGCCATTCGCCGCGCCCTCCTGCGCCTGACTTGCCTGGATAACGATGTCTATGCGGCCGCTTTGCGCCGGCACATGGACTCTGCGGGCGTCTTTGCCAGTACGTAGCACGAGTATGACGGGCGTCAGCCCACAAGCGGCTCCACACCCACCGCGTGCAACCTGGTGTTGCCAGGTTTGGCCGGCCTGTGCATCTCCAGCGGATGCGCGCCGATTTCGACAATCCCGGCGGACCAGCCTGCGGCCCAGAGCGCGCCCTCTTGGCTGTCGGGCCAGTAGGGATTGGTTGCCAGGCCCTGCCCGCACAACGCGGCCGCGTGGCCACGCATGGTCAGCAGGAAAGCAGTCATAGTTTCGTTGTCATTGGCACTCGCGGGGGCGAAGTTGAACGCGGGGTGCGGAGGCATAATCGTTTCCCAACCGAAGTCTCCTCCCGTTTAAGAGACGAATACAGCCTGAGCAAGAAAAAATGACGCAAACGGATGGCTGCCCCGTCGGAATTCGCGCCTGAAGGGAATGCGGCACTGGCCTCGCTTCGCTGTGACCGCAGTTCACCGTCAGGGCGGGCTGTCGCACACGCCACGCCGTGGCATGTAAGGCCATGACTCCCGCTCAGCCGCCGCGCGATTGGATCAGCCAGGCTGCCGGGCTCGGGGTTGCCGCCCTTCTGCTGGCGGGTCTCGGCTACGCCTTTGCCGGGCCGGCGGTGCGGCTTGTGTCGGCACCCCTGCAGGAAGTGTGGGTGACGATCGTGCAGGCTTCGCCGGCCGCGCCGACACACGCAGCCCGGCCGCACTGAGCGCGGCCATGCTGAAAATCGGCCGAGGCGCGCATGCCCCGCCCTTCCTGGTCATGGACGTCATCGCCGCCGCCAACCGTGCCCAGGCGGCGCTGCCCGAAGCCGCGCCGCACATCATCCGCATGGAGGTGGGCCAACCCGCCACCGGTGCGCCTGCCGGCGCCGTTCGTGCCGCCCAGGCGGCGCTCGCGGGTCTGCATACGCTCGGCTACACGGAGGCGCTCGGCAGGCCCAGCCTACGTGCGCGCATCGCCGCCCATTACCAGGATTGGTACGGCCAGGCGGTCGAGCCCAGCCGCATTGCGGTCACCACCGGCGCCTCGGGCGCCTTTCCGCTGGCCTTCCTCGCCGCGTTCGATCCGGGTGACCGGGTCGCGCTGGCTGCTCCCTATTATCCGCCCTACATCAACATCCTGCGAGCCCTTGGCCTTGTTCCGGTCGTGCTGCCCGCCAGCGAGGGCACACGCTTTCAGCCGACACCGGCTTTGCTGGACCGCCTGGATCCGCCGCCCGACGGGCTCATCCTCGCCAGCCCCGCCAATCCCACCGGCGCCATGCTGCATCCGGGCGAGTTCACGGCGCTGGCCACCTGGTGCACGGCAAACGGCGTGCGCCTGATCAGCGACGAAATCTATCACGGCCTGACCTGGGGCACGGCCGCGTCCACCGCTGCCTGCGTGCCCGGAGCCATCGTGATCAACAGCTTTTCGAAATACTTTTCCATGACCGGCTGGCGCGTCGGCTGGATGGTGCTGCCCCAGGATCTGATCCGCCCTGTCGAATGCCTGGCGCAGAACTTCTTCATCAGCGCGCCGCATATCAGCCAAGTCGCGGCCGAGGCGGCGTTCGATTGCGCTTTCGAATTGAACGAAAACCTGATGCGCACCCGCAATTCGCGCGCCCATCTGCTGCACCATCTACCCGCGGCGGGATTTCCCCATCTCATCCCGCCCGAAGGCGCCTTCTACATCTTTGCAGATATCTCCGACCGCAGCCAGGATAGCCTGGCCTTTTGCGCGCGCATGCTCGCCGAAGTGGGCGTGGCGGCAAGTCCCGGCGTGGATTTCGATGCGGCGCGCGGTGGGCGTTTCGTGCGCTTCAGCTACTGCGGGCCGGAGATCGATATGCGTGAAGCGGTGCAGCGGCTTGCGACGTTCAGGTGAAGTGCGGTTTTGAAGAAAGCTGGGGAGATGTGCCATTCCCCCGTCCTTTTGAGTCAATCTTTCTTCCTGTTGGTAGAGCGGGGCTTGCCACCGGTGCGTCACCGAGTCGAACGGCTGCGCGTCGACGGGCCGAAGCCCTTCGCCTTCCTTTCCACGGCACGTGCCGGCTGGAACCCCGGCGCGCCCAGTTGCCACAGGAAGAAACTCAGATCGTCCGCCTGTTCCTCGTCACGCTGCGGCCGCGTCGGGCCATCGCGGCTGCGGTCGAAGGCGCTACGCAACAGGATTGGCCGGCTGCTGGTGCTGGCCGCTTGCAGGCGCGCGGCCATCTTGGCGGTCTGCCAGGACGGTTCGTAGGCGTCGTTGGTCGCGCTGGTCAGCAGCACTGCGGGGTAGGCCAGCCCATCCTTGATCTGGGCGTACGGGTCGATCGACAATACGGCCGCCTGCTGCAACGGAATGTGCACCGAGCCCAATTCCAGCACATCGACGTCGTGGCCCGGCGCCTCTTCCACACGCAGCGGGTTGTCCAGTCCGGCATTGAGCAGCGCGGCACGAAACAGATCCGGTTGCAGCGTGATGGCATTGCCGATGGCCAGCGCGCCCGCGTTCGTGCCCATGCCGGCAAGGTGCGCGCGATCGGTGTAGCCCATTTTGATCAAGGCCCGCGCGCAGGCGATCATGTCCGTCGCCGCGACCTTCTTGCGCGCCATCGTGCCCGCCTCGTGCCAAGCCTGGCCGAGTTCGCCGCCGCCGCGCACATGCGCCACGGCAAAGACGCCGCCGCGATCGGCCCAGGCCAGCGCCATGGGCATGAAGCGCGGATCGAACGGATAGCCGAAGCTGCCATAGGCATCGACCAGGGTCGGGCGCGAATGATCCATCGCCACATCCTGGCGCGAAACGATGGAAAGCGGGATCGCCGTGCCATCATCGGCCGGCGCGGTGGTTTCGATTGTCTTGTACAGCGCGGGGTCGATGGCGGGCTCCGGCAGCAGGCCCATGTCCAGCGCGCGGCGGAGCTGCAGGTCGAAGCGCATCCACGTTAGCGGGTGCGCCCAGGATTCTAGGCTGAAGAAGGCGCCGGTCATGCGCCCGTCGGCCACCAGCCCGCCCCAGGCATGCGCCGTGCCGATGCCGAAAACCGGGGCGATCGTACCGGCATAGGGCAGGCGAACTTCCTCCGGCTCCGACCTGCCGTAATCCAGGCGCAGCAGATGCATCGCCGCACCCTCTCGCCGAGCGGCGTAGAGCGCATCCTTGGCCGCGGCGATGCCGGTCAACACGCCGTCACCCTCCACACTTTGCGGCAGGACGGTGCGCGCATTGGCAAAGCCGGGTTGGGTCAGGTCCTCGGTCACCACGCGCAGCCGCGGGGCGCCGGCGCTGGTCAGCATGAAGGCGAACTCCCCGCTGACCGAGACCTGCGCCACCCCGTCCGCCGGGCCGGCCATCAACTGCCAGGGAGCGGGATGCTGGGCCAGCTGGGCCAGCGGCACGGCGGCCAGTGTCAGATTGGGCGTGATGCCGTCCGAGACGATGGCCAGCGCATGATCGGATTCCGGCGGGATCAGCAGGCTCGGAATGGCACCGGCGCCGGTGGTGGCGAAAGGCAGCCTGGCGCCATCTAGGACCTGAACGTCCTCCTCCACCGCCTTGCCCAGCTTATGCATATATACGCCAAGGTGGCTCCATCGGCGCGCCTCGAGCTGGGCTGGTGCCTTGCCCGGCGTGGCGGGCGCGACTGTTTTGCCGGCCGTGCCAGGCGGCACCACCGGCCGCGTGTAGTAGAAGGCGTCGCTCTCGCGGCTCCAGGTCACCTGGGCGAAGCGCGCATCCGGGATGCGTTCGGCCAGAGTGGTGTTGCGCACGGCATCATAGATGCGCAGCGTGCTGGTGTCCGGTCCGGCATATTCCAAGCCGTAGGCGATGTAGCTGCCGTTTGGCGAGGGCGAAAACTGGTCGATCTCCGAGTGCGGCGTGGCGTCGCTCAGCGCCTCGGGGTCGATCAGCACCCGTTCCGCGCCTCCCGAAGCCCGGCGTGTGACCAGACGCGCCACATCGTCGGCCGCGCCGCGGCGAAGGTAGTAGAGCGTGTCGTATTCCGGTGTCATGGCCGAGATAGCGGGCCCACGCGTATCGAGCGCGGAAATCGTCGCCACCATGCGTTCGCGCCCGGGAATACGCGCGAGCAAGGCGTGGGTCTGCTCCGTGCTGGCATGCAGAAAGGCGGTCATTTCAGGGGGCGGAGGATCGTTTTCCATCCACCGGTAGTTGTCCTGCACCGTAACTTTTCCGATGTTATCGGTCACCGACCGCGGCGTCGGCGCTTGTGGGCGCTCCGCCGCCATGAGCTGTGCTTCTGCCGGCATGGGAGCGATCAGGCCAAGCCAAATGCCAAGCGTGGCAATCGGCAGGTCCAGTGGGAACCGCCTGATCAACACGTCACACGCCCTCCGTCACATCCAGAACGGCCCAGTCATTATCGCATTAAATTTTGTTGTGCAACAAAAATCTATATCTTTTTTTGAACGTTTAGCGTGTTTAGACGCGGCGCCTCTCAGCAAAATACTACCGTGGATCGTCATTTGACGAATTTCAGAACGAAATTGTCGGCCTCGCCTATGGTGGCGTATTTGGCATGGTCCTTGGCACCCAGGGCAAAGCTAGGCGGCAACGTCCAGACGCCCTGCGGCCAGTCCTTGGTGTCCTTGGGATTGGCATCGATCTCAGAGCTGCCGGCCAGGTGGAAGCCCGCGGCCTGCGCGAGGGCAATGGTGTAATCCTGCCGCACGTAGCCGCTGTCGGCTTTGGGGTCCTGCGGCTTGGACGGATCGCCGCGATGTTCCTCCACGCCCAGAATGCCGCCTGGCTTGAGCGCCTTGTAGAAAGCGGCGAAAGCCTGGGGGGCGAAGCCCTGCCCCATCCAGTTGTGGACATTGCGGAATGTCAGGACGAAATCCGCCGAGCCGGGCGGGGCGATGTTCGTGTCGTTCAGGCCCAGCGTGGTGAAGCGGATGGCGCCGTAGCGGGCGGGATCGGCGGCGAGCCTGTCGCGCAGGGCCTTCGTGCCCTTGACCTCTTCGGGCACATTGGCCGGCAAGGCGAGGGTGTAGCTGCCGTGCGCGTGCAGATAGGGGGCGAGGATTTCGGTCCAGTATCCGCCGCCCGGCCAGATCTCGACCACATTGGCATCCGGCCTCAGGCCAAAAAAAGCCAGCTCCTGGGCCGGGTGGCGCGCGCCGTCCCGCGCGGCCAGGCGCGGCGTGCGCGCGGGCGAGGCGATGGAAGCGGCCAAAGCCTGATCGCCGGCCGTGGCGGCCAGGGCGGGTGACGAGCCGGCGACGAGGAGGAGGCTGAGCAGGGGGAACGGCCGCATGATGGAACTCTCTCCGCAGGTGGATCTGTGAGCTATCTTGCCAAAGCAATCACGTGAAGAGGCCGCAGACCTAAAACAAACAACGGGGGGTCTGGGGGATGGCACATCTCCCCCGCTCTTTTCCGGCTCCACTCCGGCTTACCGCTTTCCTTCAATCGTCCTGGCGTCGGCGCATGCGCCCGTTGCGCGCATTACGTCTATGCCGGGCTCTGAAGGGCGGTGCCAAGGTGGCGGTTGACCCGCTTCGCCCGATTGCCAAATAGCAGGGTGCACATGGCGCCGCACGGCACGGATGCGCCCTGGCGCTGGGAAACCACGCTTATGTCAGTACATCAGGCGCCTGCCACCGGCGACCGCGCAGCCATCCCGCGTTTTGGCGCCGGCATGAAGTTCCGCCATGATCCCGTGCGCCAGGCTTGGGTGATACTGGGTCCCGAGCGGCTTTTCCTGCCCGACGAACATGCCGTGCAGGTGCTCAAGCTGGTCGATGGCACGCGCTCGGTGGGCGAGATCGCCGCCTCGCTGGCCGAGACCTACGATGCGCCCACCGCGGTGATCGAGGCGGATTTGTGGCCCATGCTGCAGGACCTGGCCGCCAGCGGCGCGGTGCGGTGGTGAACGCCCTTGCCCCGCCGATGGGCCTGATTGCGGAGCTGACCCATCGCTGCCCGCTGCAATGCCCCTATTGCAGTAATCCGCTGGCCCTGGAATCCGCCTCGACCGAGCTCGACACCGCTTCGTGGCTGCGGGTCATGGACCAGGCCGCCGCGCTGGGCGTCCTGCAGATGCATTTCACCGGCGGCGAGCCGATGGCAAGGCGCGATCACGTCGAACTGGTGCGCCACGCCGTGTCGCTGGGGCTGTACACCAACCTGATTACCTCCGGCGTGACCCTGGACGAACGGGCCATGGCGGCCCTGATGGGTGCGGGGATCGATCACGTCCAGTTGAGCTTCCAGGACATCGATCCCGCGCAGAATGACCGCACGGGCAATCACCGTGGCGCCTACGCCAAGAAGACCGCCGCGGCCGCGCGCATACGCGAGGCCGGGCTGCCGCTAACGCTGAATTTCGTCCTTCATCGCGGCAATGCCGCCCGTGCGGCTTCCATGATCGCCTTCGCCGAGGAACAGCAGGCCGCGCGGCTTGAGATGGCGCATGTCCAGTATTACGGCTGGGGGCTGCGCAACCGCGCCGCCCTGCTGCCCACGCGCGCCCAGCTCGACGAGGTGACCGGGCTGGTCGAGGCGGCACGCACGCGGCTGCGCGGCCGTATGGTGATCGACTACGTGGTGCCGGACTACCACGCCTCCTTCCCCAAGGCGTGCATGGGCGGCTGGGCGCAGCGCATCATCAACATCTCCCCCAGCGGGCGGGCTATGCCATGCCATGCGGCAGAGACGCTGCCGGGCTTTGTCTTTCCCAGCGTGCGCGAGCATGATTTGGCCTGGGTCTCGGCGCAGTCGGACGCTTTTACACGCTTCCGCGGCACAGCGTGGATGCCCGAGCCGTGCAGAAGCTGCGACCGTCGGGAGATCGATTGGGGCGGTTGCCGGTGCCAGGCCTTCGCGCTGCTGGGCGATGCCGGCTTGACCGATCCGGCCTGCGCGCTTTCGCCGGACCATCACGTGATGGAAGAGGCCGTCGAGGAGAGCGCGCGGCCCGCGCCGGAATTCGTGTTTCGCCGTTTGCGCGCGCCGGCGGTTACTGGGACTTTGGGTTGACGGGCGGCGGCCACACCTGAGAGCTCGCATTTGGGCAGAGTTATTTAAGGTTTGGGGGGATGTGCCATCCCTCCCAAACCCCCCGTCATCTTCAGGGCGAGGATTGCATGGATTTACGGCCGCTTATCGGCCTTTTCGGCGTGATCGTGGCGGCGCTGACCGCCGATTTCAACGATCAGGTGATCGGTATATCCCTGCCCGACATTCAGGGCGCGCTTGGTTTCAGCCATGATCAGGGCACCTGGTTTACCGGCCTCTACGCCACCGGGCAGGTGTTCGGCATGGTTTTTTCGCCCTGGTTTGCGGTCACGTTTTCGGTCCGCCGGTGGCTCCTTTTCGCCATTTCGCTGTGCTGCGTGTCCACGGTTTGCATCCCGCTGACCTCGGTGCTGTCCCTGCTCTACGGTTTGCGCTTCCTGCAAGGCATCGCAAGCGGCTTGATCATTCCCGTTCTGCTTGTGGTGGGCCTGCGGGTGCTGGCCCCGCCCATACGGCTCTACGGGCTGGCGGCCTACGCGCTGACGGCCACGTTCGGGCCGAATATCTCGACGACGCTGGCGGCATTGTGGACCGGCATCGGCTATTCGTCCTTCGCCTTTTTCGAAGCGCTGCCGCTTTGCGCCATTGCCGCGGTCATGGTCTGGTACGGCGTCAAGCAGGACGCGCCGCAATACGAGCGCTTTGGCAAATTCGACGCGCCCGGCGCCGTGCTCGCCATTTTGGGTTTCGGTTCGCTCACCACCTTGCTGGAGCAGGGAGACCGCTACGACTGGTTCAACTCCACGACCATGTGCGTGCTGGCATCGATCAGCGCCATCGCCCTGCCGTTGTTTGTCGTAAACGAGCTGGAACAGGAACTTCCGCTGTTCGGCTTCTTTCTGCTCAAGCGGCGCAACATCGCCTATGCCTTGATCGCGCTGTTCACCTTTTTACTCCTGAGCCTTTCGTCCTCGACCCTGCCCGTGACGTTCCTGCGGGAGATCGCGGGCTTCAGGCCCGAGCAACTGCATTATGTCACTTTGCTGATTGCGATCATCCAACTGATCATGCTGCCGGTGGTGGCGCTTGTTCTGGACATCGCCTGGGTCGATGCACGCGTGGTGAGTTTCTTAGGCATTGCCTTCGTCCTTGCCGCGTGCTTGGGAGACGTGTTTCTAACCGGCGTATGGCAGGGTGGCGGCTTTTTCCTCTGGCAATCACTTCAGGCACTCGGGGCGCCGATGATCATCATGCCGCTGCTGATGATGGCGACGAACGCCATCACCAAGCCCGAGGAAGGCCCGCTGGCATCGGCTCTGGTCAACACCTGCCGTGGCCTGGCAGAGCCTGTCGGGGTATGGCTCGTGCAGCTGATCATGCGCTGGCGCGGCGCTTTGCATTACAACCGTATCGTCGATCAAGCCGGCCAGCAGCGCTATGCCGTGTTGCAAACTCAGGGCCTGCTGCCGGGCGATCCGGCGCCGTTGTTGAGCAATGGCATGCCGCGCGCGCCCGGCGGCCTGCGGCTTTTTGCCAACGCCGTGCAAACCCAGGCCATGGTGCTGACACTGGAGGATGCATTCCTGATCATCGCGGCGCTGGCTGGGTTTTTGATGATTGTGCTCGTGACCTTGCCGGAGCGCACCTACCCGCCGCGCATCGCGCTCGCGAAACACTGAGCGGCGCCGGTGTCTGAGGCCAGCGCCAAACCCCCGCAAGCCGGCGCGGAAAAGCCGGACAAGGACAAGAAGCCCGAGGAGGACAAGGCGCCGAAATCGCTCTGGCCATGGATTGCCGCGGGCGCGGTGGTCCTGGGCTTCGTTGCCATCGTGCTGGTTATCGTTTTCGCGCCCGCAACGTCGGTTTGGACGGACGATGCTTATGTGACAGGCCATTTTGCCACGGTTGCGCCACGCATTTCCGGGCAGGTCGCCAGCGTGGATGTGGACGACAACCAGATGGTGCGCACCGGCCAGTTGCTCGCAAGCTTGGACGATCGGGACGACCGCGCCGCGCTTGCCGATGCGCAGGCGATGCTGGCGCGCGACCAGGCGCAAGCCAACGAAATCGCCGCCCAGATCGCGCGGCTGCCGGCGCTGGTGGCACAGTCCCGGTCACAGGTTTTGCGCGCATCGGCGCAGCTCGATCTGGCCCAAGCCAATGACCGGCGCTACGGCAATCTGGCCAAGAGCGGCGCGGGCTCCCAGCAGCAGCACCAGGAGGCCGACGCATCGCTGCGGCAGGCGCGCGCGGAGGTGGCGGCCAATACCGCGTCCCTGCGCGCCACGGAGGAGCAATTGCCGATGCTGCGCGCGCAATACGAAGCGGCGCTGGCGGCGGCGCAGTCGGATGGGGCGCGCGTCGATCAGGCACGGCTGAATTTGAGCTACACGCGCATCCTGGCGCCGCTCGACGGCATGGTGGGGCAACGCGCGGTTCAGGTGGGCAATTTCGTGGCGCCGGGTGCGGCGCTGATGGCGGTCATTCCGCTCGATCGGCTTTTCGTTACCGCCAATTACCGCGAGGTCGCGCTGCGGCATGTCCTGCCCGGCCAACATGTGCGCCTTCATGTCGATGCCTACGACATGTTCCTGAACGGCGTGGTGGACAGCGTGCCGCCATCCTCCGGCGCCGCCTTTGCGCCGATCGAGCCCAATAATGCCACGGGCAATTTCACCAAAATCGTGCAGCGGCTTCCGGTCAAGATCGTGGTGGCACCTGGTCAGGCCGAAGCGCGGCTGCTGCGCATGGGGCTGTCGGTGGAGGCGACGATTTACACCGGCACGGAGAACGTCACGCGCGATCAGGACGCCAGTCCGGCTCGCGTGACGGCACGCTGAGAGGTGTTTCGCGCCACCGCGCTTTGCGCCGGGCTTTGGCTGGCCGGCTGCACGGTCGGTCCCGATTTTCATAGCCCGAATGACAATGCGCCCGCGCATTGGTGGGGCGGCGCGCCCGCGCCGGGTGCCAGCACGCTCAGCTATGGCGGGGAGGTCGATGCGCATTGGTGGAACCGGTTCCACGATGCCGAACTCTCCTCCCTGATTGCCCGGCTCGCCCGCCAGAACCTGGACCTGCAATCGGCCACCGAGCGCATCAGGCAAGGCCGTGCGCAGCAGCGCATCGCGGCCGCGCAAGGCCTGCCCAATCTCGATGCGGAGGGGGAATACCAGCGCATCAGGCCGAGCACGCAAGCTGGCCCCAAATTGTTCCAGCTTGCGCCGAATGCGCCGGAGCAATTCGACCTTTGGCAAGATGATCTTTCGGCCAGTTGGGAAGTAGATCTTTTCGGCCGCGTACGGCGTGAGGTCGAGGCAAGGCGGGCCGAGACGCAGGCCGCCATCGAAATGCGCCACGGCATTGCGCTGATGACCGTGGCCGACCTTGCCGATGATTATCTGCGGCTGCGCGCGACCGAGGAAATGGAGCGCATTACCGCGCAAGCCGTGGAAAATGCGCGCCATAACGTGGCCCTTGTGCACGATCAAGTGAGTAACGGCGTTGCCACCACGCTCGACATTTCCGATGCCATCGCGCAGCGCGCGGAGATCGAGGCCGGCGAGCCGCCTTTGCGCGCGACCAAGGCGCGGCTGATCAATGCCATTGGCGTGTTGCTGGCCGAACCGCCGCGCGCGCTTGATGCGGAACTGCGCGCGCCCGCGTTAACGCCCGGCGTGCCGCCCCGCGTGCCGATCGGCCTTCCTGGAGAGCTGGCGCGCCGGCGCCCGGATATTCGTCAGGCGGAGGCAAGGTTGCATGAAGCGACCGCGCAAACCGGCGTGGCAGTCGCCAATTTCTACCCGCGTCTTCGCCTGACGGGGCAGATCGGCACGCAGGCCCTGCAGTTCCCGCAACTGTTCAACCTCACCTCCGGCTATTACATGGTGGGGCCGACGATCGACCTGCCCATTTTCGAGGGCGGGCGGCTGCGCGCGACGCTGCGCCTGCGCCAATCCCAGCAACGCCAGGCCGCTATCGCCTATCGTGCAACCTTGCTGCAGGCGTGGCAGGAAGCCGACACGGCGTTGACCAACTATGCCGAAGCTCAGCACAGACAGGCGGCGATCACCGAGGCCGTGGCCAACAACCGTGAAGCGCTGCGTGTGGCGCGCCTGCGCTACCAACAGGGTGCGACCGATTTCCTCAACGTGCTGACGGCGCAGGGCGCGCTGCTGCGCACGCAGAACACGCTGGCGCAGAGCGAACTGGACGTGAACACGAACCTGGTGGCGATCTATCGCGCGCTGGGCGGCGGGTGGCAGGACAGCGATGCTGCGCCGCCGCTCCCTCAGGAGTGATCGCCCGGGGCGAGACCCGCGCCGGGCGCCAGACTGAACACCGTTCAGGCCGCTTGAACTCCCCCGGACCGGGGTTTATTCGATCGATTAAACACCGCCTTGCGGGAGGAGCCCCTGATGGCCGACGCTTACATCTTCGACGCCGTGCGCACGCCACGCGGGCGCGGCCGCCGTGACGGCGCGCTGCATGAAATCACCGCGCTGTCTCTGGCCACGCAGGTGCTGGAGAATTTGCGCGACCGCAATCAGCTCGACACCAAGGCTGTCGACGACGTGGTTCTCGGCTGCGTGGCGCCGGTGGGCGAACAGGGATCGGACATCGCGCGCACCGCGGTGTTGAACGCCGATTATGCGCAGAGCACCGCAGGCGTGCAGATCAACCGGTTTTGCGCCAGCGGCCTGGAGGCCTGCAACATGGCGGCGGCCAAGGTCATGACCGGCGAAGCCGGCATGGCGATCGGCGGCGGCGTGGAGAGCATGAGCCGCGTGCCGATGGGCAGCGATGGCGGCGCCTGGCCGATCGACCCTTCGAGCGCGTTCAAGACCTATTTCGCACCGCAGGGCATCGGCGCCGACCTGATTGCCACGTTGCACGGGTTTTCACGCGATGACGTGGATGCCTATGCGGTCGAAAGCCAGAAGCGCGCGGCGCAGGCATGGAACGAGAAGCGCTTTGCGCGCAGCGTGGTGCCGGTACGCGACCAGCTGGGCCTGCCGATCCTGTCGCATGACGAGCACATGCGGCCGGAGACGAGCATGCAGAGCCTGGCGTCCCTGAATGCATCCTTTGCCGCGCCCGGCGAGATGGGGTTCGATTCGGTGGTGCAGCAGCGCTATCCGCAGGTCGAGCGCGTGAACCACGTGCATCACGCGGGCAATTCGTCGGGCATTGTCGATGGCGCGGCGGGCGTGTTGTTCGGCACCAAGGAAATGGGCGAAGCGATGGGGCTGAAGCCGCGCGCGCGGGTGCGCGGAATGGCCAGCATCGGCTCCGAGCCCTCGATCATGCTGACCGGACCTTCGCTGGTGACCGAGAAACTGCTGAAGCGGCTGGGCATGTCCGTGGAGGACATCGATTTGTATGAGCTGAACGAGGCGTTTGCCAGCGTGGTGCTGCGCTTCATGCAGGCGCTGGATATCGGCCACGACAAGATCAACGTGAATGGCGGCGCGATTGCCATGGGTCATCCGCTGGGTGCCACGGGTGCGATGATTTTGGGCACCGTGCTGGACGAGCTGGAGCGCACCGATCGGGAAACGGCATTGATTACGCTGTGCGTGGGCGCGGGGATGGGCACGGCGACCGTCATCGAGCGTGTTTAGGAAGAAAGCGCTTCTTTTTTGAAAAAAAGAAGCAAAAAACTTTTATCAGTCCGACTTACGCCAACTGATAAAAGTCTTTTTGCTTCTTTTTCTTCAGAAAAAGAAGAATCCTTTTTTGATTATTCGAGGTTTAGATGAACAACTTCACCATCGCCACCGATGACTCCGGTATCGCGCTCATCACCTTCGATGTCCCCGGGCGTTCCATGAACACGCTGACCTCCGAGGTCATGCGCGAGATCGGCGAAATTACCCAGACGCTGGCGAGCGACGCTTCCATCAAGGGCGCCATCATCACCTCCGGCAAGGCCAGCGGCTTTTGCGCCGGTGCCGATCTCGGCGAAATGGGCAGCAGCCTTTTGGGTGGCGCCAGCGGCGAAGCGGCCCTGCGCGCGTTGTTCGACAATTGCTTCGTTCTGAACAAGACGTTCCGCGCCATCGAAACCTGTGGCAAACCGGTTGTGGCTGCGATCAACGGGCTGGCGCTGGGCGGCGGCCTGGAAATCTGCCTGGCCTCGCATTACCGCATCGTGGCCGATGACGCGAAGATCAAGCTGGGATTGCCCGAGTCCAAGGTCGGCTTGCTGCCGGGCGCGGGGGGCACGCAGCGTCTGCCGCGGCTTATCGGTGTGATGAAGGCTGCACCGTATCTGCTGGAAGGCAAGACGATGTCACCGCAGGAGGCGCTGGCGCTGGGCGTGGTGCATGAGGTTGTGCCGGCCGGCGAACTGATTGCCGCGGCACGCAAATACCTGGCGGGCAAGCCCGATGCGGTGGCGCCGTGGGACAAGAAGGACTTCAAGATTCCCGGTGGCGGGCCTTACACGCCGTCCACGGCACAGATCTTCATCATGGGCAATGCCATGCTCCGCAAGCAGAGCTATGGCAATTATCCCGCCCAGATCAACATCATGAAATGCGTCTATGAAGGCTTGCAGGTGCCGATCGATGCGGCCTTGCGCATCGAGAGCCGCTATTTCGCCAAGACCGCGATGACGCCGCAGGCGCGCGGCATGGTGCGCACGCTGTTCCTGTCCATGGACCAGCTCAGCAAGGGGGCCATGCGGCCAAAGGGTGCCGCGAAATTCGCGCCGAAGAAGGTCGCGGTTCTAGGCGCGGGCATGATGGGCGCGGGCATTGCCTACGTGCAGGCGGGCGCTGGTATGGACACCGTGCTGATCGACACGACGCAGCAAAGTGCGGAGCGCGGGCTTGAGTATTCGCAAAAGCTCACGGCCAAGTCGGTCAAGCGCGGCAAAATGAGCCAGGACAAGGCGGACGCGCTGCTGGCACGCATCCGGCCCACCGCCGATTACGACCAGATCGCCGGTTCCGACCTTGTGATCGAGGCGGTGTTCGAGGATCGCGCGCTCAAGGCCGACGTCACCAAGCGCGCGGAGGCGCAATTGGCACAAGGCGCCGTCTTCGGCTCCAACACATCGACCATCCCGATCACGTCCCTGGCCGAGGCCAGCGCGCGGCCCGCAGATTTCATCGGCATCCATTTCTTTTCGCCCGTCGATCGCATGGGGCTGGTCGAAATCATCGTCGGCCGCGAAACCGGCGACGAGACGCTGGCGCGTGCCATCGATTACGTGCTGGCGATCAAGAAAACGCCGATTGTGGTCAATGACAGCCGCGGGTTCTACACCAGCCGCTGCTTCGGCACCTTCGTGCAGGAAGGGCTGGAGATGCTGGTCGAAGGCATAGCGCCCGCCATCATCGATAATGTGGGCCGCGCCACCGGCATGCCGCGCGGGCCGCTGGAGATGAATGACGATGTGGCGCTCGACCTCGGCCACAAGGTGCGCGAACAGGCGCGGCGCGACATGGGAGACGCCTATGTGGCGATGCCGTCGGACGCACTGATTGCCAAGATGGTGACCGAACTCGGCCGATACGGGCGCAAGAACAACAAGGGTTTTTACGATTATTCGGCCGACGGCAGCAAGCGCCTGTGGCCGGGCCTGGCGGATTTGGCGCAAGTGAAAACTGCCGAGGTGTCGCCCGAATTGGTCGAGGAGCTGCGCACGCGCCTGCTCTATCGCCAGGCCGTGGAAGCGGCACGCTGTATGGCGGAGAACGTGGTGACCGATCCGCGGCAGGCAGATGTGGGCGCGATTCTGGGCTGGGGTTTTGCGCCTTGGACGGGTGGGCCGATCAGCCTGATCGATGGTGTGGGGGTGGATGCATTCGTGCGTCGTTGCGACGAGCTGACGCGCAAATATGGGCCACGCTTCGCGCCGCCACAGATGCTGCGCGATATGGCGGCGCGAGGAGAGAGCTTTTACGGGGGGAAGGAAGCCAGGGCAGCTTAAGAACTGGGGGGGGGGTGGGGGT
>CAXUNZ010000015.1:25547-31748 GCA_964252525.1 uncultured Acetobacteraceae bacterium
GCCGCGCCGCCCGCTCTCCCGGGGCCACCCCCCCCCGGCCCGCGGAAGACCTGGGGGGATTGTGCCATTCCCCCCAGACCCCCCGTCTTCAGTTTGCCTCTTGCTCCCCGTCTTTCTCAGACAGAAAAATACTTTGCCTTGGGATTAAGCACGACAATTGCACTCGTGCTCTGCTCCGGATGCAACTGCCACTCATCGGACAGCGACACGCCGATGCGCTCGGCGCCCAGCATGCGCAGCAACGGAACCTGGTCCTCCACATTCGGGCACGCGGGATAGCCGAACGAGTAGCGCGACCCGCGATAGCCTTGCCCCAGCATTTTTTCCATGTCTCGGTCATCCTCGGCGGCAAAGCCAAGCTCGGCGCGTATGCGCTTGTGCACGTATTCCGCCGTGGCCTCCGCCATCTCCACCGACAAACCATGCAAATACAGGTAATCCTGGTAGCGGTTATCCTCAAACCACACCCGCGCCGTGTCGGACGCCTTCTGGCCGACGGTGACGACCTGCAGGCCGATCACATCGCGCTCGTTATCGTCAATGTCGCGAAGGAAATCGGCGATGCATTCCCCGTCCTCGCGCGGCTGACGCGGCAATGCAAAACGCGTAACCTCTGTGGTGCCGTCGGGCTCGAAGATGACTAGTTCATTTCCCACGCCGGCCGCCTTCCAGTAGCCGTAGATGGCTTGCGGATGGAGGATGTCCTCCGCCTCGCACAGCGCCAGCACGCGCTTCATGACGGGGCGCAACTCCTGCTTCGCCCAGCCGAGAAAATCATCCAGGCTGCGGCCTTGCTTGCGAAATCCCCACTGGAATTGATAGAGGCTGCGTTCATTAAGAAACGGCAGCACGGCTTTCGGCGGCACCGAAATGGCGCGCGCGCCCCAGAAGGGCGGCGTGCTGACCGGAACGTCCGCGGTCATGCGCCGCCGGCGCGCCTGCACGGCCGCGACATCGACAGGCCGGAACGCACGCTCATCGGCACGGCCCAGCGAGCGGGTGGTATTGCGCGCGCGGCCGCTGCGCTTGGCCTGAATGGCGGTCAGAAAATCGTCGAACCCGTTGCCGGTGACGCGATCCATCAGATGCAGCCCGTCGAAGGCATCGCGCGCATAGGCCACGCGGCCGCAGGCATAGGCGCGCACGCAATCATCCTCGACGTAATTGCGCGTCAGTGCGGCTCCCCCCAGCAGCACGGGAATCTCCAGTCCCTGCCGGGACATTTCCTCCAGATTTTCGCGCATCACCACGGTCGATTTCACCAGCAGCCCGGACATGCCGATGGCGTGGGCGCGGTGTTGCCGCACCGCGGCCACCATGTCCGCCAGCGGCACCTTGATGCCCAGATTGACGACGCGATAGCCATTATTGCTCAGGATGATATCGACCAGGTTCTTGCCGATGTCGTGCACGTCGCCCTTGACCGTGGCCAGCACGATCGTGCCTTTCTCCTGGCCCTCGATGCGCTCCATGAACGGTTCGAGGTAGGCCACCGCCGCCTTCATCGTCTCGGCACTCTGCAGCACGAACGGCAATTGCATCTTGCCGGCGCCGAACAACTCGCCCACGGTCTTCATTCCATCGAGCAGGATCGTGTTGATGATGTCCAACGGCGCGTGCGCGGTCATGGCGCGGGCCAGGTCGTTCTCTAATCCTTTGCGGTCGCCATCGACGATCCTGTCACGCAGCACGCCCTCGATCGTGTCGGCACGCGCCTTCTTCGTCGCCTCGGCCGCTTTCCGGTCTGCGAATATTTCCAGCAGGCGGGACAACGGGTCGTAGCCTTCGCGGCGGCGGTCGAAGATCAGGTCCTCGGCCACGCGCACCTCTTTCTCGGCAATCAGATGCAGCGGCCGGATTTTGCTGACATGCACGATGGCACCCGTCATGCCCGCGCGCACCGCGTGATCCAGGAACACGCTGTTCAGCACCGCGCGCGCGGCGGGATTCAGCCCGAAGCTGACATTGGAAAGGCCCAGGATGATTTGCACGTCGGGGAAGCGTTCGCGGATCATGCGAATGCCATCCAGCGTGTATTCGGCCAGCTTTCGATCGTCCTCGCTTCCCGTGGCCACGGTAAAGGTCAGCGGGTCGATCAGCAAATCGCATTGCGGCAGCCCGTGCTTGACGCAGGCGAATTCCACCAGGCGTTCGGCAACCGCCAGTTTGCGCTGCGCGGTCTTGGCCATGCCTTCTTCGTCGATGGTCAACGCAATCACGGCCGCGCCGAAGCGGCGCGCCAGCGCCAACCGGTCCGCGGCGGCCTGCTCACCATCCTCGAAATTGATCGAATTGATGATCGGCTTGCCGCCGTGCAGCTTGAGTGCTGCCTCGATCACCGGGGTTTCGGTGCTGTCGATCACCAGCGGCGCGTTGACCGAGCTGGTAAAGCGGCGGATCACCTCGTTCATCTCCGAGACTTCGTCGCGCCCGACAAAGGCGGTGCAGACGTCCAGCGCGTTGGAACCCTCGCCGACCTGTTCGCGCGCCACGGCCACGCAGCCATCCCAATCGGCGCGCTCCTGCAACTCGCGCCACTTCTTCGAACCATTGGCGTTGCAACGTTCGCCAATGCCGAAGAAGCTGTTGTCCTGGCGCAACGGCACCTGGCCGTACAAGCTCGCGACCGACGGCACCCAATGCACGTTGCGCGCGATGGGCGCCGGCCTGAAGCCGCCGCGACGGCGCAGCATGGCATCGAGCGCCCGAATATGGGCGATATCCGTGCCGCAGCAGCCGCCAATCAGGGCAACGCCGTCTTCCTCGACAAAACGCGCCAGCCAGCTCGCCATGTCGGCCGCGCCGAGCGGATAGCGCGTCTGACCATCGACCAGTTCGGGCAGGCCGGCATTGGGCTGCACGCTGATCAGGCCTGGCCAATTGCGGGACAGCCAGCGAACATGCTCGGCCATTTCCTGCGGACCGGTGGCGCAATTCAGCCCTATCAGCGGCACGTCCAACGCCTGCACCACGGTGGCGGCCGCGGCGATATCGGGGCCCACCAGCAGCGTGCCCGTGGTTTCCACGGTGACCTGCACGAAAATCGGCACGTCACGCCCAAACTCGGCGCGCGCGATCTTGGCGCCATTGACCGCCGCCTTGATCTGCAGCGTGTCCTGGCATGTCTCGATCAGGAAGGCGTCCACCCCGCCATCCAGCAGCCCACGCGACTGCTCGGCGAGTGCGGCTTCCAGCGTGTCGTAATCGATATTGCCCAGGCTCGGCAGCTTGGTGCCCGGACCGATGCCGCCCAGCACGTAGCGCGTGCGCCCATCGGCGAACTCTCCCGCTGCCTCGCGTGCAATTTCGGCGGCAATGCGATTGATCTCGCGCGCCCGCGCCTCGAGCTCAAACTCGGCCAGCGTGATCGGCGAGCCGCCAAACGTATTGGTCTCCACCATATCGGCGCCGGCGGCGAAATAGCCGCGCGCGATATCGCGCACCAGATCGGGGCGCGACAAATTCAGCACCTCGGTGCAGTTCTCCTGGTTCCAGTAATCGCGTTCCAGGTCCAGCGTCATGGCCTGCACGCGGCTGCCGGTGCCGCCATCGCAGAGCAGAACCTGCGTTTGGAGGGCTTCCAAAAGGGTCATCTGGACCTCCGAGAAAAGAAAGGTTCTTCTTTTTTGAAGAAAAGAAGCAAAAAGCTTTTGTCGGTTTGCACGGTAGGTGGTCCAAACACTGGGCTAAATTGCAAAAGTTTTTTGGTTCTTTTTTTCAAAAAAGAACCCTTCTTCCTGGCTACGCTCGCAGCGCCAGACCTTCACAACGAGCGGCCCATCGACCGAGCGCGCGCCCGTCGACGCCAGCCCGCCGGCATCCAGCAGCGCCGTCATCGCCTCGTCGGAAAACCCCAGCGCGCGATGGCCCATGCGCGGCCGCAGTTCCGCGCGTGCGTGCGGCGCCAGTTCGACGATGATCATCGTGCCGCCGGGTGACAGCACGCGCGCCGCTTCGGCCATCACCGCCGCCGGTGTTTCGGCGTAGTGCAGCACCATCTGCAGCAGCACGAGGTCGAAGGACGCATCGCGAAGCGGCAGTGCGTACATGTCCGCCATGCGGACCGAGACATGCGCCAATTCCGGCTGGGCCAGGCGCACGCGCGCCAGCGCCAGCATGGCGCGGCTGGCATCGATGCCCAGACTGCCGGGTGCTACGCGCGGCGCCAGCACTTCCAGCAGACGGCCCGTACCGGTGCCGATATCCAGCGTCCGTCCGACCTGCGCGGGCAGCAGGGCCAGCACCGCCGCCTCGACCGCGCCGGCGGGCAGATCGAGCGCCCGCATCTCGTCCCAATCGGCGCCCTTGCTGCGGAACGTGTCGGATGCCTCCCGCGCGCGTTCGGCCAGCACGCGGGCCGCACCGCGGCGGTCAGCGGCCAACAGCGGGTCCTCGGCGTCCAGGCGCTTGAGAATGTCACGCACCAGCGCGCCCGCCTCGCCCTGGGCCAGGGTCAGCCAGGCATTGGCGCCCTCCCGCGCGCGTTCCATCAGCCCGCTTTCACACAAAAGGCGGACGTGACGGGACAGGCGTGGCTGGCTTTGGCCGAGGATTTCGCAAAAATCGTTGATGCAGAACGCCCCCCTTGCGCCCAGCGCCAACAGGCGCAGCCGGGTCGGGTCCGCAGTCGCGGTTAGGGCGGCGAGAATCCGGTCCATCTGGGATAGATATATAAAGACCTCTTTATGTCCAGGTGATAAAGACGCACATGGCGCCGTTCCTCGATGCCCGTCTTCCCCTGATCTTCGGCCTGGCCTCCGAGGCCGGCGCAGCGGACGCGCTGTTGCTGGAGGGCGCAGGCAAGCCGGCGCGCGGCCGTGACTGGTTCACGCCCGATACGGGCATCGGTCATCCCCAGGGCTGCACCTGCTGTGAGGCACGTAATGGCGCCGGCATGGCCCTGGCGCGCCTGGTGCTTGCGCGGGGCCGCGGCAGCGGGCTGTTTTTCAACCGGGTGATCGCCGTCATCCAGACGGAAGCCGGCCGGCGCGCCGTACGCGATGCGCTGGACTGCGACCCGATCGCCTCGGGTTTCTTCAAGGAACACGCGAAATCGGAATGTTGACTTCCAGATCGGACGCCGCCGGCCTAGAAAGGTCCGATGCCGTTTGACGATCGCACCTTTCCCAGCGCCGAGGCCGCGGGCTTTCGGCGCAACCGCCGGCGCGTGGCAATCTGGCTGTTTGCGATCGCCTACATGATTTGGGGCATGGTGCTGCTGGGCGGCGCCACGCGGCTGACGGGTTCGGGCCTGTCGATCATGGAATGGGCGCCGCTGTCAGGCGCGCTGCCGCCGGTGACCACCGCGGAGTGGGTGCGCCTATTCGACAAATACAAGGCCATCCCGCAATACGCGCTGATGCATCCCGGCATGGATCTGGCCGGCTTTCGAGACATCTTCTGGCTCGAATGGGCGCACCGCGCCTGGGGCCGGCTGATGGGCGTGGTATTCCTGCTGCCGCTGCTGTGGTTCACGCTGACCGGCGCCATCGAGCGCCGCATGGTGCCGCGTCTGCTGGGCCTGCTGGGCCTGGGCATCCTGCAGGCGGCGATCGGCTGGTTCATGGTGGAATCGGGCTTTTTCCCAGCCAGCACATCGGTTTCGCCCTACCGGCTCGTCATCCATCTGACGCTGGCGCTGGTGCTGTTTTCGGCCATTTTGTGGACGGCGCTGGCAACGCTTTCGCCGGTGCCGTTGTCCATCCCAGGCGCCTGGCGCGTGCGCCGGCTGTGCCAGGCGGCGTGCGTGATGGTGGCGCTGACGATCGTGGCCGGCGGCTTTACCGCCGGACTGCATGCCGGGCTGATCTACAACACGTTTCCGCTGATGGACAGGCAGCTGATCCCGGCGGGCTACGGCGATCTGCACCCCGCCTTGCGCAATCTGACCGAGAACGTGACCGCGGTGCAGTTCGACCATCGCCTGCTTGCCACGCTGACCGCGCTGACCGTGGCCGCGGCGGTGGCGGCCGGCTTGCGGGCGGAGCTGCCGCGACGGGCACGGATGGCGGTGCTGGTCATGGGCGGGGCCGTGCTGACGCAGTATGCGCTGGGCGTGGCGACTCTGCTCAGCGTGGTGGCGATCCCGGTTGCTGTCGCGCACCAGGGCGTGGCGGTGCTGCTTCTGGCGGCGACGCTGGCGGCCACCCATAGTTTACGGGGTGCGAAGTAAGGCAAGGCTTGGGGGGATGTGGCTGACGT
>CAXUNZ010000016.1:0-28871 GCA_964252525.1 uncultured Acetobacteraceae bacterium
CTATTTAAGTCCCGCGAAGACCTGACGGTCCTTGTTGTCCTGCATCAGCATGCGAAAGCCGGGGATGGTTTCGAAACCCAGGCCGCAGGGGACACCCTCTTCGTCGGCGACGACCGCCGAATAGCTTTGGCCGGTGAGCTTTTCCCATTTGCCGGCGGGCTTTTTCGCCTCGATGTGAACGACCGTGGCTTTGAGGATCATGCGCACGATCGCTTCCTTGGGCGCGCGCGGCTTGGTCAGGCTCGGGTGGCCGGCAATCATCTGCCAGCCATTGCGCAGCGCCCAGTCTTTCAGTTCTTCCTGCGTCATGCCGCGCGTCTGCTCCGCTTTTGTTTGGGCGCGCGCAATTGGCTGGGGGCGGCGCCGCGGGCCCGTTCCAGCACGAGCCGGGCGTAATCGTCCATGTCGCCGTCGAAGGGGGCCACGGTGCCGTCGGCGGCGAGCCAGAGGCGGTCGGCGACGAGTTCCATCAGGGAGCGGTCATGGGTGATCAGGATGACCGCGCCCTGGTAGTCGTTGAGCGCGTCCAGCAGAGCGCGGCGGCTGTCGATGTCGAGATGGTTGGTGGGCTCATCCAGGATCAGCAGATGCGGCGCGCTCATGGCGACGAGGTTGAGCAGCAGGCGGGCGCGCTCGCCGCCGGAGAGGTTTTCCACGGTGGTGGATTGCTTGTCGAAACCGATGCCGAAACCGGCGAGGCGCGAGCGGTACGCGGTTTCGCTGTCGTCTGGCCGCGCGCGGCGGATGATGTCCAGAGGCGTGTCGGCGGGATCGAGCGCTTCGATCTGGTGCTGGTGAAACCAGCCGACCTGGATGCGGCGCTCGCGCTGCAGGGTGCCCGATTGCAGGCCGAGCGCGCCCGCGGCCATCTTGGCGAAGGTGGATTTGCCGGCGCCGTTGACGCCGAGCAGGCCGATGCGGTCGTCGATGTCGAGACGCAAATTCAGCTCGCGCAACACCGGCGGCCCGTCGCCATACCCGACGCAGGCGTGCTCCAGCCGCATCAGCGGCGGCGCCAGCGGCCGCGCCGGGCTGGGCAGGGTGAACGGCGCCACCCGCTCCTCGATCACCGCGGCGATCGGCCCCAGCTTGGCCAGGCGCTTCATGCGCGATTGCGCCTGCGCCGCCTTGCTCGCCTTGGCGCGGAACCGATCGACAAAGGATTGCAGATGCGCGCGCTCGGCTTCCTGCTTGAGGCGCGAGGCAGATTGCAAACGCGCCTTTTCCGCGCGGCGACGTTCGAAATCGTCATACCCGCCGGTGTAGAGATCGAGCTTGCCCTCCCGCACATGCAGGATGGCATCGACCGAGTTGTTCAGCAGCTCCCGGTCATGGCTGATGATCAGCGCCGCCCCTGGATATTTGCGCAGGCGCGCTTCAAGCCAGAGCGCGCCTTCGAGGTCGAGGTAGTTGGTGGGCTCATCGAGCAGCAGCAGGTCTGGCTCGGCGAAGAGGGCGGCGGCGAGTGCCACGCGCATGCGCCAGCCGCCCGAGAAATGCGACATGGGGCGGGCGAGGTCTTCGGTGGAAAAGCCTAAGCCGGCGAGGATTTCGCTGGCGCGGGCAGGGGCGCGGTCGGCGTCGATTTCGCTCAGGCGGGCGTAGATTTCGCCCATGCGTTCGGGCGGGGCGTGTTCCAGTTCGGCGTGCAGCGCGTGGCGCGCGGTATCGGCGGCCAGGATCGTGTCGAGCAGGCTGACCGGGGTGGCAGGGTGTTCCTGGGCGACGCTGGCGATGGTGGCGCCACGGGGAATGCCGATCTCGCCGCCATCGGGGGAAAGCTCGCCGGTGATGAGCTTGAAGAGGGTGGATTTGCCGACGCCGTTGCGGCCGACCAGGCCGACTTTGGCGGCGAGCGGCAGGGTGACGGTGGCGTGGTCGAAGAAGCGCCTTCCCCAGGCGTTGAAGACAAGGTCGTCGATTTGCAGCATGGGCAGGGTTTAGCGTGGGGCAGGGTGAGGTGCGAGGTTTTTGTGCGGCGCAGCAAAATCTCCGCGTGTCATTCGCTAGATCTGACTGAATGGTTGAACGTCTTACTCTGCGCAGGGACGGCCCACCGCCCTCAAGACAGACGCGTCGGCCATTTGATTGCCGGCGAATCAAGCGCGGATTGCCCTACCCCCGTTTGTCCCATGCTGCCCTGCGGCGGCACCCGCGGCAGGGAGATCGGGTCCATGACAGAGGCAAGCCCCGCCATCTCCTGGCTGCTCTTTGGAGAGGTCCGGCTGGATTGCGTCAAGGCCGCCAGAAAATTGCGACCCCACAGTGCGGGCGTGGCGCCTTCGATGGCGCGCCAGGCGGTTTGCCACCGCTCCTGCCGTTCGGCGAGCGGCATGGTCAGAGCGCGGTCCATGGCCTCGGCCAGTTCGTCGGCATCGTGCGGATTGACCAGCAGGGCGCTGCCGAGCTGGCGGGCGGCGCCGGCGAATTTGCTCAGCACCAGAACGCCGGGATCCTGCGGGTCCTGGGCGGAGATGTATTCCTTGGCCACCAGGTTCATGCCGTCACGCAGCGGCGTTACCAGGCCCACGCGCGCGCCGCGCATGTAGCCGGCAACCGTTTCGCGCGCGCCGCCGCGGGCAACCACGCGCAGGGGCGTCCAGTCCGGCTCGCCCCATTCGCTGTTGATGGCGCCGGCCTCGCGGTCGATGGAGAGGCGCAGGTCACGATAGGCCGACACCTCCTTGCGCGATTCGGCGGCGATTTGCAGCAGGGTAACCCGGTTGCGCCAATCCGGGCGCGTTTCCAGCAGGCGGCGGAAACCGGCGAGCCGCTGCATCAGGCCCTTGGTCGGGTCCATGCGGTCGATGCCCAGGATCAGGCGTTGGCCGGCCAGGCTGCGGCGCAGGCGTTCGCTGGCCGGCGTGCGCCAGGCCGTGGCGGCGGTGGCGGCGAATTCACGCGCTTCGATCTCGACGGGAAAGGCGGCAAGGCGGACGCGCCGGCTGCCGAGCTGCAGGCCATTATTGCCAGGCAGGCGCGTGGCACCCGCCAGTCGATTGGCGGCGGCGGCGAAATTCTCCACGTCGTTGGCAGTCTGAAAGCCGAGCAGGTCGGCCGAAAGCAGATCCCGGATCAGCGCGCCCGCCTCCGGCACGCTGGCCAGCATGTCGGGCGAGGGGAAGGGGATGTGAAGGAAAAAGCCGATCGGCGCGTCCACGCCGCGCGCCCGCAGAAAGGCCGGCATGGCCATCAGATGGTAATCGTGAATCCAGATCAGGTCGGTCGGGCGCAACAGGGGAAGCAGCGCATCGGTCATACGCTCGTTGACCTGGCGATAGGCTTGGGCGCTGCGACGGTCGAAATTCATGTCGCCGGGCATGGAATGCAGCAGCGGCCAAAGCGTGCCGTTGGAGAATTCGTTGTAGTAGCGGTCGTGCTCGTCCGGCGTCAGGTCGATCGTGGCGTATTGCATGTTGCCGACCGTCGCCATGGCAACAGTGCGCGAAACCTCGTTGGAGACCTGGCCGGACCAGCCGAACCACAGCCCGCCGCGCTTGGCCATCAGCCCATCAAGCGCCACCGCCAGGCCACCCGCCGATGCCACGCCGGGCTTGGGCACCTGCACCCGGTTGGACACGACGACAATACGGTTCATCCCACCTCCAGCATTGCCACGGGCAGGGCGGACAGCACGTCCTGCAAGCGCAGCCTGGCGGGCATGTCACTCATGCCGCCACTTCCCAACACATCCTTCGTCGGCAGTCCAGCTAGGTGACTGGGTACTACCACGCTGGTTGCAGCCCATGAAGGTGGAAGAACAAATGGTGTGTCCTCGGTAACCAAACTTGTCGCGCACCTTGACATTACCGTGATGACATGTCGATCGCCGACACTGCGCAACGCGGCGAGCGCGTGTCCCGCCAAATCGCCTTCGATCTTCAGCGGCGTGTAGCTGCCGTCTAGGAACAGCTCCGGATTAGCCGCGCGGCTGGCCATGGCGCGGGCAAGGATTGCCAGCTTGACCCGCCCGTCTTTCCAATGCGGCAGCAGCGCGGCGGGCGGTGTGGCATCGTCCAGGGCACGGGCGCGTGCGCCGAAATCGACCGGGCGGCGATTGTCGGGATCAACCATCGAGAAATCCCACAGTTCGCAACCCTGGTAGAGGTCGGGCACCCCCACGCCTGTCACGCGCAGGAGAAGCTGGGACAGACTGTTGAGCGCGCCGGCCGGCGCAATGCGAGCCACGAACGCGCAGATATCCTGCGCGACCTTGGCGGGACGGTCGGGGTCGAGGACAGCGGCGAGGAAATCCTGGCAGGCCTGCTCGTAGGCCTCGTTCGGCACGGCCCAGTTAGAATGGCGCTTGGCTTCCCGCAGGGCTTTTTGCTGCCAGGCGGCGACACGCTCGCGAAAGGCGGCCAGGCCGTCGCGGTCCTCGGCGGTGAGCTCGAGCGGCCAGGCGCCGATCAGCGTCTCGTAGAGCATGACCTCATCGGCGGCATCTGGCGCAGGCCCGTCGAGGTCGCGACGCAGAGGCGCGTTCAGGCGCATCCAGCGCTGCAGCGCCGCTTCCCATTCGAGCGGGATTTCGCTCAGCACGGCCAGGCGCATGCGCGCATCCTCGCCCCGCTTGTGGTCGTGCGTGGCTGTTGCCAACAGGGCGAATGGCATACGCCGGGCGCGTTCGCGGCAGGCGGCGTGCCAGGCGGCTGGCGTCATGGCGAACTGATCGGGCTCGGTGCCGACTTCGTTACGGGATAGCAGGCGGCCGTAGCGGTAGAAGGCCGTGTCTTCGACGGATTTGGCCGCAGTGGGCGCGCTGAGCTGTTGGAAGCGCACCATGGCGCGCAGCACTTCGTTTCGCCGCGCACCCAAGGGTTGGGCGCGCAAGGTTTGCCCGGAAAGCCATTGCACCAGCAATTCCAGCAGCGGCCGGTCGGTGGCGCGCACTGTGCGGCGCGCGCCCGCCAGCGCCCAGTCCATGGCCAAGCGGTCGGCCTCCGACATGCCGCCGCGGCCGGCATAGATGCGATAGACGTGAAAATGGGCGAGCAGCTCGATCAGCGTGCGCTGAATGGCGGTCAGCGTCATGTCCCGCGTGGTCAGGTCCCGCTTGGCGACACGGTGCAGGGCGACCGAGGTGGCAAACAGCTCGCTGGAGAGGCTCTCCCGCAGGATCTGGCGGCGGGCGGCAACCGCTTCCTCGGCGAACTCGGCCGGGCGGCCCGTTGCCTGCACCCAGATGCGGGTGATCTCGGCCTCACCGTCCGGGCAGTGCAGGACGGCGGCGACCTCGTTCATGAAGTCATAGCCGGTGGTGCCGTTGGTCTGCCACTCGGCCGGCAGGCGTTCGTGGGTGGCGAGGATCTTTTCCACCCAAATGACAGGTTCGATCTTCGGCAGCGTGTCCGGGCGCGCCTCGCCGGCCGTGGCCAGGCGGCGGCGCAGCTTGCGGCAGTAGCCGCGCGGGTCGGCCAAGCCATCGACGTGATCGACGCGCACGCCGTCGATCAGGCCTTCGGCGTAGAGGCGCAGGATGGCCGCGTGGCTCGCCTCGAACACGCTGGCCAGTTCGGCGCGCAGGCCGGCGAGCGCGTTCACATCGAAGAAGCGGCGCCAGTTGATTTCATCGGACGCCGCGCGCCACCAGGCCAGCCGAAAATTCTGCTGGTCGAGCAGGCGGTGCAGAAGGTCGCGGCTGGTGTCGGTTGCCTCGTGATACGGGCGCAACGCCGCCTCGATAGCAGGCGCGAGTTCCGGGCGGCGCAGGCCCTGTCGCGCGACCTCGGCGGCTTCGCGCATGCCGTCGCGCTCGGCGGGCATGTCGGCAAACGCGCGCGCGGCCTCTTCCAGCGCGCCGCCTTCGGCAAGCAGGATGGCGGTGTAGTCGCGCGGGTTGATGGGGAAACGGTTGTCGTAATAATCGAGAAAGATGCGGCCGTCCTCGGGGTCGAACCGTAGCTTGAGCTCGCCGTCCCGCAGCGCCTCGCCATACGGTTTACCGAGGAAGGGCGCCAACATGCGTCCGCGCAGCGAGGAGTCCGGCGGATCCCAGTCTATGTCGAAGAATTCCGCATAGGGGCTGGCGCGGCCCCATTCGAGCACGTCCAGCCACCAGCCATTCTCCGCCCCGCCCACGCCCATGTGGTTGGGCACGATGTCCAGGATCAGGCCCATGTCGTGGGCGCGCAGCGCGGCGACGAGTTCGCGCAAGGCGGTCTCGCCGCCAAGTTCGGGGTTGATGATGGTAGGATCGACGACGTCGTAGCCGTGCGTGGACCCGGCGCGGGCGCGCAGCAGCGGCGAGGCGTAGAGGTGCGAGATGCCGAGCCGGGCGAAATAGGGGACCAGCGCGGTGGCGCGCGGGATCTGGAAGTCTTTGTGGAATTGCAGGCGCGCGGTGGCGGAGAGGCGTTTTGTCATCGATTAAAGAGCTGGGTGGAATGTGCCATTCCCTCCAGACCCCCCGTCGTTGCTTGGCATATTTCAACAATAGACGGGGGGTTTGGGGGGGATGGCACATCCCCCCCAAATTTTTTTACCTTCACTTGCCTCGCCCCCTCACCGCGAGCGCCACTCTCGCGGCTTCCGTTTCGCCATCCAGCAACCGCGCCGCAGGGCCAGGCAGGCGCCGGCGCCAGTTGGGATGTTCGTCGGTGGTGTTGGGCAGGTTGGGCTGGTCGGCCAAGCCTAGCACATCCTCAATGGGCAGGATCATCAGGTCGCAGGCGCTGGCGGAGACGTGGGCAATGGCCGCGTCCACGACTGCGTCGGGCGCGTCCGCCTGCGGGGCAACCCCCTCGGCGGCGCCGCTGGCGCGCATCGCCTGCCAGAGAAGAGCGCGGTCCTCGACCCGTTCGGCGTCGTCCAGTGCGCGGTCGTGCGCGGGGTCGAGCCTGACGCGCCAGTCGATGTCCCGCCCCTGCCACCAACCGGCAACCGTGGGCAGGTCGTGCGTGGTGGTCATGGCAGCGGCTTGGCGTGTCCAGCCGGACGGGGCGGTAAAATGCCGGGCGGCGTCGCGTTCGAACCAGAGCACGCGCATGCCGGCAATTCCACTCTCGCGCAGGCGGTCGGGGAAACCCTCCGGCACCGTGCCGAGGTCCTCGGCGACGATGATGGCCTTGTGGCGGAGGGATTCGAGCGCGATCAGCCGGCGCAGATCGGCCTCGGGGAAGCGCAGATAGGCGCCTTCCGTGGCGCCGGCGCCTTCCGGGATCACCCAGAGCCGGTGCAGGCCCATGCTGTGATCGATGCGCACACCGCCGGCATGGGCGAGTGCCGCGCGCAGCATCTCCAGAAAGGCGGTGAAGCCGTGATCGGCCAGGCCGCGCGGCGAAAATGCGGCCAAGCCCCAGTTCTGGCCGGCGCGCTGGAACATGTCTGGCGGGGCGCCGACGGTCAGCCCCAGCAGCGTCTCGGCCTGGCGGGACCAGCAATGGCTGCCGCCGGCATCCGTGCCCACGGCAAGATCGCTGATCAAGCCGATGGCCATGCCGGCGGCGCGCGCGCGGGCCTGGGCGGAGGCTAGGCCGCGATCGGCGAGGAATTGCAGGAAGACGTGGAAATCGACCTGCCGCTTGTACTCGCGGGTGAAGCTTAAAACCTGCGGAGAGCGCGGGTTCTGGAAGGAGGCGGGCCAATGGCGCCAGTTCCAGCGCCCCGGATTGTCGTGGCTGAAATAGGCGTGCAGGGCTTCGAAGATGGCGTGGCGCTCCAGCACCTCGCCGCCGGCGGCGCGAAATGCGTGCAGCGGCTCAAGCCAGTCCCGCATGGCGCTGGCCTGGGCGAAGATGGACCGCAGCCGAGTCAGCCGCGCGGCCGTGGCCGTGGGCCAATCAAGAAGATCGGGTGTCTGCAGCGCCTGCGCCTGGGCCTGCCAGGCGGCATTCAGGCCAGGGAAATCGTCCACCGCCGCATGCAGGACGTTGAGTGCCGCGCGGCTGCTGGGGGCATATGGGCCGAAGCGGTTGGCATCCGCGCTGAATTGCGCGTGGACGGGGCTGATGGCGATGGCTTGCACGCCGTGCCGTGCCGCGGCCTCGGCGAAGTCGCCCAGGGCGGCGAAGTCGCCGATCCCGGCATCGCCGTCCCGCCGCAGCGCGTAAAGCTGGGCAGCAAGCGCCAGGGCGCGTCCGCCGGGCACCAGGTCGGCCAGCGTGGTGCCGCGCTTGGGCGCCACGGCCAGCGTGATCTGCTGATCGCCTATGGTCAGCGCGTGGTAGCCTGGCTCCAGGATCGGCGGGATGGTGGCGCCGCCGGCCGCGGGTTCCGCCTGGCCATCGAAGACGCGGCCGTCTTCCAGCATCAGGCGGGTTCGCGCGGGCTTGGTGCGCAGGGCGATGGGCTGGCCGAGTTCGGCGGTGACCAGCGGTGGCAGGCGTGCGGGCGGCGCGCGCAAGGCGCCGAGAGCCTCGCCGGGCTTGGCCGTGTCGTGGCCGAGGGCGTTCAGCACGGCGCGTAGGGTGGGCTCCGCGACCTCGTGCTCCTGGCCTTGCACATCACGCCAGCGCGCGGCGATACCGGCGGCTTCGGCCAGGTCCAGGATGGCGGTGTCTGTCACAGGATCAGCCCAGGTGAACGCGCGTGGTCAGGGGGGGGAGAGTATCGGGCGCTGAGTCGGTGGCGTTGCTGTAGAGCAGGGCGCCGGTGGCGGTCGAGACCGGCACGGCGACGGATGAAAAATTGACATCGATGGTCAGGGTTTTCCCGTTGCCCATGAGCCAGCTCGCGCTCAGCGCCCGATCGCCCAGAATGCTGGTGCCGAGGCTCGCGGCGCCTTGGATGCCGGGGACGATGTGGGCGGCGCGCAAGTCGAGAAGCGTGCGGGTTTGGCGCAGGATGTCGCGATAGCCTGGCCGGGCGCTTTCGGCGAGGCTGGGGATGGAGGCCGTGAAGGTTGAGGCGGCGTTCGGGTCCGGGATGCGGGCGCGGCGGGACTCGTCCTGAAAGGCGGCGAAATGGGCGAATTCGCGCCGGCGGCCTTCCCGGACCAGGGGGGCGAGTTCTTCGTTGTGGTCGGTGAAGAAGAGGAAGGGTGTGGTTGTGCCCCATTCCTCACCCATGAAAAGCAGCGGGATGAAGGGGCTGAGCAACATCAGTGCGCGGGCGGCGTGCAGAGCTTGCGGGTTGGCTAGCGTGGTCAGGCGATCGCCCATGGCGCGATTGCCGGTCTGATCATGGTTTTGCAGGCAGATGACGAAGGCGGTGGAGGGCAGGTGCGAGGAGGGTTCGCCGCGCGGGCGGCCGTAATGGGGCGGGGTTTCTCCCTGATAGGCGAAACCGTCGGCGAGCACGCGCGCGAGCTGGCGCGTGGCATTCTGGAAATCCGCGTAATAGCCTTCGGATTCGCCCGTCAGCAGCACGTGCACGCAGTGGTGGAAATCATCCGCCCACTGGCCGTCGAAACCCGGCGCATCGGCGCGCGCGCGCAGGATGGAGGCGCGGTTTTCTTCGTGTTCCAGCACGAGGTGCACGGGGTGCTTGATGCCGGCGCGGATTTCGCGCGCCATGACCATCAGGAAATCGGGCGGGTTGATGGCGTGCACGGCATCGAAACGCAGGCCGTCGAAGCGGTAGTCGCGCAGCCACATCAGCGCGTTGTCGATGAAGAAGCGCGCGACTTCGGGCCGCTTGAAGTCGATGGCGGCACCCCAGGGCGTGTGCACGCCTTCATCGAAGAATTCCTTTGCCACGGCGTGGAGGTAGGCGCCATCCGGACCGAAATGGTTGTACACCACATCCAGCATGACCATCAGGCCGAGACCGTGCGCGTCATCGACGAGCGCGCGCAATTCGTCGGGCGTGCCGTAGGATGCATCCGGCGCGTAGGGGAGTACGCCGTCATAGCCCCAATTGTGCTTGCCGGGGAAATCGGCGACCGGCATCAATTCGATGGCGGTGATGCCCAGGGCGGCGATTTCGCCAAGGCGCGCGCGTGCCGCGGCAAAGCCGCCCATGACGCCGATATGCAATTCGTAGATGACCGCTTCGTGCCAGGGGCGGTTGCGCCATTGCGTGTTGCGCCAGCGATAGGCGGCGTGGTCCACCACGATGCTGGCATCATGCACGTCCCCCGCCTGAGCACGCGAGGCGGGATCGGGAAAGCTGAGACCATCTTGCGCGCGGAATTTGTAGCGCGCGCCCGAAGCGGCAGGCAGGGTCGCCGTGAACCAGCCATCCTCGGCCAGCATCGGATGGTCCCTGCCGTTCAATTCCAGCGTCATTTCGCCGGTCGAGGGCGCCCAGACGGCAAAGGCAACGCGGCCGTCGGGCAGCTTGATGGCGCCGGCTTGCATAACGTTACGATCCCGCGCGCAGGATGAGTGTCGCCAGCGGCGGCAGCGTCAGGGAAAGCGAGACGGGCCGGCCATGCGCGGGCACCGCCTCCGTGCTCACCTGGCCATCATTGCCCAGACCTGAGCCGCCATAGATCGATGCGTCGGTGTTCACGATTTCCTGCCAGATGCCGGAGACGGGCACGCCCAGGCGGTAGCCGAAACGCGGCACCGGGGTGAAGTTGCACACGGCGAGCACGGGTAAATCGCCCGGTTCGCCCAGCCGGAGATAGGCGAAAACGCTCTGCCCGGCATCGTCCATGACGACCCAGGAAAATCCATCCGGCTGGGCATCGCGGACATGCAAGGCGGGATTGGTGCGGTAGGCGGCGTTGAGATCGCGCACGAGCGTCTGCACGCCGCGGTGTTTGGGATCGTCGAGCAGGAACCAATCGAGGCCGATATCGTGGTTCCATTCCCGGTCTTGCGCAAACTCGCCACCCATGAAGAGCAACTTCTTGCCTGGATGGCTCCACATGAAGCCGAAATAGGCGCGCAGATTGGCGAATTTCTGCCAGACATCGCCGGGCATTTTGCGGATCAGTGAGCCCTTGCCGTAAACGACTTCGTCGTGGCTCAGCGGCAGCACGAAATTTTCCGAAAAGGCATAGACCAGCCCGAAGGTGAGCATGCCGTGGTGGTATTGTCGGTGGACCGGCTGTTCTTCCATGTAATGCAGGCTGTCGTGCATCCAGCCCATGTTCCATTTGAAGTCGAAGCCCAGCCCGCCCTGATCGACCGGGCGCGAGACGGAGGGAAAGGCGGTCGATTCCTCGGCGATCAGAATGGCGCCCGGCACGCGCGCGGCAATCGCGCGGGAAAGTTCGTGGAAGAAATGGATGGCTTCGAGGTTTTCGCGCCCGCCATGAATGTTGGGGATCCATTCGCCGGCTGGGCGGGAATAGTCGCGATAGAGCATGCTGGCCACGGCATCCACGCGCAGCGCATCGGCGTGGTAGTGTTCCAGCCAAAATAGCGCGCTGCCGATGAGGAACGCGCGGACTTCGTTGCGCCCGTGATTGTAGATGAAGGTGTTCCAATCCCGGTGAAAGCCCTCGCGCGGGTCGGCGTGTTCGTAGAGCGGCGTGCCGTCGAAGCGCGCGAGACCATGCGCATCGGTGGGAAAATGCGCTGGCACCCAATCGAGAATAACGCCGATTTCAGCCTCGTGGCACGCGCTGACGAAGGCGGCGAAGTCTTCCGGCGGGCCGAGGCGCGAATTGGGCGCGAACTGGCCGAGCGGTTGGTAGCCCCATGAGCCGCCGAACGGATGCTCCATGACCGGCAGCAACTCGATGTGGGTAAAGCCCAGCGCGCGCACGTAGGGGACGAGCTTTTCCGCCAGGCCCGTCCAGCCATAGCCGCCCTGTTCGGCCGCGGGCATCCAGGAGGTGGCGTGCACTTCGTAAATGCTGATGGGTGCCGAGACGGATTGGCGCGCCGCGCGGCTGGCGACATAGGCATCGTCTCGCCATTGCGGCGCGGCCGGACTAGCAACGATAGAGGCCGTGGCGGGCGGGATTTCGGCCGCCCATGCGACGGGGTCCGCTTTCAGCGGCAGGGTTTCGCCGGTGGGGGAGATGATTTCGTATTTGTAGAGCGTGCCCGCGGTCAGCCGCGGAATGAAGAGTTCCCACACGCCGGCGCCCAATCGCGCGCGCATCGGGTGGCGCCGTCCGTCCCACACATTGAAGGGACCAACGACAGAAACGCGTCGCGCGCTGGGCGCCCAGACGGCAAAGCGCACGCCCTCGACGCCGTCCATCGTGGTGACGTGGGCCCCAAGGGTATGGGCGAAATCGCGGTGGCGGCCTTCGCCGAGCAGGTAGATATCCATCTCGCCGAGGACGAGCGGAAAGCTATACGGGTCCTCGGTTTCATAGGACCAGCCCGGACCGGTGATACGCAGCTTGTAAGGCACCTGCGCGCTGACAGCGCCGTTCCAAAAGCCGGCCGAATTTGTGCGCGCGAGCGCGCCGAGCGCGCGCTCGTCATCGCGCGCGAGCACAGTGATGCTGTCCGCGTCCGGATGAAAAACACGGACTTCGCCATCGTGCGGGCCAAGAATCGCGAACGCGTCGCCGTGCGTGCCGGCGGAAATGGCCTCAATCGCATCGATATCGGGGGCGGTCACGCCGGCGCTCCGGCGTCCGCGCGCGTGGGCAACAGCCGTTGGGCGATGCGCGACATGCCGCCGAGCGGAATGCCGATCCAGGCTGGCCGGTTGGCGATTTCATAGCGAATTTCGTAGGCGGCTTTTTCCAACAGAAAAAGGTCGAGCAGTTTTTGCTGCGTGCGCGTCGTGACCCAAGGCCGAGGCGATGCCTCCAGCACCGCGCCATAGGCTTCCAGAAAGGCGCGGCTGGCACTGAGGCGGAATTCTTGGACGAATTGCTGGCGGCGTTGCGCGGCAGCATCCGATTCGGCGGCGCGGCTGCCGGCACCCGTGGCGGCGGCGTAATCGAAACTGCGCAGCAGGCCGGCGACGTCGCGCATCGGACAGGATTTGGCCCGGCGTTGTTCCATGGTCTTTGCGGGTTCGCCTTCGAAATCGATCAGCGTGGCATCGCCGCGGGTGACAAGCACTTGGCCCAGGTGAAAATCGCCGTGAACGCGTGTCTGCCAGGCGCCGCCTTCGGCCGAGCGCGCCAGATCAATTGCCGCTTCGTGCAGGCGCTTGGCGTTGGTTGTCAGAAAGTCGGCTTGGGCGCGCGCTGCATCGGTAGGCCAATCCTTGACGCGGCTCAGCGCCTGGACGGCAAGGTCGATCTGCTCGGCAGCATCGTTTGCCCAGCGGTCCAGGATGCCGCTATCGGCTTCCTCCGGTCGGAATTCTTCGACGTCGGTGTCAGAGGCGAGGATGGCGTGCATTTCGGCCAGGCGCCGACCCACCGCTGCGGCGAAGGGCAGATAGCCCGACAACGCATCCGTCGTTTCGTCATCGTCATTTTGGGTCGTCTCACCGCCCGCGCGATCGAGGAATTCGAGCGTCCAGGCCCAGCCGTCGCCTTGGTTGTGAACGTAGCCTTGAGAGATAACGACAGTATGGGGTTCGCCATTGCGATCGCGTCGTACAACTTCTCCAAGCAACGGCGCGATGTTGATAAATCCGCGCTCGGTGAGGTAGCCGGTCATCTCGGCCTCGGGGTGCACCCCGGCCAGTACCTTGCGCACGACCTTGATCACCACCTCCTCGTTGATGATCAGCGTGGAATTGGATTGTTCGGCCGAGAGGCGATGGATCGGCGAGTCTTCCGGCAAGTCGATTTCATCGAGGCGGAAGGTCTTGCGGAATTCTAGCTCGCCGCCGTCGAAAGGCACGGTGATTTGACCGCGCATGCCGCGCATCATTTCGCGCGTAAAGGCGTCCAGCGCGAACGCGTCGGTCAGATAGCCGACATCGGGACCGCGGCGCACGCGGGTGAGTGCGAGTTGCTGGGCGAGCGGGCCGGTCGTGTGCTCCTCGCGGCAGATGCCCATCGGCAGAGCGTAGGATTCTATGCGGTTGCCAATGCGTGCTTCAACTTCGGTAAACAGCGTTGTGCCGAGCCCAGTGCCCAGTTTGGCGCTGTAGGCGACGCGCACACTCGAGAGCGCCTCGCCCTTGGCGGCAAACCAGCGGCGCTTCTGCAAGTAGGCGGGAAGCGCTTCGCGTTCGAGGATGGCGCGGCCTTCGGACCACAGCACTTCCTCCAGGTCGCGGCGCACGACGATGGTGGCATATTCCGGCAGCGGCTCGGGCGCCGGGCGGTGCCAGTCGGGCAGGGATTTTTCGGGCGCCAGCACGAACCAGTAGAACGCGTAGGGCGGTAGCGTCAGCAGATAGGTCATCTGACCGATCGGCGGGAAAACCGAACCGCCGACCAGATCGACCGGGGTGCGGCCGGCCAGCGCGGCGAGATCGAGTTCGACCGCCTGAGCGGTGCGCGATAGGTTGGAGACGCAGAGGATCGTCTCCTCGGCATCGCCTTCGGTATATTCACGCAGGTAGGCGAGCACCTTGCGGTTGTCGGGATAGAGAAAACGTTGCGTGCCACGGCCGAAGGCGCGGTGCTTGGAGCGCACGGCGAGCATCGTGCGCATCCAGTTGAGCAGGCTGTGCGCGTTGGCGGCCTGAGCCTCGACATTGACCGCCTGGTAGCCGAAATTGGGATCCATCAGCGGCGGCAGGACGAGTGCGGCGGGATCGGCGCGTGAAAAGCCGCCATTTCGGTCGACCGACCATTGCATCGGCGTGCGCACGCCGTCCCGGTCGCCGAGATGGATGTTGTCGCCCATGCCGATTTCATCGCCGTAATAGATGACGGGCGTACCCGGCATGGACAGCAGCAAGCCGTTCATAAGTTCCACACGGCGACGGTCCCGTTCCAGCAGCGGGGCGAGGCGGCGGCGGATGCCCAGATTGATGCGCGCGCGGCGGTCCGAGGCGTAGGTTTCCCACAGATAGTCGCGTTCGGAACTGGTGACCATTTCCAGCGTGAGTTCGTCGTGGTTGCGCAGGAAGACCGCCCACTGGCAATTTGGCGGAATGGCAGGCGTCTGGCGCATGATGTCGGTAATCGGGAAGCGATCTTCGCGGGCGATTGCCATATACATACGTGGCATCAGTGGGAAGTGAAACGCCATGTGGCATTCGTCGCCATCGCCGAAATAGAGCTGCGCATCCTCGGGCCACTGGTTGGCCTCGGCGAGCAGCATGGCGCCCGGCGCGTGTTCATCCAGTTCGGCGCGAATTTTCTTCAGGATTTCGTGTGTTTCGGGCAGGTTTTCATTGTTGGTGCCTTCGCGTTCGACGAGGTAGGGTACGGCGTCCAGGCGCAGGCCATCAACCCCCATGTCGAGCCAGAAGCGCATGACAGAAAGCACTTCTTCCAGCACGGCAGGATTGTCGAAATTCAGATCCGGCTGGTGGGAATAAAAGCGATGCCAGTAATAGGCGCCGGCCACCTCGTCCCACGTCCAGTTGGATTTCTCGGTGTCGAGGAAGATGATGCGCGTGCCGGCGTATTTATCGTCATCATCCGACCAGACGTAGAAGTTGCGTTCGGCCGAGCCGGCGGGGGCGGCGCGTGCGCGCTGAAACCAAGGGTGCTGGTCCGAGGTGTGGTTGATGACCAGTTCGGTGATCACGCGGATGTTGCGTGCGTGCGCGGCTTCGATGAAGCGGCGTACATCGGCCAAGCTGCCGTAGTCGGCGTGCACGCCACGATAATCGGCGATGTCGTAGCCGTCATCGCGCCTGGGCGAGGGGTAGAAGGGCAGCATCCAAATGGCGGTGACGCCGAGTTCGGCAACATAGTCCAGCTTGTCGATCAGGCCCTTGAAGTCGCCGACACCGTCATTGTCAGAGTCAAAGAAGGATTTCAGGTGCAGCTGATAGATGATCGCGTCCTTGTACCAGGTCGGATCTTCAGGAAGCTGGGTGGGCGAGGTGGCTGTCATAGATGTCCTGTGCTGGTCAAACGTCAAAGCGCGTGGCGCCGATGCGCCAGATGGCATAGGGACGGTCCGGTGTCAGGCGCAGATGCTGGGATTTGCCGTGCCAGAGAAAGGGCGTGCCGCTCAGCAGATCGGTGGCGTGCAGCGTGCCGTCATCGGGCAAATCCCATTCCCAGAGCGGAATTTCAAACCAGGCTTCCTGCGGTGCGAACGGGTCCAGGCTGATGGCGATCAGCACCACGTTGGTGCGGGTGGCATCGGCTTTTTCGAAATAGAGGATGTTGTCGTTGCCCGCGTTGAGAAAACGCACGTTCAAATGCGTCTGCAACGCGGTGTTCTGCCGGCGAAGGCTGTTGAGCTGGGTAATTTCGGCTACGATACTGCCCGGCCGGTCCCAGTCCCAGGCGCGGAGCTGGTATTTCTCGCTGTCCAGATACTCCTCCTTTCCAGGCACCGCGGCGGCTTCGCACAACTCAAAACCATTATAGACGCCCCACAATCCGGACAGCGTGGCAGCCAGCGCGGCGCGGATCAGGAAGCCCGGCCTGCCGGAGCCTTGCAGGAAAATCGGATTGATGTCCGGCGTGTTGACGAAGAAATGCGGACGGAAGAAATCGCGCGGCGCTGTCGTGGCAAGTTCGGTCGAGTATTCCGCCAGTTCCTGCTTGGTGTTGCGCCAGGTAAAATAGGTGTAGGATTGCGAAAAGCCGATCTTGGCTAGGCGGTACATGATCTTGGGGCGCGTAAAGGCCTCGGCCAGGAAGATCGCGTCCGGATAGGTTGTGCGGACCTCGCGGATCATCCACTCCCAAAATGGGAAGGGCTTGGTGTGCGGGTTGTCCACACGGAACAGCCGCACGCCCTGGCTCGCCCAGAACAGCACGACGCGGCAAAGTTCCAGCCACAAGCCGGGCACCGCGCCTTCGGCGTAGAAATCGACGTTGACGATATCCTCGTATTTCTTCGGCGGATTTTCCGCGTATTTGATCGTGCCGTCGGGGCGCCAATCGAACCAGCCGGGGTGTTCGCGCAGCCAGGGATGGTCCGGCGCGCATTGCACGGCAAAATCGATCGCCAGTTCCAGGCCGTGAGTAGCCGCGGCTTCGCGCAGGCGCTGAAAGGACGCGAAATCGCCAAGCTCGGGATGCAGCGCATCATGGCCGCCGTCTTGATTGCCGATGGCATACGGGCTGCCCGGATCGTCCGGCGCGGGCGTCAGCGTGTTGTTGCGGCCCTTGCGGTTTTTGTGGCCGATCGGGTGAATGGGTGGAAAATACAAAACATCGAAGCCCATTGCCGCGATGCGTGGCAGATGGCGGATCACATCATCGAAATTGCCGTGCCGCGCGAGATCGTCGCTCAGCGAGCGCGGAAACACTTCATACCAGCTGGCATAGCGCGCCTCAATGCGTTCGGCATCGATGGCCATCGTGGGCGTGCGGACCTGAAACGGGCGCGGGTCGGCGGCCTGCATCAGGCCGGCCACGCGCGGGGATAGCAGCACTTCTCGCCGCGTGGGATTGTCAGCGCGTCCGAGGCGCTTGGCGATGTTGCGCATCCGGACCGCCGCCTCCTCCGTGGCGGTTTCGGCAAAACGGTCGAGCAGGCCAAGGCCTTCTTCCAGTTCGATGGTGGTATCCACGCCTGCCGCGTGTTTCTTGGTGATTTCATCGACAAAGGTCGCATACGCGTCACGCCAGGTGCAGACGACGTATTCGTGACGGCCGAGTCGATCGAGCGGGAATTGCCCCTGCCAGCGATCATTGCCCAGCGGCGTCATCACCGCTTCCAACCACGCGCCACCGGGCGCACGCCAGCGCAGGACACCCGCAATCTTCTCGTGGCCATCGAACAGCAAATCCGCGGTGACGGTGACGGTTTCGCCGGCGATCATCTTGACCGGAAAGGCCCCGCCATCGACCGCGGGCGTGACGGACTCGATGGCCAGGCGAGGGGCGCCAGCCGCCTCTCGAGCGTCGGCCTCACCAGCGCGATCGCGCGCGTTGGCAGAGGGGATTGCATCGGCGGCAAAAACCACGGTCTCGCCCGGTTGAAGGGTCAGGGCATCCAGGCCAAGGGCGCCCGTGCTGCCGAGTTGGGCCTGCAACGGCTTGAAGCGGCCGCCCAGCGGGGCGAGCAGCACGGCCGGATCGACCGCGCGCGGCTGATCGGGATCGGTGTTGACGACAGCCATCAGCACGCGCCGGGCGCTGCGGCGGTCGGGCGCATCGGTGCGCAGGACGCTGAGCACCGGTGCCGCGGTGCCGCCGATTGGACCCCCACGCGCCGGTGTCGTACCGGCAAGCAGCGTGTTCATCTTGCCCGCGCTGGCACCGGCGGGGGCAATGGCCATCCAGCCATCGCCGAGAAAGGCCGCAAGCGTTGCGGCCCGCGCGTCATCGTGCCACGGCGGCGCGCCTTGTGCCTGAAGGGCGTGCAGCACGGGTGCGGCCGCGCGCAGCACGTCAAGCTCCTCCCAAAACCATGGCGCGCGCAGATCCCACCAGGGAAACGAGGAGAACACGCCGTCAAGGCCGCGGCCGGCGAGCGCACGCATGGCCTCGCGCGAGAGGCCTGGTGCCCAGGCCAGGAGCAGCGGCGCAGGCGCGCCAGAGCGTAGCGCATCCAGGAAGTCGGCAATCAGCGTGGGTTCCAGGCCATCGAGCCCGATCAGACGCACGCCCGCAATCCCCGCGCGGACCCACTGGCTGAAATGGCCGGCCCAGAACGCACCCAAGGCACTGGCTTGCGCCGCGTCGTTGGGTGAGGCGACATCCGCGTCCAGATCCACGCCGTGCCGCGGGTCCAACAGCGCATCGGCATCGGGGGGCGTGAACAGGCCCTCTCCCAGGCCAGTGTCCGCGGCGAGGCGGTTGATTTGCACATCGAGCAAGAGAGCCACTCCGGCGCCGGCAGCCTCGGCGGTCAGGCGGGTCAGCGCGGAGGGGTTAAGGTCGGCGGGGGCGTAGCGGTCGCCGTGGGAGGAGGGTGTCCAAGGCGGAGGTACCAGAACGTGGGTGAAGCCACTGGCCGCGGCTTGCGCGAAGGCGGTGGCAGGCTCGGCGGCATGCGGATCGACATAGAGGATAGGGTTGGTGAGTGACATGCGGTCCTCGCCGGTTCCGGAGGATAGAGCCTGAGGCGGCGTGGGGTTCGCTTAGGAAGACGCATGGGCTGTAACTCTGGACAGCATTGGGGACAAGCCCCGGAGGATGGACCAGAGAGCCGTGCCTGCCGGCCAAAACCCGCCGTATTCGCTTCTTCAAACGAATTTTAAGGGTTTTTGAGAGTCCATTTTGAGGGGTTCAAAGGACCCGGCGGGGGTATTGCCATCAGAAGCCTGGCCACCGGCGCAATGACGCGTCCGGACATATGTATGGACCAGCACCAATGACTTACGTCTTCAAGACCCTCGCTTTGGCCGCCATCGCCGGCGTCTCTCTGTTTGCCGGCGCCGCCGCCAGGGCGGCAGACACGGCGGTGACCTGCTATATGCCGCAGATCGAGGTGAACACCGGGCAGTATAACACACAGCCGCGCATGACGCTGCATTGCCTGGGCGGCTCGTCAGCCTCCGGGATCAGCTACTTCGCCGTGGAGGTTTCGCAGAACCCGGTCGTCGCGCAGATGGTCCAGCAGGTCTATCAGAGCTTCCTGTCGGTCAACAAGAAAGCCTCGGTGCAGTTGGCATCCAACCTGTCCGACACGTCGGGCGATGCATGGGGCTGCTCGTCTAACAATTGCCGCATCCTCGACTACGCCATCGGCCTCTAACCGGCGGGGGAGGGGGGGGGTTAGCTCATCCCCCCAGCCCTTTTCGACTCAAGGCGAAAAATTCATCCGCCGCTGAATGTCGCGAAACGCGGGCGTGCCACGGATCGGATCAAGCAGCGGCAGCACCTGCATTTCGATCAGCCCCGGATCGTGCAGGCGATAGGCGGTTTCCAGCCAGGGAATGGCCTGGTCCGGCTGTCCCCATTGCGCGTAGATCGTGGCATATTGCATCGCGCCGGCATCGCCGAGGGCCGCGCGCACATGCGCCAGCGCCTCGTCCGCTTCCTTGCGGCGGCCAAGCTTGGCGTAGGCCAGCGCCAGGCAATGCTGAAGCGGCCAGGCCTTGCCGATACTGCAGGTTGCCAGCGCCGCTTCCCGCTGATTTTGCAGATACTGGATTTCGCCGATGCCGTAGGTGTCGTAGGACGTGGCGCGGCCGCGGACGGCGATCACGTGGCGCGCCGCCTGCAGCGCCTCCTTGTAGCGGCGCGCGAAAGCCAATGTGGATGACAAAGCCCTGTATCTGCTTGGCGAGAGAGGATCGAGCTTCGTTGCCTGCAGGTCGGCCTCAATCGCCTCGTCTGTATGGCCCAGATGGCTTTGCAGTTCGGCATATGTGCCGAGCACGTGTGCATTGCTTGGCGCAAGATCCCGGCCGCGGGCTATTTCGGCTGCGGCGCGCACGAAGTCGAACTGCCCCTCCTCCAGCGCAATACCCAAATCGGTGTGGGCGACACCAAGATCCGGCGCCTGCTCAACGGCTCGCCTGGCTTCGGCCAGGGATTCGGCTTCCAGACGCACCACGCGGCCGGCATCGCCATCATCCGCGGTATTGACGATCTGGCGCAGCGTCTGAGATCGCAACGTGCGAGCCAGCGCGTAATGCGGATCCAGCGCAATC
The DNA here is from genome assembly GCA_964252525.1 of uncultured Acetobacteraceae bacterium. Lineage (GTDB taxonomy): Bacteria > Pseudomonadota > Alphaproteobacteria > Acetobacterales > Acetobacteraceae > CAJCIS01. Next base: position 20,395 of record CAXUNZ010000016.1, read on the forward strand.
GCCGCCTCGAATTCGCCGAGGGCCGCGCTGGGATCGTCGGCGCGCACGTGCTTCATGCCGCGCAAATAGGCGTCGAGCGCCTGCGGGTTGTGGGTGCCGCCGGACACCAGGCGCGGCAAATCCTCGCCGAGCAGCTTAACCCGCAGCGTGTTGGCCACGGTGCGGGCGGTGTCGGCCTGCGAGGCGAGCATGTCGCCCAGGCCGCCGCCATAGCTGCGCGACCAGAAAGGAAAGCCGGTCGCCGCGTTGATCAGTTGCACGTTCAGGCGCACCTGCCCGCCCTCGCGCGAGACCGATCCTTCCAGCACCGCGGCGACATTGAGCTTGCGCGCGATGTCGGCGATCGTGGCGTGGCTGCCCTTGAAGCTGAAGGCGGAGGTGCGTGCCGCGACCTGCAAGGCGTCGATGCGGCTCAACGTGTTGATGAGTTCGTCGGCAAGGCCGTCGGAGATGTAGTCCTGGGTCGGATCGCCGCTCATGTTCTCGAACGGCAGAACGGCCACCGAATAAGGCGGCGGCCCGCCGGCGGCTTCGTCGATGCCGGAAGATTGGCGGATGGCGAGCCAGGCGATGGCACCAGCTGCTGTCAGAGCCACGGCAAAACCAGCCCGCGCAAACCACCGCGGCGGAAGGTGCCGCGATTCACTCGGCGAGCCAGGCGAGTATGGCTCAGGCTCCGAGGTGGACAAGGCGGCTGCCGCCGGCTGGGCGGCGCCGCTGTCGCGATGAACCTCGGCGGTAAAACGATAGCCGCGTCCGGGTGCGGTTACGATCCAGCGATCCGCGCCCGCCTCGCATTGCAGTGCCTTGCGTATGCTGAAGATCGTCTGGCTGAGATTGCCTTCCTCGACGATGCGCGTGCCCCAGACGGCTGAGAGAAGCTCGTCCTTTTCCACCAGGCGGCCGGCGTTGGTGACGAGGTGGCATAGCGTGTCGAAGGCCTTGGGGGTGAGTTTTACCGCGCCCCCGTCGTGCCAAAGCACGCGGCGCTGCGGGTCCAGCCTGAACCGGCCGAATGTCAACAAACCCTTATCGCCGACAGAGATGTCCACGCGGCAATGCCCGTTTTACGCGCGAAGCGTAAAGGTGGGCGCCAGGTGGAGCAAGAAGACCCGAGGGGAGCGCGCTGGGCGCCCGGGACCGCTCGTCTTCCTTATCTACACGCTGTCCACCTGCACCCCGCCCGTCACCGCCTGATAGGTGGCAATCGCCAGGGTCAGCGGCTCGAATGGCTTGGTGATGACGAAGGCAGGCTCCACGGCTTCGCCCGTCAACAGCCGTTCCGGATAGGCCGTTACGAAGATCACCGGTGCGTAGTGGGTGCGCAGGATGGCGGCGACTGCGTTGGTGCCGTCGCCGCCGGCGCCCAGATTGATGTCGGCCAGGATCAGCGTGGGCTTGGTGCGGCCGGCAATCTCGATGGCCTCGGTCTCACTGCTGGCTGTGCCCACGACGTTGTGACCGCAGCTCTCGACCAGCTCCTCCAAATCCATGGCGATGATAGGCTCGTCCTCGATGATCAGCACCTCGGCCGCCGCCGAGGCGCGCAGGCGCTCCTTGGCAAATGCCAGCTGCATGCCGGCCTGTTCGGGTTCCATGCCCAAAATGGGGCCAGCGACGGACGGGGGTACGTCTTCCAAGGCTGTCAGCAGCAGCAACTGGCGCTGCCTGGCGGATAGCGTGTCGGCGGACGCCAAAGAGGGCGCCTCCCCGCCGAAGCGGCGGGTAACACCCCAATACAGCATGTGGCGGGCTTCACGCAGCGCGGCGGGGGCCGCATCGCCATCCTCCAGCATTTCGCGCAAGCTCTCGGCGACCAGCGCATCGCCTTTATGTTGGCTGCCGGTCAGCGCACGCGCATATCGGCGTGCATAGGGCAGGGCGCTGATCAGTTCCTCGCGGTGAACACTCGTCATCGTGGTCTCTCGTTTTACACTATGCGTGGGCGGCTTGCGGCGGTGTTCAGTGGGGTGCGTGCATGACAGAGTCTGAGGTCATCCGCGCATCCCTTGTCGCATTGTTGCCCGATCTGCGCGCCTATGCCCGTTTTCTGCACCGGGACGCCAGCCGTGCGGACGACCTGGTGCAGGAGACGGTCCTGCGCGCGCTGGCTGCATCCGCCCAATTCCAGCCGGGCACAAGCCCCAAAGCCTGGCTATTTACAATCCAGCGGAACACTTTCCTGCAACGCACGCGCGCGGCGAGGCGGGAGGACGCGGCGATGCAGCGCGCCGCCGACGCAACGCCCGAGCCGATGGCCTCGCACGCCGCGGAGATTGCCGACCTATCGGCCATGCTGTGGACCCTGCAGCCCAACCTGCGCGAGGCGTTGCTGCTGGTCGGTGCGCAGGAACTGAGCCACGAGGAGGCTGCGGTGATTTGCGGCGTGCCGCCCGGGACCATGCGCGCGCGCGTCAGCCGCGCCCGTGCGCAGTTGGCGCGTGCCTATGCGCGGGATGGTGCCGTGTCGGAGAGCTGAAGCAGTCGTTGGAAGCGGGCATGTGAATTCTCGGTTTGGCCGGCGTTTCGTGACGACTCGGTGGGCAGACGAACCATGAATGGTTCCTTACCACACACGCTTTCGTGACATCCTGGCTGGCAGCAAATCGAGCGCCACCGGCATTGATTGCACGAATAGGGAGACCAGAAATGACCGCAACTTTTCACGAGCAGATCATCGCCATTCTGCCCAAGCTGCGTGTGCAAGCTCTGGCACTCACACGCAATCGCGCCGGTGCCGAAGACCTGGTCCAGGATGCCGTGTGCAACGCCCTGTCCGCGCAGGACAGCTTCATTCCCGGCACGAATTTTCCCGCGTGGATGCATCGCATTCTGCGCAACCGCTTCATCAGCAACCTTCGCAAGCGCCGTGACACGACCGATATCGAGGATGTGCCGGCGAGCGCCCTTGCCACCGATGCCGCCCATGAAGACCGTCTCGCACTCAAGGAACTGGCAGGCGCGATGACCCGTCTGCCGCATGACCAGCGCGAGGCGCTCGTCATGGTCGTTGTGCATGGCATGAGCTACGAGGCGCTGGCGGAAGCGACCGGTTGCGCGGTCGGCACGGCCAAAAGCCGTGTCTTCCGCGCCCGCCGTCAGCTCGAAGCCTGGTTGCTGGGCGAGACGCGCGAGAGCGCTCGCGCCGGCCGTGGTGCGGCGTCCTTGCTTGCCCGCCGCATGGCCGAGCATGGCGCGCCGGACGAAGGCGCTGACGGTCTTGCCTTGTAGATTTCGCATGAAAACGCTCGGGCGGCGCACCGCCTGAGCGACATGTGCGTTGAGCGATCAGATGACCTCATCCGGATCGACATGACCCCTCCACGCCGTAAGCCGTCATCCGAAAAGGCTGGCAAGGGTGACCGTGCGTTTGACGCCTGGTTGAAACAGGGTTTGCACAAGCTTTTTGACGATGTTGCCAGCGAGCCGGTGCCCGAAGCCTTGCTGAAAGTGATCGAGGAGGACAGGAAGAAGTGAGTATGGCGCCCGGGCCGGCTACGCCGCGGCCAACCGGGTCCTTGGCCGAGCCGGCCGATCACAAATGGCATTCTGGTGTCTTCAGCCGGGACAGCCGGTTTCACTATCGCATTCGGGAGCTTTACGCGCCCATCCGCGTCCGGCTGATGGGCATGATCCTGCTTGCTGCCGTGCCTTTGGTGCTGCTGGCCGCAACCATTGCCTGGCAGAATTACACCCTCGCTCTCGGGGTAAGCAGCCAGGCTGTAACGCGTTTGCGCGAGTCCGCCCTTGCGCGTCATGCCTCGGCAGTGGAAGGCGCGCAGCAGATGCTGCAGGCGCTTTCGGAAATGCCAGAGTTGCTCAGTGCCGATCCACAAGGCTGCCACGACAGATTGGCCGGGATTTTGGATTTGCAGCGGCGGCGCTACTCCAATGTCGCTTTTTTCAACCCTGATGGCACGCTGCATTGTTCCGGCCGCCCGCTGGTCATGGCAAGCGTGCCGGGCCGGATCGAGGCGCTGAACAAGACGCTGTTCGAGGCAGCCGCGGCGGGCAAAGGGCTGATGCTTGGACCGGTGCGTCATTCCAACCTTGTCGACGGCCCGGTCATCCCGGCCGCCTACCCCGTGCGGCACAATGACGCGATCGTTGGATTTCTCTACACCGGGCTGCGAATGGATTGGTTCATCGCCATGCCTGGCAGTACGATGCCGGCCTTGCCTGCGCTATGGCTGGTCGATCCCGGCGGTGCCGTGACATCGCTTGCCGGATCGCGGGAAGCGGCGTTGCCCAATGCCGCCACCATGAAGGCGTTGCTGAGCGAACCCTCGGAATTCGATGCACTATCCCGCTCCGGACAGCCTTACGCTTACGCCTCCAGCAGTGTGGCGGGCCGCTACCACATGCTTATTGCCTATCCGGCCAGTGAGGACGTTTTGACCGCGCGCAGTGTGCTGATCCATCGCGCGCTGCAACTTGCGCTGTTCACCTTGATGGGCCTGAGCGCGGTGGCAATTGGCGCCAATGCCGCCTTGGTGGCCCCCCTCAATGCATTGGACAGGAAGGTCCAAGATTGGCGGCGCACAGGCAAATTCGACACGAGTGCAATTCCCGCCGCCCCGCTGGAGGTGCGCGCCTTGTGCGTCAGTTTCAGGGAAGCGGCGCACGGGCTGGATGAGCAGGCTGCAAAGCTCGATGTCGCCGCCGAAAAGCAGGCGCTGTTGATGCGTGAAATCCATCATCGCGTGAAGAATAATTTGCAGATCGTGGCCTCCCTGTTGAATTTGCAAGCCGCGCGGATACGCGCACCCGAGGCGAGGGCGGAGTTTGCCGCCGCGCGAGACCGCGTGCGCGCGCTGGCGACGCTGCACCGTCATCTTTATTCGCAGGGCGAGTTGAGCAGCATCGAAATGAAAAGCTTCCTGACCGAATTGTGCGGCCAGTTGCTGGATGCGATGGGCGAGCGGCGGGGCGGCCGTATACAGCTGACGATCGAGGCGATCGACTTGGAAATGTCGGGCGATCAGGCGGTTCCGTTATCCCTGGTTGTGACGGAGGCTGTGAGCAACGCCATCAAATACGCTTTTCCCGCCGGGCGCAGCGGGCATGTGGGGGTGCTTTTGACCACGGATGGAGAGCGGGCGCGCCTGATGATCGAGGATGACGGCGTGGGTATACCGGCCGGGCGAGTGGAGACGGAGACGGGTACGCGCGACGGGTTGGGATTGCAGCTGATCAGAGGATTTTCCAAGCAGCTCAGGGCCGAATTGTTGGTCGAGCAGGAGCACGGGACGCGTTATACGTTAATGATTCCGCTTTTGGTCGAGGCGTCGTAAAAAATCGGGGGAGCAGTGCCTGCCCCCCAAAAACCACCGTTATCCTGTAGCCATCACGCAGAAAATTGACGAGGGATCTGGGGGGATGGCACATCTCCCCCGGCTTCCCTTATCCAGCCGCGGGCGCCGCGCCCAGATTTGGCGGCAGCGGCGCGGTTTTGCCCGTCACCGGAACGCTTGCGCGCCGCGTCTCCGGCGCCGGCTCATCGACCACCGCCTTGATCACCGGCTCACCGCGCAACACTTGGCGGATTTCATCGCCCGAGAGTGTCTCATACTCCAGCAGGCCGCGCGCAAGCCGGTGCAAATCTTCGATATTCTCGCTCAGGATCGATTTGGCCGAGGCATAGGCGTGATCGATGATCGCCTTGATCTCACGATCGATTTCCTGCGCCGTGCTTTCCGAGACGTTCTTGTTCTGCGTAACCGAATGACCCAGAAATACTTCCTGGGAATTATCGCCATAGGCGATCATTCCCAGCTTGTCGCTCATGCCCCACTCGGTGATCATGCGCCGCGCCTGATCGGTCGCCATCTTGATGTCGCCCGAGGCGCCATTACTGACCTTGTCGGCGCCGAAGACGAGCTCCTCGGCCGCGCGCCCACCCATGGCCAAAACCAATTCGGCAAGGCACTTGCTTTTGCTTTTGGAATAGCGGTCGCCTTCAGGCAGGCTCATCACCATGCCCAGCGCGCGGCCGCGCGGAATGATGGTGGCCTTGTGCACAGGATCGCATTCCGGCTCCTTCATCGCACACAGCGCGTGGCCGCCTTCGTGATACGCCGTCATGCGCTTCTCTGCATCGCTCATCACTAAAGACCGCCTCTCGGCGCCCATCAGCACCTTGTCCTTGGCGTTCTCGAACTCGAGCATGGCAACGGTGCGCTTGCCCATGCGTGCGGCCAGCAGCGCCGCTTCGTTGACGAGGTTGGCGAGATCCGCGCCCGAAAAGCCTGGCGTGCCGCGTGCGATCACCTTGGGATCGACGTCGCTGGCCAGTGGAACCTTCCGCATATGCACGCGCAGGATTTTCTCGCGGCCCACAACATCCGGATTGGGCACCACCACTTGGCGGTCGAAACGGCCTGGCCGCAGCAGAGCGGGATCGAGCACGTCGGGCCGATTGGTGGCCGCGATCAGAATGACACCCTCATTGCTCTCAAAACCGTCCATTTCGACGAGCATCTGATTGAGCGTCTGCTCGCGCTCGTCATTGCCACCGCCCAGGCCGGCACCGCGGTGACGGCCGACGGCATCGATTTCATCGATGAAGATAATGCAAGGCGCGTTTTTCTTACCCTGTTCAAACATGTCCCGCACGCGGCTGGCGCCTACGCCCACGAACATTTCGACGAAATCAGAACCGGAGATTGTGAAAAACGGCACATTGGCTTCGCCCGCGATAGCGCGCGCAAGCAGTGTCTTGCCGGTGCCAGGCGGCCCAACCAGCAGTACACCCTTGGGAATCTTGCCGCCGAGGCGCTGAAACTTCTGAGGGTCCTTCAGAAACTCCACGATTTCCTGTAACTCGGACTTGGCCTCATCTATGCCCGCAACATCTTCGAATGTCACGCGACCCTGTTTTTCGGTCAGCATGCGCGCGCGACTCTTGCCGAAACCCATGGCGCGCCCCCCACCGGACTGCATCTGGCGCATGAAGAATATCCATACGCCGACGATGAGCAGCATGGGAAACCAGCTGAGCACGAGATGCATCAGATTGACGCCATCATCGTCGGGCTTTGCCGAAACCTGCACGCCCTTGTCGGTCAGGCGCTGCACCAGGGAAGGATCGTCGGGCGTGTAGGTCTGGAAGGGGCGCCCATCGGTCTGCACGCCGGTGATCTGGTGGCCGGCGATCGTCACCGAACGGATATGGCCGTTATTCATTTCGGATACGAAATCCGAATATGCCACGCCCTGCGGCCCGTGCTGCGTGCCGCCCGGCTGAAACAGGTCGAACAGCACGACCAGCAGCACCGCGATGATGACCCACAAAGCCAGGTTACGGCCGAAATTGCTCATTTCCACCCAGTCCCAAGCGCCCGATCGCAGGGCGCGCCGTGTTGCTGCCGGGCAGTAGCCGGCAACTCAAGCAGATGGGGTGGGGCTTTCGCTTTCGCACCCCCTGCACGCGGCAGCGCCGAAGGGCGCGCCGCAGGCGGGGTTGGCTGGAGCGAAGCTGACCGCCATGCGCGCTGAGCCGTCTGCGGCACGGTATCCTATATGCGGCACCTCTACCAGCGCCGCGTGCACGCGCAGCGCCGGCAGCGTGCGCAACACGGCGTCCGGCAGGTGCGAGTGCCGGCGCAGCCGGGACGCATCGGCGCCGACCGCGCCAATCGTGGCCCCCTCGTCTGCCTCGACCGCCTCGACCAAAAAGCGATCGTCCCACAGCGCGCCTGTGGCTTCCTCACGCACGGCAAGCAGGCCGCTGCCAAGCCGGCCGGCTGGCATCAGGCGCAGGCCGGCCAGAACAGTGGGTCGCGGCAAAGCGGCCAGGCGGGCCAGGGCCGGCGCGGGCGGCGGGTAAGCCCGTCCGGTCAAGGCGCGTATCATTCCGCCCAGCGCGCCGGGCGAGAGCGGGCCGGGCGAGAGCAGCGCGTATCCCTCGGGGAAGATCGCCGCGCGCGTGGCAAGCTCGGCGGCGATGGCGCGGTCGCGCGCGGCGCGGGCAACGCCGCTTGCGTGCGCCGCATCGGCCAAGGCGAGCACGGCGGGCCCATCGCCACGCGGATCATCGAGTTGGGCGCGCAAGCGGGCACGCAGATGGGCGGTATCCTGGTTGGTGGGATCTTCGATCCAGGTCACACCCGCCTGGATCAGGAAGCTGCGCATTGCGCCGGCGGAGGCGCCGAGCAGCGGACGCAGGATGCGAATGTCCCGGCTTTCGCTCGCGCCGGCCATGCCGGCCAACCCGGCCGGACCGCTCCGGGCTGCCCGGCGCATCAGCACCGTTTCGGCCTGGTCACGGCGGTGGTGCCCGAGCCAGAGTTCGACCCGGCCGGCCTGACGTGTGGCGGAGATCAAGGCAGCGTAGCGCGCGGCGCGGGCGTGGGCGGCGCCGCGCGCCAGGCCGGTCAAGGTGAGTGTGCGAGAGGCAATCCCAAGCGCTTCCATCATGGAAGCGGTCTGCGCCGCTTCCGCCGCGGCGTTGGGGCGGAGCCCGTGATCGACAATCA
>CAXUNZ010000017.1:0-14740 GCA_964252525.1 uncultured Acetobacteraceae bacterium
TCGCCGCCCTGGCCGGACGCCTGCAGGATGAAACCCGCGCCGCCTTCCCCGACATGGCCCAGCGCCGCCGCGTCCTCGAACGCATCCTCTCAGGCCCCACCGCCGACCTCGCCCTCGCCGGGGACGAACCGGGCGCCGAGGCCGCCTGGCGCGCCGAACTCCGCGCCCCAGGCACGCAGACCGGCTTCGTCCACCTCGTCGGCGCCGGCCCGGGTGCGGCCGATCTCGCCTCGCTGCGCGCCCTCCGCCTCCTCGGCGAGGCCGACGGCATCGTGCACGACCGCCTCGGCACCGCCGAAGTCCTCGACCTCGCCCGACGCGACGCCGAGCGCATCGACGTGGGCAAGAGCGAGGGCCACCACACCATGCCGCAGCGCGACATCAACGCGCTGCTGGTCCGACTGGCCCGTGAAGGCCGCCGCGTGGTCCGCCTGAAGGGCGGCGACCCGTTCATCTTCGGCCGCGGCGGCGAGGAAATCGAAGCCCTGCACGCCGCCGGCATCGCCTGCGCGGTCACTCCCGGCATCACCGCCGCCCTGGCCTGCGCCGCAAGTGCGGCCATCCCGCTGACCCATCGGGACCACGCCCACGCGGTCACCTTCGTCACCGCCCATCGCCGCCGCCCCGGCAATGCCGCCGATCTGGGCATCGATTACGCGGGACTGCTACGCCCAGGCGTCACCCTCGCCATCTACATGGGCCTGGCGACCCTGCCCCGCCTGCGGGACGAGCTGGCCGAAGCGGGTTTCGACCCCGCCATGCCTGCGGTCCTGGTCGAGGCCGGCGGCACCGATCAGGCCCGTGTCCTGCGCGGCAAGCTCGCCGATCTGGCCGATCAAGCAGGCGCATGGGCGGCCGGCGGCCCCGTTCTGACGCTCCTCGGCGGCACCGCCGACGCGGTGCTCGGTCAACGGCAACACGGAAGCGTGCACACTCTTGGCCAATAAGCATGCCGCCACATTTAAGCGTCCACACATAAAACGCGCAGATTTGAGCCCGCTCATGGCCGCGCATTAAGAAAAGACCAGGAAGCATCAGCCGAAATGCAACAGTCGAAAATCATTGAAGTCAACGGCGTCTTCCTGGGCGCCGCAGTGGCCTTGCCACATTCTGCCGGCTGGCAATTCGTCGCCGCGGACGCGCGCGCCGGCAGCGCGGACGGGCTCGTCGGCAAAACTTATCAGGACACGCAGGCGCTCGCGCGGCAAGCCTTCTGTTCCTCCGCTCCCGCCGCCGACTTGCAATTAATGGTCGAACAAAATCACCTGCCTAACAGCCAGTCCGTCCGCCAGCCGGTCAAACCCTTCATTGACGTCATCCAGCGTCAGCCTGTGCGTCAACAAGCGATCCACCGCTAACTTGCCCGCACGGTAAAGCGCCACAAAGCGCGGCAAATCACGCAAAGGCACCGCCGATCCCATATAGCTTCCACGCACGATGCGCTCCTCGGCCACCAGGCTCACCGCCGGCACCGAAAACTGCCGTGACGGATGCGGCAATCCGGTGGCCACTGTCATCCCGCCGCGCCGCGTGGCCGCGTAGGCCTGTTGGAGGACAATTTCACTGCCCACGGATTCGAAGGCGAAAGCGGCACCTCCTTGCGTAGCCGCGCGAACATCGGCCACCGCATTTTCCCCCGCGCGCACCACATGCGTGGCGCCGAGGGAAAGCGCCAATCCCAGCTTTTCCGGCAGCGTATCGACCGCGACGATCGGGTTGGCGCCCGAGGCCACCGCGCCGAGCACCGCAGCCAGGCCCACGCCACCCAACCCGAACACCACGACGGAGGCGCCGGGCGGCACACGCGCCGTATTGATCACCGCACCCGCCCCGGTCATCACCGCGCACCCGAACAGGGCGGCAATCTCCGGCTTCACGCCGGCATCGATTTTAACGGCCGAGCGGGTGTTGACCACAATGTACGCTGCAAAGCCGGACACGCCGAGATGGTGATGCGTGGCACCCTCGGGCTGATCGCACCAGCGCCGCGAACCGCTCAGCAGCGTGCCGGCCCCGTTCGCCGCCGCACCCGGTTCGCACAGGGCGGGCCGGCCCTCCGCACAGGGCAGGCACGTGCCGCAACTCGGCACGAAGGCGAAAACCACCTGGTCGCCCGGCGCAAAGCCTGTTGTGTTCGGGCCAAGTTCTTGAACGATGCCAGCCGCCTCGTGCCCCAGCACCATCGGCATCGGGCGCGGCCGGCTGCCATCGATCACCGACAGGTCGGAATGGCACAGCCCGGCTGCCGTGACGCGCACCAGCATTTCGCCCGCGCCGGGGGCCTGCAAGTCGATCTCGCGGATTTGCAACGGACGGGACTGCGCATAAGGGCGCGGCAGGCCCATGTGCGTCAGGATCGCGGCGCGGGTTTTCAAAAAGGAAGTCCTTCTTTTTTGAAAAAAAGAAGCAAAAAACTTTTACTCGTTGGCGTACGCGTCGCCACAACGCAACCGCCAACAAATAAAAGTTTTTTGGTTCTGTTTTTCAAAAAAGAACAACCTTTAACGTCTCCAGCGCAGCGCGCATCTCCGCCCCAATCGGCTGCGCCTTTCGACTGTTACGATCGACAAAGACATGCACGAACCACCCCTCCGCCGCAGGCGCATCAACCCCGGCGGCAAACAACCCGATCCCATATCGAACACTGGAATGGCCCAATTTCTCCACCCGCAGCCCCGCCTCCACGACATCAGGAAACGCCAGCGGCGCCAAGAACCGGCAATGCGATTCCGCACACAGCCCGATCTGCGTGCCAGCCTGGATATTCAGCCCCGCATGTTCGATCAGCCAGGTATTTATCACTGTATCGAAATAGCTGTAATAGACCACGTTATTGACATGGCCATAAACGTCATTGTCCATCCAGCGCGTGGTGATGCGCTGCACATAAGGGTAGCCCGGCCGCGTCATCCCAGGCCAGAAAACAAGGATGTGGACAAATAGCGCTCCGCGAAAGAGGGCGCGATGCCCACGATAAGGCGTCCGGCATTCTCGGGCGCACGCGCGAGGCCCATGGCGGCGTGCAGCATGGCGCCGGACGAAATGCCGAGAGGCAGTCCCTCCACGCGCGCGCATCGGCGCGCCGCGGCAAGTGCCTCGCGCTCGGAGACGGTGATGAGGCGGTCGATCTGGCCCGTTTCCAGCACGCCCGGCACAAAGCCGGGGCCGATGCCCTGAATACCGTGCGGTCCCGCCTCATCGCCCGACAGCACGGCGCTTTCCGCCGGCTCGACGCCGATCATGACCAGGCCGGGGCGTTTTGGCCGCAGCGCCCGGCCGATGCCGGTCAGCGTACCGCCGGTGCCCACGCCAGCCACGATCATGTCGACCTGGCCATCGCTGTCGGCCCAGATCTCCTCGGCCGTGGTGGCCTCGTGGATGTCCGCGTTGGCCGGGTTGTCGAACTGGCGCGGCATCCAGGCATCCGGCGTGCTGGTCAGGATGTCGCGCGCGCGCGCGATCGCGCCGGCCATGCCCAGCTTCTGCGGCGTCAGTTCCACCTGCGCGTCCATGATGCGCAGCATGCGCCGCCGCTCGATGGAGGCGCTCTCGGGCATCGTCACGATCAGCCGGTAGCCACGCGCCGCGGCCACGAAGGCGAGCGCGATGCCGGTGTTGCCGCTGGTAGGTTCGACCAGGATCGTCCGCCCCGGCGTGATCTGCCCCGCCCGCTCGGCCGCATCGATCATGCCCAGGCCGATCCTGTCCTTCACCGATCCCAAAGGATTGAAGAACTCCAGCTTGAGCGCGAGGTCGGCCACGAACCCCTCCTCGGCGGCCAGGCGCGGCAGGCGGACCATGGGCGTGCCGCCCACGGTTTGCAGCACGCTGTCATAGATGCGCCCACGTGGGGCGGCGGTGAATGGCACGTCGTCCCTGTGTGGAATTCGGTTGGACATGGGCGGCACCCTGGGGGCAAAAGGTCTGGGACGGCGGTGGTTTATCATGGAGTCGATGGCACGGAACGCGGGCGTTGCACGACCCCCCAAAGCGGGACGGCGGCCATGATTCTGCGCCGGGACCGAGGCATGCTGGGCGTGCTTATCATGCTGGACGTCGCCTTCCATGCCGGGCGCACCAGCACGGTCAGCGCCGCCGACATCGCCGAACGCGCGGGCCTGGCGCGCCGGGGCATCGAGCCGCTGCTGCAGACGCTTTCGCGCTCGGGTCTGCTGGAAAGCATCCGTGGGCCACGCGGCGGCTACAGGCTAGGGCGTCCGCGGCGGGATATTCACCTCAATGACGTGGTCCGCACCGCCTTCGCCGACGATATCGCCCATGCCGAGGACGGACCAGGTGGATCGCTCCAGGCCCAGGTCGTGGATCCGCTCTGGCAGGAGCTGGACGCGGAACTCGCCAGCCGTCTTCATGGCCTGACGCTGGAGGATTTGATCCGCCGCGCCGAGGCCGCGGGCATGACGCGCCCCTTGGCCGAACCCATCAGCTTCTCCATCTGAGAGCCGACCCCGCAAAATTGCGCGGGGATCGGTTAATACGCACGGCCACGCGTGGTATGTGAGCCGCACCATTCATGGGGAACGAGCCATGGCCTTGCAGCTGGGACAGACCGCGCCCGATTTCGAACAGGACAGCACCGAAGGGCGCATCCGGTTCTACCAATGGCTCGGCGATAGCTGGGGCGTGCTGTTCAGCCACCCCAAGGATTTCACGCCGGTTTGCACGACCGAACTGGGCGTGGTCGCCGCGCTCAAGCCCGAATGGGACAAGCGGCATGTCAAGGTCATCGGGCTTTCCGTCGATCCCGCGGGCAGCCATGCCGCCTGGGCTGCCGATATCGCGGAAACACAAGGCCATGAGTTGAATTTCCCACTGATCGCGGACGCGGATCGCTCCGTCTCTACACTGTATGACATGGTTCACCCGCAAGCCGATCCGGCCGTGACCGTGCGCAGCGTCTTCATCATCGATCCCACCAAGAAGATCCGCCTGATCCTGACCTACCCGCCGAGCGCGGGACGGAATTTCGAGGAAGTGCTACGCGTGATCGACAGCCTGCAAACGACGGATATGCACAAGGTCGCCACGCCGGCGAACTGGAAGAAGGGGGAGCGAGTGATCATCGTGCCTTCGGTGAGCGACGAGGCGGCGCGGGAGCTGTTTCCGCAAGGGTGGGAAACGGTGAAGCCGTATTTGCGGGTTGTGGCACTTGCAGAAAAGTAAGGTTGTTCTTTCTTGAAAGACAGAACCAGAGAACTTTTGTCAGTTGGGGCTTGCGGCAATGGCGAAGCTTAGCTCGGTTGAGGCGCTGAAAGCCAAGAGCAACCACTTACGCGGAGACGTGGCGCAGGAACTGGCCGCGGGCGGAATACAGGTTACCGAGGATACCTATCAGCTGCTGAAGTTTCACGGCAGCTACGAGCAATTCGATCGTGACACCGCGACCGAACGCAAGCAGCACGGCATCGAAAAAGAATACCAGTTCATGCTGCGCGTGCGCATGCCGGCGGGGCTGCTGACCGCGAAACAATACCTGGCACTCGACCGCCTGGCGGACGATTACGCCAATCACACCATCCGCATCACCACACGCCAAGGCATCCAGTTCCACGGCATTCTCAAAGGCGATCTCAAAGCGGCGATCGCCGATGTCAATCACACCATGCTGACCACCATGTCCGCCTGCGGCGATGTGGTGCGCAACATCATGGCCTCGCCCACGCCGCGGCGGGACGCGCGGCAAGCCCGCATCGTTGCGGATGCGCGCATGCTCTCCGAGCACCTCAAGCCGAAATCGCATGCCTATTACGAGATTTTCCTCGATGCGGCGCCCGATCCGACGGCGCGGGAGGAAGAGCCGCTCTACGGCCCCACCTACCTGCCGCGCAAATTCAAGGTCGGCATCACGGCGGCGGACGACAACACGATCGATGTGCTGACCAACGATCTGGGACTGGTCGCGCATTTCGAGGGCGAGACGCTGACGGGCTATACGGTCGCCATCGGCGGCGGGCTCGGCATGACGCACAACAATGCCTCCACCTATCCCCGCCTGGCCACGCCCATTGCCTTCGTGCAGCCCGACGAGATGGTGCGCATGGTCGATGCCGTGATCATGCTTCAACGCGATCATGGCGATCGCGGCAACCGCCGGCGCGCACGGCTGAAATACGTGGTGGACGATCGCGGGCTGCCTTGGGTGGCCGAAACGCTCGCCGGCTACTTTGGTGCGCCTTTGGCGGCACCGCCGCCGCTGAAGCTGAGCGTGCCGGATCTGCTCGGCTGGCACGAACAGGGCGACGGCAAGTGGTGGCTCGGCGTGCCCGTCGCCGCCGGACGTATCGCCGATTTCGCCGAAGGTGCCGCGTTGCGCACCGCGTTTCGCCTGATTGCCGAACGTTTTGCGCCCGGCTTCACACTGACGCCGCAGCAGGATGTGCTGCTGACCGACATCGCACCGGCGGATCGCGCGGCGGTCGAAACCGTGCTGCGCGCGCACCGCGTGACGCTGGCCGAAGACATGACGCCGATGGCGCAATATGCGCTGTCCTGTCCCGCGCTGCCGACCTGCGGCCTGGCGCTGACCGAGGCCGAGCGCATGCACCCCGAAATCGTCGGCGGCATCGACGCGCTGCTGGCAAAATACGGGCTGTCTCAACGCCGGGTCAGCGTGCGCATCACAGGCTGCCCGAATGGTTGCGCGCGCACCTATGCGGGCGATATCGGCATCGTCGGCCGCATGCCGGGCTTTTACGCGATCTATGTCGGCGGGGATTTCGAGGGCACGCGCCTGAGCTTCAAGATTTTGGAAAAGGTGCCGCACGCCGCGGTGATCAGCAGTTTCGAGCCATGGTTCGCCGGTTGGGCGCGTGAGGGCGGCGCCGATGAAGGATTCGGCGATTATTGCGCGCGCCTTGGGCCGGACGCGCTGCTGGCGTTGTCGGGCGCCACGCGGAGCGCGGCCTGACACCAAGTCGCGTAGAGAACGACTTATCCAAAGGCCAGGGGCTCCGCCCCTGCACCCCGCTGGGGCCTGAGGCCCCAGACCCCCATTTGCTACGCACACGCAGAAATGGAGGTCTGGGGCCCTGCCACCAACGAGGCTCGCCAGCAAGCGCCGGCGGTCCAAGCGCTGGCGGCGAGGGGGCGGGAGACCCGGCCTTTAACTGTAACCCTCGAAACGAGTTGGAGTTAAATCATGCCCGACAAACCGCCTCTTCCCCCCTTCACAGCCGCAAGCGCCGAGGAAAAGGCAAGGCTTGCCGAGGATGCGTGGAATTCACGCGATCCGGCGCGCGTCGCCGGTGCCTACACGGCCGATTCCCGCTGGCGCAACCGGTCGGAGTTCTTTTCGGGGCGGGAGGCGATCATTGATTTTCTGCAGCGCAAATGGGCGCGTGAATTGGAGTATCGCCTGATCAAGGAAGTTTGGGCGCACACGGGCCAACGCATCGCCGTGCGCTTTGCCTATGAGTGGCACGATGCGTCGGGGCAGTGGTTTCGCAGCCACGGCAACGAACAATGGTCATTTGCGCCCGACGGGTTGATGGAACGGCGTGAAGCCAGCATCAATGACGTGGCCATTTCGGCGGGGCAGAGGCTGTTTCATTGGACCTCCGGCGCCCGGCCGGCGGATCATGCGGGGTTGTCGGAGCTTGGTCTCTGAACGGTAGCGGATTAGGCAGAAAAAACTGGGGGAGATGTGCCATCCCCCCCAGACCCCCCGTCAATTTCGCTCGGCATGTATGATGCAGGCTGCGCATCTGGCGTGCTTTTCAAAAAAACATATCTGCGCGCACCCGCGCGGCTGAACGTAAAGAGGTGCAGACTATGTGCAGCGGCCGAGACGTCGCTGCAGGGCACGGTCGGCAAGCGATTGACTTAGCGCGGCACTGACAGCTTATGGACAATCACGAGAAAAAACGCGTCGACTTGGTGACGATGCAATCGGCAGCTATGGAAGGCCCACCAGAACGTTGTATCGGCCAGCCGCTCACCGTTCACGCCCGGCTCGACGATGGCCGAGTCGCCGCGATCGGGCCAAGCCCGATAACGCGTCGGAGGATCCAGGTCTCTTGCTTCGATCGTGGCTTTCGTTATGGTGAAAGAGTGAAAGCTGTCTTGAGGTTGAAGGCATGTCTGGCGAAGTCATCTACTCATCGGGATCAGTTACTGTAACCAAGACCCTTGTTCAGGTCGGAGGCATGTCTTACCCGGTCAACGGTATTGTAACAGTATTCGTTAAGAAGCCGGACAATTCTAAGTTTTATCTTTTCGGAATGATTTCATTGGTTATTGGCTTTGTTGTTCTCGCAAACTCCAGATCGGGCTCATTCGGCGCACTGTTAGTCGTGCTCGGAATAGCACTACTCGGACTGGGCTACATTCAACCCCACACGCTTGTCCTTAGAACTGCTGCTGGAAATCAGCAGGCGCTTTCATCGCGAGATACCAAGCTCCTTTTTGCCGTAAAACAGGCCATCGAAAGCGCGGTTTCAACCAGGGGATGAACGACTGGGTCAGTCATTCTTCGGTTTGTGAAAATCCTTCGGATTACCGGCATGCGCACTAACAGACTATATACTATCACAATCGTTATGATCTGGCATGCTCCGGCCTTGGCCGGCACCATGTTAGCCGTTCGTCCGGGTGTGATGTGCGCGTCGGCTGAGGCTCTTTCCAAGTTGACTTTGCCTGACGGAAGTAGCCGCACCGCAAAGTCTGGTGCACGGCCGGCCGAAATTGCCGAAAAGCAAGCCGGCGGCTGCATCGACATCCCGCCAGGCGCAAAAGTTGAAGTTGTCACCGCAAGAAAGAACACCAGCATCGTCCGTTTCGATGCACATGACGGCCGGGGCGATCGCGTTTTCATCGTTCCAAACGTTGACTTTGCCAATGCTGCGGCGACGGTCGGCCCTGATCGATCTAGGCATGTGCCTGCTTGGCCTGACGCTGACTTTCCGCCCTTAGTGGAAGCTCACCGACTGTTTGCGGCGGTGCACAAGCACTGCCCGACGATGGGGTGGAACGATTATCTATTTTCGCACACTGAGGTTGGCCCCTGGGACGGGATCACCGAAAAGCTCACGGCGGCTCAGCGACAGGCAATTGATCAGGAGATTGGGAGGCAGTGCGATGTTGGCGTGTCGTGTCCGGCAGACATAACCTTTGGAATGGAAGTGCAAATGGGTTACCTCGACGCTCTGGTTGCGGCCATTTGCTCGACAAGGGCGGCTGGTGACGGCAAGTCGTCTAAAGCCGATCCGCGTTGAGCTTGACACATCGTGGCAGGAAAAGAAGTTGAGGGAGATGCAATACGCGCTTTTACCAAAGCCGCCTAAAATAATGACGGGGGGTCTGGGGGGGCAGGCACTGCTCCCCCAGTTCTTTCCTGCAAAATGCTCCACCGCCTACCGATCAAGCAGCCGCAGCCTGCAAAAACTCGAACAGGGCCGCGGGATAGGCCGCCTTGCGAATGGCGCGCAGATTCACCTCGTCGCGCATGCTCCGCGAGACCGTGGCCAGCGACGCCATCGGGTCGCCGCCGCTCTCCGCCGGCATGAGAAGGGCGAACAGGATGTCCACCGGTTCGCCGTCCACCGCATCGTAATGAACGGGCTTTGCCAGCCGCACGAGCATGCCGAACGGCGCCGCCAATTCGGGCAGGCGGACATGCGGCAGGGCAAACCCGCGGCCAAAGCCCGTCGATCCCAGCCGTTCCCGGGCGAGCAGGGCGTTCAAAATCGTGCCCGACGTCAATGGCAGCAAGGCGCCGGCGCGCTTTGCGATTTCGGCCAGAGCCTGCGGCTTGTCCGCTGCGCGCAGGCCGAGCACGATACGCGACGGGTCAATCAAATCAGACAGCTTCATGGCGTCCAGATCATCGCAGTTAACAAGAAGGCGAGGGGCTCTGCCCCTCGACCCCGCTAAGGACAAGTCCTTAGAACCCATTTATGATGCAGGCGTGGTCTACCCGAACAAATCGGGGGTCTGGGGCCCTCAGGCCCCAGCGGGTCCAGGGCAGAGCCCTGGCATTTCTTCCCAACATAATCCTCCTCAATCCGCCGCACGCAGCCGGTAGCCCACACCCGTCTCGGTCAGAATGTGCGTCGGCTGCTCGGGGTTGGGTTCTATCTTCTGGCGCAGCGCCCGTATGTAGATGCGAAGATACTGCACGTCCGTATCGCCGCCCCACACCTCGCGCAGAATGTGCTTGTGGGTCAGCACCTTGCCTGCATGGGCGACCAGCAGCCGCAGCACCTCATATTCGCGGCGCGAGAACTTGACCTCTCCGCCCCGCACCGTGGCGGCGCGCCGGACCAGATCGACCACAAGATCGCCACCGCGATAGACCGGACGCTCGCCCGCTTGCTGCAATCTGTGGCGCTGGGCGGCGCGGATACGGGCGAACAGCTCGTCGATGCCGAAGGGCTTGGTGACGAAATCGTCCGCGCCGCCATCCAGCGCGGCCACTTTGCTGGTCTCATCATCGCGGCTGGACAGCACGATGATCGGGATTGCCGACCCGGCGGCGCGGACGCGGC
Organism: uncultured Acetobacteraceae bacterium; assembly: GCA_964252525.1. Lineage (GTDB taxonomy): Bacteria > Pseudomonadota > Alphaproteobacteria > Acetobacterales > Acetobacteraceae > CAJCIS01. The sequence goes on from CAXUNZ010000017.1 coordinate 10,503, forward strand.
GGATGATTTCCAGCCCGTCCAAATCGGGCAGTCCGAGGTCGAGCACGACCAGGTCGGCCGCATTGCGCCGCACGGCGTCCAGCGCCGGCGCGCCGGCCTCGGCCTGCGAGACGTGAAAGCCCTGGGCGGACAAGCCGGCGCGCAGGAAACGCAGGATGGCCGGCTCGTCGTCCACCACCAGCACGCGCAGGGGGCCGGCATCGGCCATCAGGCGGCTTCCTCGTCTTCCAGCGTCACCTGGGCCGGCACGGGCAGCCTTATGTGGAAGGCGGCACCGGGCCGATCGGTGCGGTTGGAAGCGGTGATGGCGCCGCCCATGGCTTCGACGAAGCCGCGGCAGATGGCCAGCCCCAGCCCCGTTCCGGCGCGTTGGCGATCGGCACGGCGGACGCGGTAGAATTTGTCGAAGACGCGTTCCAGATCCGCGTCCGGTATCCCCTCGCCTTCGTCCAGCACATCGACCTGCACGCGGCCGCCCTCGTTGCGCGCGCGGATGGTGATGGTGGAGCCGGGGAGAGAGTACTTGGCGGCGTTGTCGAGCAGATTGAAAAGCACCTGCTCGAACAACACGACATCGATGTTGAGCATCGGCAGATCGGGCTGGAACTCCACCTTGACCTGGTAGGGCGACAGTATGGAAGCGGCCCTGCGCAGCACCGCGCCCACGACGTCCGAGAGGTCGGCCAGCCCGCCGCTCATGGCCAGCTTGCCCGATTCCAGCCTGGTCATGTCGAGCAGGTTGCCGATGAAACGGTTCAGCCGCTCCGCCTCCTCCCTGATCGTGCGGAGCATGGCGGCGCGCCCAACGTCATCCAGCGTGCCGTGCTGGCTGGTCAGGCTGCTGGCGGCACCCAGGATGGAGGCCAGCGGCGTGCGCAGATCGTGCGAGATGGAGGTCAGCAGGGCGGAGCGGAGACGGTCCGTTTCCGCCTCCAGCCGGGCCTGATCGACGTCACGGGCCAGGTTCACCCGCTCGATGGCCAAGGCGGCCTGATCGGACAGCGAGCTGATCAGGCGCTGTCCGTCCGGCGTCAGCACCGGCCCGGGCTCGTCCCGATCCAGGCCGAAGACGCCGACCGGGCCGCGTCCGGTCTGCATCGGCAGGAACAGGCGCTGGCCGCCCGGCAGGGTGTCGGCACCTCGGCCGGCAGGGCGGTTGTGCTGCCAGGCCCATTTCGCCGCGGCGAGATCGGCATCGTTCAGCCGGTCATCCGGCGGATAGCCGGCTTGCACCGCCAGCCCTCCGGCGCCGGGGAGCAGGACGACGACGCGGACCCGCAGCATCAGCGCCACCTGGTGCACGGTCGCCCACAGCACGTCGTCGAGCGTGACCGATGCCGCCAGCTTGCGGCTGAACTGATAGAGTTCCTCGGTCGCGCGGACCCGGGCGCGGGCCATCATGGCTTGCGAACGCATGCGCGCGGTCAGGTTGCTGGCCACGACGGCGACGATGGCGAAGACGCTGAGGGCGACTACGTTTTCGGGGTCGGCGATGGCGAAGGTGTAGAGCGGCGGCAGGAAGAAGAAATTGTAGGCCAGCACGCTGAGCAGGCAGGCGAGCAAGGATGCGGCCAGGCCGTAGGCCAGCGCGCTGGCGAGCACACCCATCAGAAAGACCAGGGCGGCGCTGGTGATACCCAGCAGCGCGCGCAATCCGAACGCCGCGGCCAGGGCGATGCCGACGCAGAGGATGCTGCCCCCCCATTCGCTCAGCGACGGCAGCTTGATGCGGGGAGTTTCGGGCTGGGCCTTCGCGCGCTTTTCCTCGGCCAGCACGTGGACGTGGATGCTGCCGGCGCGGCCGATCACGCGCTGCGCCATGGAGCCGAACAGCATCTCCGTCCAGCGCGCCCGACGGGTGGGGGCGACGATGATATGGGTGAAGTTGTTGGCGCGCGCGTAGTCCACCACGGCCGCCGCCGGGTCCGAGCCGGGGACAGTGACCGTGCGGCCGCCGAGCCGTTCGGCCAGGCGCATGGCCTCCGCCGTGCCGGCTTGCAGGGCCTGTTCACGCCAGGTCCCGGCTTCGACGTGAATGGCGGTCCATGGGCCGCGCAAGCCGTCGGCGATGCGCCGCGCGTGTCGCACCAGTGCTTCGCTGTCCGGCCCGCCATCGACATGCACCAGCACCCGTTCGCTGGCACCCCACGGGCCGCTGATGGCGTGCGTGCGCATGTAGTCGACCATCTGGTCGTCCACGCGCTGGGCGGTCCGGCGCAACGCCAATTCGCGCAAAGCGGCGAGGTTGCCCGGAAGGAAGTAGTGCTTCACCGCCCGCTCAGCCTGGTGGGACACATAGACCTTGCCGTCGCGCAGGCGTTGGATCAGGTCCTGCGGGGTCAGGTCGATCACCTCGATATCGTCGGCGCGATCAATGATCGAGTCGGGCACCGTCTCGCGCACCCGGATGCGGGTGATGCCGGCGACCACGTCGTTCAGGCTCTCGACATGCTGGATGTTGAGCGTGGTGGTGACGTCGATGCCGGAGGCCAGCAGCTCCTCCACGTCGCCGTAGCGTTTCGGGTGGCGGCTGCCGGGGGCGTTCGTGTGCGCCAGTTCGTCCACCAGAACGTGGCGGGGGCGCCTGGCCAGGATCGCGTCGAGGTCCATCTCCTCCACGGTCCGGCCGCGGTACTCGCTTCGCCGGCGGGGGACGATTTCCAGCCCGTCGAGCAGGGCCTCGGTTTCCTTGCGGCCATGCGTTTCGACGATGCCGGCGACCACGTCCACGTTGTCACGCCGCAGCGCCTGGGCGGCGGTGAGCATCTCGAACGTCTTGCCGACGCCGGGGGCGGCGCCGAGGATGATTTTCAGCCTTCCCCTGCCTTCGGGCTGCAAGGCCGTAAGCAGCGCATCGGGCGAGGGCCGGCCGTCGCGGTCGTTCATGCCGGCAAGTGTGGCATCAGCCTTTCCCGAGCGCATCCAGCGCCAGGTTCAGGCCGAGCACGTTGACGTGGTCCTCGCCGATGACGCCGAACAGGCGGTGCTCGGTGTGTTGTCCGACCAGCTGGCGCACGCGCTCGGCGGGCAGGTTGCGGGCGCGTGCCACGCGGGGGACTTGGAACAGGGCGGAGGCGGGGGTGATGTCCGGGTCGAGGCCGCTGGCCGAGGTGGTTATCAGATCGACGGGAACGGCGGCGCCCGGGTTCTCCTTGGCCAGGGCGGCGGCGTCGGCCTTGACCCTGTCCATCAGCGCTTTGGAGGTGGGGCCGAGATTGGAGCCGCCAGAGTTCTGCGCGTTGTAGGGTGCGGCGACGGTCTTGGTGCTGTCGGCCGGATCTGGCGCGGTGGTGGCCGAGGGGCGGCCGTGGAAATAACGCGCGGCGGCAAAATTCTGGCCGATCAGCGAGGAGCCGATGGTGTGGCCGTCCCGCTCGATCAGGCTGCCGTCGGCCTGGGAGGGGAAGACGAGCCCGGCGATGCCCGTGATCGCCAGCGGATAGGCAAGGCCGGTGATGAGGGTCATGGCGAGGAGCATGACGATGGCGGGACGTATCTGGTTCAGCATGATGGGTGTCCTGGCGGGCGGTTAAGGAGGAGCCGGGGCGACCGAGCCGGTCCCCCCAGACCCCTTCTCGTAGTGAAACGAGACTCCAACTGGCGACGGGGGGTTTGGGGGGGATGGCACATCCCCCCCAACTCTTCAGGCGAGGCCAACGGAAGTAATGACAAGATCGATGGCCTTGATGCCGATGAACGGCACCACGAGGCCGCCGAGTCCGTAGATCAGCAGGTTCCGGCGCAGCACCGTGGCAGCTCCCAGCGGCCGGTAGGTGACGCCGCGCAAGGCCAGCGGAATCAGCGCAACGATAATCAGCGCGTTGAAGATGATCGCGGCCAGGATGGCGCTCTGCGGCGAGTGCAGGCGCATCACGTTCAGCGCGCCGAGCTGCGGGTAGAAGGTGAGGAACATCGCCGGAATGATGGCGAAGTATTTGGCCACATCATTGGCGATGGAAAACGTGGTCAGCGCGCCGCGCGTCATCAGCAATTGCTTGCCGATGCCGACGATTTCGATGAGCTTGGTGGGATCGCTGTCCAGGTCGACCATGTTGCCGGCCTCTCGCGCGGCCATGGTGCCCGTGTTCATCGCCACGCCGACATCGGCCTGGGCCAGCGCCGGGGCGTCGTTGGTGCCGTCCCCGCACATGGCGACCAGCTTGCCCTTTGCTTGTTCGTCGCGGATCAGCTTCAGCTTGGCCTCCGGCGTCGCCTGGGCGAGGAAATCGTCGACCCCC
>CAXUNZ010000017.1:14750-20310 GCA_964252525.1 uncultured Acetobacteraceae bacterium
GACAGGGCCTGCCGGTGACCAGCACCAGGATCGTGTCGCTGTTCGCCGGGCCGGTGGCGCTGGATGCCGGCGGACACGGCACCGTGACGCTGGACGTGCCCGATTTCGAGGGCAGGCTGCGGCTGATGGCGGTGGCCTGGAACCACGATGCGGTCGGCGCTGCGGCGCAGTCGGTCACGGTGCGCGACCCGACCTTTGCCGACATTGCCCTGCCGCGTTTCCTGGCGCCGGGCGACGCCGCGCGGGCCACGGTATCGATTGCCAACACCGACGGTCCGGCCGGCAACTATCACCTGACCGTGGCCGCGGGCGGCGCCGGGGCGAGCAAAGGGGCGACCCCGGCCTGGGGGGGGATAGCCGCCGCGGTCAGCGGATTGTCGCCGGTGATCATCACCGTGCGTATGCCCATCTGGCGCAATTCGGAAAAGCGCTCGCGGATGCCGCCCTTGACGATGTCCTTGAGGTAGATGACGCCGAGCAGGCGGCCATCCTTGGCGACCGCAAGCGGCGTGCCGCCGGCCTTGGCGACGCGCTCCGCCTTTTCGGTAAGGTCGCGCGCCACCGCGTCGGCCGGGCGCACCGCCTCGGCCACGCTGCCGGCGCGATGGCCGAGCGGCATTGCCCGTGGTGCCGCAGCGTGGGCCAGGATGGACTCCACCGCGCCCTTGCGGATGGAGGCGCCCTCGACATCGATGCCGCTCATGCGGGTCTGCGCGGTGAAGGGCACGAAGGTCGCGCCCAGCGGCGCCATGTCGCGGCCGCGTATGTTGTATTTCTCCTTGGCCAGCACGACGATCGAGCGGCCTTCCGGCGTCTCGTCGGGCAGGGAGGAGAGCTGGGCCGCGTCCGCCAGCTCCGCCTCGGTCACGCCGGCGACCGGGATGAATTCGGCGGCCTGGCGGTTGCCCAGGGTGATGGTGCCGGTCTTATCGAGCAGCAGCGTGTCCACGTCGCCCGCCGCTTCCACGGAACGCCCGGACTTGGCCAGCACGTTGAACCGCACCAGCCGGTCCATGCCGGCAATGCCGATCGCCGAGAGCAGCGCGCCGATGGTGGTGGGGATCAGCGTGACGAAGAGGGCCACGAGCACGACGACGGAGACCGATCCGCCCGCGTAGGCGGCAAAGGAGGGAATGGTCGCGGTGGCGAACACGAAGATCAGCGTCAGCCCCGCCAGCAGGATGTTCAGGGCGATTTCGTTCGGCGTCTTCTGGCGGGAGGCGCCTTCCACCAGGGCGATCATGCGGTCGATGAAGGTGGAACCCTGCGCCGCGGTGATGCGAACGACGATGACGTCCGAAAGCACGCGCGTGCCGCCGGTGACCGCCGAGCGGTCGCCGCCGCTTTCGCGGATGACGGGCGCGGATTCGCCGGTGATGGCGGATTCGTCCACGGAGGCGATGCCTTCGACCACCTCGCCGTCGCTGGGAATGACGTCGTTGGCTTCGACCAGCACCAGGTCGCCCACGCGAAGGGAAGGGGCGGCAACCTCATCCCACTCCCGGCTGGTGCCGCGCAGGCGCTTGGCGTTGGTTTCGGTGCGTGACTTTCGCAGGGTCGCCGCCTGCGCCTTGCCGCGGCCCTCGGCCACCGCTTCGGCGAGGTTGGCGAACAGCACGGTGATCCACAGCCAGAGCACGATCTGAAAGGTGAAGAAGGTGCCGCCGCGGCCCGCCGCGGAATCGCGGATCAGCAGGATGGTGGTCAGCGCCGCGACCACCTCGACGACGAACATGACGGGATTGCGGATCATGACGCGCGGATCGAGCTTGCGGAGCGTATCGCCCAGCGCGGGCAGCAGGATGGCGGGGTCGAGCATCGTGGCCGCGGCGCCCCGCCCTCTATCGTTGGTGTTCATGGTGTTCCTAGCGTTGCTGACAGCGGATCAGAAAAGGGTGTTGGCCTGCATCGCCAGGTGTTCGACGACAGGGCCGAGGGCGAGCGCGGGGAAGAAGGTCAGCCCGCCCACGATCAGGATCACGCCGATGACTAGGCCGACGAACAGGCCGCCATCGGTGGGAAAGGTGCCCGCCGAGGCCGGCACGATCTTCTTGGCGGCGAGCGAGCCCGCCACGGCCAGGATGGGCACGATGAACAGAAAGCGGCCGATCAGCATGGCGCCGCCCAGCGTGCCGTTCCAGAACGGCACGTTGGCGCTGATCCCGGCAAAGGCGCTGCCGTTGTTTGCCGTGGCCGAGGTGTAGGCATACAGCGCCTCACTGAAGCCATGCGGCCCGGCATTGGCCATGGCACCGGTGCCGGAAGGCAGCACGACGGCCAGGGCGGTGAAGCCGAGCATCGAAAGCGGCAGGACAAGGATGGCCAGCATGGACATCTTGACCTCCTTGGCCTCGATCTTCTTGCCGAGATATTCCGGCGTGCGGCCGACCATCAGCCCGGCCACGAACACCGCCACGATGGCAAAGGCCAGCATGCCGTAGAGCCCGGAGCCGACGCCGCCGAAAATGATCTCTCCGAGCATCATGTTGACCAGGGGCACCATGCCCGCGAGCGGCAGCAGGCTGTCATGCATGGTGTTGACCGCACCGCAGGAGGTGTCTGTCGTGGCCGTCGCGAACAGGGCGGAATTGGCGATGCCGAAACGCACCTCCTTGCCTTCCATGTTGCCGCCGGTCTGCAGCGTGCCGGGGACACTGTTGACGTGCAGCGCGGCGAAGGCGGGGTTGCCACCGGCTTCTACCGGATAGGCCAGTGAAACGCCGGCGAGGAAAAGCAGGCCCATGACGGTGAAGAGCGCCCAGCCCTGACGCTGGCTGCCGACGAACCGGCCGAAAACGTTTGTCAGCGCCGCGCCGATCGAGAAGATCAGCAGCATTTCCACGAGATTGGTCAGCGCGGTCGGGTTTTCGTACGGATGCGCGGAATTGGCGTTGAAGAAGCCGCCGCCGTTTGTGCCGAAGATCTTGATCGCCTCCTGCGAGGCAACGGGACCTTGCGCAATGACCTGCTTGGCGCCTTCGAGCGTGGTTGCTTCGGTATAGGCATGCAGGTTTTGCGGCATGCCTTGCCAGACGAAGAACAGCGCGGCGACGATGGACACCGGCAGCAGCACGTACAGCGTGCATCGCGTTATATCGACCCAGAAATTGCCGACCGTCGCCATGGAGCGGCGCGAAAAGCCGCGGATCAGCGCCAGGGCAATGGCGATGCCGGTGGCGGCGGAGAGGAAGTTGTGCACGGTCAGGCCCAACATCTGCGTCAGGTCGCTCATCGTGCTTTCCGGCGTGTAGGACTGCCAGTTGGTGTTGGTGATGAAGCTGACCGACGTATTGAACGCCAGGTCCGGACTGACCGCGCCTTGTTGCGCCGGATTGAGCGGCAGCATGCCCTGCAGACGCTGCAATCCATAGAGAGACAGGAAGCCCGCGATGCTGAAGAACAGCACGGCCACCGTGTAGGTCACCCAATGCTGCTCTTCATCTTCCCTGACGCCGCAAAGCCTGTACAGCCCCGTTTCGACCGGCCGCAGCACGGGGCGAAGCAGCGTGCGTTCGCCTTGGAATACCCGCGTCATGTACCCGCCCAACGGCTTTGTCAGCAGGACGAGCAGGACGCAGAAGAGTGCGATTTGCACCCACCCATTCATTGTCATCGACGGTGGCTCCTAGAACCGCTCGGGGCGTATCAGCGCGTAGACGAGATAACACAGCAGACCGAGCGTGACGGCGGCGCCGAGGGCATAATCGAACGGCATGGCAGGCACCTACAAACGGTCGCACGCCGCCGCGTACAGGACGGCAGCAGTGAAGAATACGCAGCCGGCGGCGGCGTATGCGATATCCAGCATGGTTTTTCCTTGAGGCGATCGGGCGTTCAAAAGCACGGATTGGCGTATACGCGCCATTGGCCGCGAAGGGGCGGCATATAGGATCGGCATATAAGAACCCGCCTCAGAACCGCTGCGACAGGCCGACATAGACCACGATATCGGGCGCCGCCTTGTTGAGGCCGACATAGGACGCCGTGTCGATCTGGGTGTTCGGACCCAGGAGATAGGCCAAGGAGAGGTCCAGCGAATATTGGCTGGGCGTGTGCGCGGTCTGCACCTGGCTCCAGAGCTCCACGCCCGCGGTCAGCTTGGGCGAGAAGATCGGCCGGCTGAGATTGATCAGGTTGGTGAAGCCCGCGTGACGGCCGGTGTCGTTCGCGTTCTTGAAGTCGTCGAATTCGGTCACGGCCAGGGCGGTGACGTTGAACGGCAGCGAATATTGCACGGGGACGGTCAGGCCGAATTCGCCCGCGCCATTGCCCAGGCCGCGCGTGGCGGTGGGGATCTTGAAGAACGGATCCACGGCAATGACGAGATTGCCGCCATCGTTGCCGAGCAGGTTGACCTTGGCACGGACCGTCACGTCACCGAAGCCGTCGAAGTTCGATGTGGTTCCCGCAGACCGGTCCTTGACCGAGTAGTTCTGGTAGCCGCCCAGCGCGATTTCGATGTCCGCATTGTTGGTGACGCCGAGCTTCAGCACCGGATCACCGGCGAAAATCTCCCGTGTCCGCGTGTTGTAGGGGCTGTAGCTGTCATACAGCGCGCCGACCAGATCCGTCTCGTATTGGAAATGCCCGGCATCGACGGTGTAGGGGCTGGTGCTCTTGTCCGGCCGGTCCGTGCTGAAGCCGCGCAAATCCGCATCAGGCGTGGGATTGAGCAGGTTGAATACGCTCTTGTCGGGCGGCGGTGGCGTCGGCGCGGCCGGCGCGGCGTCTTGCGCGCGTGCTGTCCCGATGCCGAGGAGCAGCGGCAGCATGGCCGTTGCGCAGAGTTGAGCAAGAGGGTTGGAAAGCCGGTTCACGAAAGGGTCCTCGCTGTTCGAGGGCACAAGGTCGGAAACGGCATATAAATTCAATGTGGTTGGCGCGACGGGTTGGAAGAAGAGGGGGGGGGGGGTGGCCTCCCCCCCCCACCCCCCCCCATTATTTTGGCGATATTATACTCGCCAACCCAAAATACGGGGCTGGGGTGAAGCCTCAGAACGCGACAAAGAACAACCGCCAGAGCAGGCCTAAAATCGCATAAGGGGTGGCAATGACGAGGCAATAGAACCACGTCGGCGCCATCTCTTCTGCTGGCAAAATCGCCGAACCTATCGCCATAGACGATAGGATGAATGGAACGCCGAGAAACCCTATGATCGACAAGGAAAGCAGCGTGCAAAGGCTCAAGGCGTAGAAGAAGGTCTTCATGACGCGTTCGATCCGGGCGGCTCAGGCGGACGATCCTTTGGCTTCTCCCGTCCGATCACCTTCAGCTTCTCGTCAAACGCCGCCTTGTCCTCGTCGCAGCCTAGCTGGCGGGTGGCTTCTTTGAAGCGTTTAAGCTGGCTACTGGCGTCAGGTTTCGTTTCAGATTTACAATTCATGAATGGCACTCCCGACAGGCTATGTGGCTTATATCGACGAAGCAGGGGATGATGGCATCAGGACCGTGGCTCCGATAGAGCCGAATTGAAACACGCCGCCGGGAAATGGTCAGATTGCCGACGATCAATAGGCAAAAATAACGACGGGGGGTCTGGGGGGGATGGCCCATCCCCCC
>CAXUNZ010000017.1:20320-27052 GCA_964252525.1 uncultured Acetobacteraceae bacterium
CCCCAGCTTTTCTCCCTGGCTTTACTCAAGACTCTTCGCTTCACGCAATTACCCAGCCTCAAGCCCAAGCCATCCCGCCATCGCGCCAAGCTCCAGCCGCAGCGCCTCCATCGTCTCGCCCGGCGCGCCGGGCTCGATATGGACCGCCTGCACCAGCAGGCGCGATTGCGCCCTGTCCGCCTTGAGGTCCACGCGCGCCACCAACGCGCCATCCATCAGGAACGGCAGGACGTAGTAGCCGTGCTGGCGCTTTTCCGACGGCGTGTAGATTTCGATACGGTAGCGAAAGCCGAACAGCCGCTCGGTGCGCCCACGCTCCCACACCAAAGGGTCGAACGGCGCCAGCAACGCGCGCGCGCCGATGCGGTGCGGACAGCGGGCGTTATGATATAAAAACGAAGCCGGCCAGCCGGGCACCTCGGCCGAGACCAGCACGCCCGCCTCCGCCAGTTCGGCGATGGCGCGTGCCGTCTCGGCGACGCCAAGACGGAAATAGTCGCGCAATTCCGCCGCCGTTGCGATGCCCAGCGCACGCGCGGCAAGTTCGACCAGCGCGCGATGTGCGCCGGCCTCATCCAGCGCCGGCTGGGCCAGAACGGAAGTGGGGATGACGCGCTCGGTCAGATCATAAACGCGTTCGAAATTGCCGCGCCTGGTGGCGGTGGTGATGTGGCCGGCGTAGAAAAGCCACTCCAGCATCACCTTGGACTCGCTCCATTCCCACCAGCCCGTCCGGCTGCTTTCGAAATCTGAAGCCGCCAGCGGACCCTCGGCGCGGATGCGTGCGAGCACGGCGAGCGCCTCGGCGCGGCGTTCGCGCGCAAAGACGCGCATGCGCCCGTAGCCGGCCTCGCCACGGTCGGCGCGCGCCATGCGCCAGCGCATCAAACTGTAGGAAGACAATGGCAGCAGGGAGGCTTCGTGCGCCCAATATTCGAACAAGGTACGATCGCGCCTGGCACCCCACGCCGCGCGGTCGAGCATGCCGCGGTCATAGGCCCCGAGCCTGGAGAACGCCGGCAGGTAATGCGCGCGTACCAGCACGTTGACGCTGTCGATCTGGTGCAGGCCCAGCCGCGCGATCGCCCCGCGCAGATGGCGCGGCTGGATGGTGTCGGGCCGCTTTTCGCCGAAGCCCTGCGCCGCCAGTGCCACGCGTCGCGCCTGACCCGCGCTCAGCCGCACCGTCATGCCGATTTGCGCAACGCGCGGGTGAATAGTTGTCCGGAGGCGCCAAATCCGGTGGCGGCGCAGAACGCGGCGGTTTGCGCATCATCGGTGGCGGCGCTGAGTTCGATGGCGCCGCACCCGGCCACCCGCGCGGCCTGCGCGGCCGCCTTGACGAGCAGCCGCCCCAATCCGCGCCGGCGCGCTTCCGCGGTCACCAGCAGCACATCTATCTGCGCCATGCGCCTGGCATTGTGCAGGGTATCATACCAGTGCAGCACCACCACGCCGCTGGGCGGCCCCCATTCCCACGCCGCCAGCGCAGTACCTGCGCCCGCTTCGATGGCGGCCAGCCGATCGGCCAGCCCGGCCGTGTCCAACCCGTATCCGGCGGCGGCGAACAGCTCGTTCAGCGCCGCCGCATCGGCGGCACCAGCCGTGCGGATCGACAAGCCTCGCCGGTTGCTCATGGTCCTCCCCAAGCTTTGATTTGGCGCAACGCGGGCGCGGGCGGCTATCCCCGGCGGTCAGCCCATCAAGGAGAGCCGTCATGTCGGCCGCATTGTCCGTCGAACTGCGCTGCTACCGCTATATCTGCCCTGAATGCGGGATGACGGACACCGAACTCGGGCATTTGGCGACGCAGGACGAGATACACTGCTTTGTCTGCCTGGTCGATGAACAGCGCCACGTGGTGCTGCGGCGGTGGCATGTCGATGAGCCCGGGGCGCCGCATGTGAGGTAGGGAAGGCCTTCTTTTTTGAAAAAAAGAAGCAAAAAACTTTTGCTTCTTTCGCGCGTGTGCGCGATTACCGAACGTGGCCAACACACAGAAATCTTTTTGTTTTCGTTTCCTCGTAAAAGACGGTATCTTTACAAATTCGGAACGAATGTTGCGGTTCCGTTCACATCCAGGAACGGGGCGCCCGACGATCCGGTAACGCATTTGGCCGGTACTTCCATGGCGAAAAAAAACCCCGCCTGGCGGGAATAAAGGCCCACGACTGACCGTCTGATAGAGGCCGGGATAACCGGACAGGGGCGGCGATCCGCTCGACCAAATCGGAAAGCCGCCGTGACAAGCGACGAGAATGATGATGATGCCCACGCTACGGCGTTCGACGCCGCCACCCAGATGCAAAGCAGGCGGCGGAGCCTGCTTCAGGGCGACGGCGCCACGGGGTCCGTGGGCGTGGCCGGCACGAGTCTGTTCATCGGGCGGAGCGTGGCGTTCAGCCTGAAGCTGGCCAAGGAAGCGGACCGCGCGCGCCGTTCTTGAAGCTCAAAGCCCCGTGCGAAGTTAAGACGGGGTCTGGAGGGCAGGCACTGCTCCTCCAGGCTTTTCTGCGAGCAGGGTGAGTGGTGCGGCACGAAAAGAAGGGGATTTCGCCGGGCGCGCGGGACGCACCAGGCGGCGTCACACGGGGTTTTGCCGATGCGCTGGTGGCGGAGCTGCCGCGGTTGCGGCGTTTCGCACTGGCGTTGTGCGGCAACGCTTCGCTGGCGGATGATTTGGTGCAGGATGGTATCGAGCGCGCGCTCGGCCGCGCCGGGGATTTGCGGGAGGCGGACAGGCTGGGGCCTTGGTTGAGGAGGATCGTCCATAACCTTTTCGTGGATGAAATGCGCCGGCGGAAGGCGCGTGGTGTGAACGTGGATATGCAGGATTTTGCCGACAATATCGCGATGAGCGTAACGCAGGATGGTGGCGCCATCGCCGATCTGCTGCGCGCGGCCGCGGGGTTGAGTGAGGATCACCGCCACATCCTCGTGCTCGCGGGGGTCGAGGCGCTGAGCTACCGCGAGATTGCCGACGAACTTGGGCTGCCGGTCGGCACCGTCATGTCCCGGTTGGCGAGGGCGCGAAGTGCCCTGCGCGCGCTGATGGACCCCGCGGAGAGCGCGGCATGAGCGCCTTCGAGGTCTCAGAGGAAGAGCTGAGCGCGTTCCTGGATGGCGAGCTGCCGGCATTTCGCGCCGAGGAGGTGGCGCGCGCGGCCGAAAGGGATGCCGCTTTGGCGGCGCGGATGGACGCGTTCCGGCGAGACAAGGATGGGCTGTCTGCGGCGTTCGGCCCGGTGGCGGAGATGGCGGTGCCGGAGGCATGGCTGCGGCGGATCGAGGCCGCGGTGGAACAACGGTCGGCACCGGCGCGCGCATTTGCGCCACGGCGGACCGTGCGGCCGCCGGTGTTTGCCTGGGCCATCGCGGCCTGCCTGGCGCTTGTCATGGGGCTGGGTGTGATGCGGATGCGTCTGCAGGCGCCGCAGGACGGACTTCTGGCCGAAGCGTTCGCGGCGCGCAGCGGGGCGCTGGTGGCGGCTACGCATCTCGATGGGGGCGCGCTGGCGGCGGCGGACGGGCAGCGCGCGCTGCTGACACAGGCGACGGGCCTGCCGGTGCATGCGCCCGATCTGCGCCGGCTGGGGTGGCATCTGGCCGCCATCGACACGTACGGCCACGCGGCTTCCCTGAGATACGCCAATGCGGGCGGACAACATCTGTTCGTCTTTGTGCGCCGGAGCCAGGGTGCCCCGCGGTTCGATATCTTCAAGCAGCGCGCGGACAGGGTGTGCATCTGGCAGGACGAGGTGGTGGCCGCCGTGATGATGGGCGAGATGAGTGCGGGGCAGATGATGCGGGTGGCGGGCGCTGCCTACGCCTCGCTGGATTTATGAAGAGGCCGAGCTAGAGCACGTATTTCGGACGGGTGATCCCACTTGGTCCGAACGTGCTCTAGCGCAGCTGGTCGTTGGCCAGGGCGTCCGGATCAAAGGTCGCGGCCGGGTGGGGCTTGGTGATCCGCAGGTAATCGCCCGGGCCGCCTAGCGCGAAATCGTAGACGTAGCCGCCCTGCAGCAGATCGTAGACGAACTGGCCGCCGATGATGGTCGTGGGAACCTGCGGCAGGCTCATCATGGTGGCTTGGCTGAATTTCCACAGATGGCCGGATTCGTCCCAGGCTTCGGCATAGACGGCAAGCCAGCTGTCCTCGTCGATCATCAGGCGCCGGCGGGGGGCGACGTGGGATTTGCCCGGCGCGAGCGTGGCGTCGATGACCCAGACGCGGTGGCGCTCATAGCGCATGAGATCCTGGTTGACGTGGTGGGGTCCCATGATGGCGCGGGGTGCCGCGCGGTTCAGCGCGTCATTGTTGTAGGGGATGAACATTTCCCGCTTGCCGGCGAGATGCCAAGTGTAGCGGTCCGGCCCGCCGAAGAAGAGGTAGTAATCATCGAGCGCCTCGTAGCCGGAGGCGTCGGGGTCCGGCGTGTCGTAGGACAGTGAGGGTGCTTTGCGGACGCGGTGCTCGCCCGGCAGGTAGCGCCAGGCGACGTAGCGGTCCCGCGCGACATCGAGCGGCTGCCAGGCGATGTAGGCCTGCCCGACTGAGGCGGCCGGCGCGTCCTGCACGCGCCTGGTCTTGAAGTAGTAGGGACCGACGGCTTTCGGGTCCGTGGTTTCGTAGTAGGGGAAATCGGTGGTGTCCCGGTAGCCGGCGGTCTGCTGGATGGTGCCGTCGCCACTTGCGATATAGGTGCCGACATGCGCCTCTCGCGCCACGCCCCAGAAAGCCAGAAGATGGTTCCAGACGATTTCGGCGCCGTTGGCGGGGATGGGGAATGGCACGCCGCCGGCGGCGTTCGCGACCCCGGTGGTGATGCCGGTCGAGGCGGCCTGCGCGCGGGTGGCGTTTTCGCGGATGGCGTTGGTGACGTCCGCGGGAAAGGCCGCGCTGCGATGGGGCGGATAGATGCTCATGCGGTAATCGGCAAAGGCGCGGAACAGAGCGAGCGCGCCCTCAGGCAATTCGGCCGCGTATTGCGATGCGTGCGCGGCATCGATGGTGAGAATCGGCCGCTCCGTGGCAATCGAGCTTGGCACGCCGCCGCCTTGCCAGGGCGGGATGGTGCCGGCGGCGTTGCCCGCGCGCTCGGCACCATAGGGGGTGAGTGTCGTGCCCAATATACCGGCGGCTGGAGCGGCTTCTGCCCTCACGGCGTTGAACAGGATCAGGGCCACAACGGCGGCGCGGAGGAAGGCAGGGGAGAGGATCGGCGGTTTCGGCAAGTTCCTGCCCGGCTTCATCATCGGCCATGCTAACAGGGCCGCCGCACCGCCTCCATCGCCTTTTTCTGGTACTCGCCGCCTGGGGATTCTGGGCGGCCCGTGCGCGCGCGGAAAGCCTTGGGCAATCGAACGGGTTCGACATGCGGCTCGATACCACGGTGCGGGTATCGCTGGGGTTTCGCACGGAGGCTGCCGATCCCGCGCTGCTGAACAACATCAACGCCGATGACGGCGACCGCGCCTTTGCGCCCGGGCCGAACAGCGAGCGCATCGATGTCATCAGCGAATTGACCGCCGAGCGCGGAAGGCTGGGCTTCGATGTCTCGGGCCAGGGCTGGTACGACGCGGCGTATAACACGCATAGCGCAAACACCTCGCCTCAGACCTTCAATCCGCTGAATGCGTCCTATCGCGGGTTTGCGCCGGATGTGCGCGCGTTGATGGGCAAGCAGGCGGAGTTGCTGAACGCCTATGTGCGGGACACGGGACCGGTGGATGGCGTGCCGGTGACGGTGTCCGTCGGGCGGCAGACGCTGCTTTGGGGCGAAAGTCTGCTCTTTCCGGAAAACGGCATCGCCGCGGCGATGGCGCCGGTGGATGAAATCAAGTCATTGGGCGCGCCGTTGGCGGAGGCGCGGGAATTGTTCCTGCCGGTGACGCAGATCGTGGTGCACGCCGGACTGGGCGCGGGAGTGTCGCTGGAGGCCTATAATCAATGGGAATGGCGGCGGGACCGGTTGCCGGGTGTGGGAAGTTTTTTCTCGACCACGGATATCCTGGATCAGGGCGGCCAGCGTGATTTCGGGGTAGGCGGCAACCCGGAGCTGTATCGCGGCGGCGACGCCATACCACATGGCATCGGGCAGGTCGGGCTGGCGCTGCGGCAGTCCGGCGGCGACGTGGATTGGGGCGTTTACGCGCTGCGGGCCGATGCGCGATCGCCATCGGTGGCGTTCACGCCGGCGGATGACCGCTATTACCTGTATTTTCCGCGCGACATCGGGGTGTATGGCGCCAGCGTCAGCACGTACGCGGAGGATGCGAACGTGGCGGCCGAAATCTCGGTGCATGAGAACACGCCGTTGGATGCGACGAATGCCGTGTCGTCCGTGGCGGCATTGGCGGGCGCGGGCGGCGGCATGGTCTATGCGGCAAGTTATGTACCGGCGGGCGGCACCCCGCCCGCCCAGGCGGTTTCTGGCGAGGTGGGAACCACGGTCAACGGCCAGGTCTCGGTGAATGCGCAATTGCCGCCCAATGCGTTTGCGAATGGCATGATCGTTCAGGGCGAAGTGGCGGGCAATGAATTGCTGCGGCCGTCCGTGCCGGCGGGACGCACGGCTTTCGCCTTGGCCGCGCGGGCGGTGGTGACGCTGCAATATTTCCACGCACGGCCAGGGCTGGACGTTGTTGTGCCGCTGGGGTTTGGATTGGGACTGACCGGCCGGTCCGCCATCGATGCTTCGCAAAATGCCGGCACCGGCTTTGTCAGCC
>CAXUNZ010000018.1:0-9451 GCA_964252525.1 uncultured Acetobacteraceae bacterium
AGCCTCGGCGCCTGTCCAGGCGGCCGACCCGACGGCCGAGGAACAGGTGCAGGCGCTGGAGGCGTTCGACTTCGCCGGTTGGGATATCGGGCTGTTCAGCCCGGGGGCGGCGGTATCGGCGGTGCATGCGCCGCGGGCGGCCGCGGTTGGCTGCGTGGTGATCGATAATACCAGTCAATTCCGCATGGAGCCGGATGTGCCGCTGGTGGTGCCGGAGGTGAATGCCCACGCGCTGGCGCGGCATGGGCGGCGCGGGATTATCGCGAACCCGAATTGCAGCACCATCCAGATGGTGCTGGCGCTCAAGCCGTTGCACGACCGGTATGGGTGCAGGCGGGTCGTGGTCTCGACATACCAGTCGGTCTCGGGCGCGGGCAAGGAGGGGATGGACGAGCTATTCCGCAATTCCAAGGCCGTGTTCGTGAACGATCCGGTTAAGCCGGAGGTGTTTCCCAAGAACATTGCGTTCAACGTGATCCCGCACATCGATCATTTCATGGACGATGGCGCGACCAAGGAAGAGTGGAAGATGGCCGTCGAGACGCGCAAGATCCTCAGCCCCGATATTGCGGTGTTTGCGACCTGCGTGCGCGTGCCGGTGTTCATTGGCCATGCCGAGGCGATCACGGCGGAGTTCGAGCAGCCGGTGAATGTGGGGGAGGCGCGGGACTTGCTGCGCAATGCGCCCGGAATCGTAGTGGTGGATGGGCGCGACGATGGCGGGTATATCACGCCCGTCGATTGCCAGGGCGAAGATGCAACCTATGTCAGCCGGCTGCGGCGCGATCCGAGCGTGGCCAATGGGCTGGGGTTCTGGTGCGTGTCGGACAATCTGCGCAAGGGCGCGGCATTGAACGCAGTGCAGATTGCCGAAATGCTGGTGGCGCAAGGGTTGCTGAAGAGGGCGGCTTAGAACGACCGGGGGTTTGGGGCTACCGGATTCACACAACTCCCTCAGGAAAAAGCAATTCGACGTGTTGTAAACCCGTGTCCGTCGCCAAAATCCCTACCCACCAAACCCCGCCACCAGCTCCGCGATCCGTCTCGGATCGCTCTGCTCCATCACCCGCCGCGCAAACCGCGCGCAATCATCGATCGACACGCCGCGCACCGCCTGTTTCACCCTCGGCACGGCACTCGCATTCATCGAAAAACATCGCAGCCCCAGCCCCAGCAGCAGCGGTGTCAGCTTCGGGTTTGCCGCCATCTCTCCGCACACGGAAACGGGCATGCGCATGCGCAACGCCGCCTCGACCGCGAACTGGATCAGCCGCAGCACCGCGGGATGCAGCGGATCATAGAGCGTCGCGACCTCGGTCGCCGCGCGATCCACAGCGAGCGTGTACATCGCCAAATCGTTCGTGCCGATGGCGAAAAAATCCGCCTCCAGCGCCAGCGCGTCCGCCGACAGGGCGGCACCGGGCGTTTCGATCATGATGCCCAGCAGAGGCAATTTCTCGCCCAGCTTTTCGCCGCGCCGGCGCAACCGCCGCGCCACGCGCTCATAAATCTCGCGCGCGGCCCGCACTTCGGCCACGTTGGTCACCATCGGCAGCAGCACCCGCACGGGCCCGGCGCGGCTCGCGCGCAGGATCGCGGCCAATTGCGTCTCGAAAAGATCAGGCTGGCGCAACAACAAGCGCAAGCCACGCACGCCCAGCGCCGGGTTATGGTCCAGCGTATCGGGCACCAGCCCGCGCGCCACCAGCGCGTCGATGTCCTTCTCCCCGCCCCAATCGAGCACACGGATCACCACCATATCGCCGTCCATCGCCTCGATCACCGTGCGGTAGATCTCGGCCTGCGCGGCCTCATCGGGCAGGCTCTCGCGATTCATGAACAGAAACTCGGTGCGGAACAGCCCAATGCCCGCGGCACCCGATTGCGCCACCAGCGGCAATTCGGCCATCAATTCGAGGTTGCCCTGCAGCTCGACATGTTCGAAATCCGTCGTCTCGGCCGGCAGGCGCCGCAGCCGCGCCAGACGCTGGCGCTCGCGCGCAAAAGCGGCCACGGAGCGCCGCGCTTCGGCCAGCGTGGCCTGCGCGGGCGAGAGCACCAGCCGGCCGCTGCCCCCATCCAGCACCGCGACCATGCCCGCCTTGGCCGTACTCAGCAGGCCCGGAACGCCGAGTACCGCGGGCACGCCGAGCGCGCGCAGCATGATCGCCGTGTGCCCGTCCGTGCCGCCTTCCTCCGTCACCAGTCCGGCCACACGGGCCGGATCGATCAGCGCGGCATCGGCCGGGCGCAACGTCTCGGCGATCAGGATCGCGCCCTGCGGCAGGTTGGCGAAATTGCGAAAGGGTTTTTCGCTGAGATTGCGCAGCAGGCGCCGGCCGGTTTCGCGAATTTCATCGGCGCGGCGCTGGCGTGAGCCGACATCCTCGCCGCGAATGGCCAGCATCGCACCGGCCAGCGCCTCGGCTTCGTCGTGCACGGCGGTTTCGGCGGAGACCAGCCGCTCGGCGATGCGGCGGCGCGCATTGCGCACCAGACGCGAATTGGTCAGCATCTGCGTATAGGCGTCCAGCATCGGCAGCATTTCGTGCTGGCTGTCCTCGGGCAGCACGGAGAGCCGGGCGCGCAGTTTGGCAAGCTGCTTGCGAGAGATGGCGATGGCGCGTTCCAGCCGCTCCAGTTCGGCTTCGGCCGCCTCTGGCGCAATCGTGGCGCGGGCGAATTCCAGCGCCGGCTCGCGCGCCGCATGGAGCGGACCGATGGCAATACCGGGCGAAACGGCAATGCCGGTCAGCGCGCGCTCGCCCGGCGGCAGGCGGGCTTTGCTCGCCGGTTCAGTCCTGCTCATGAAAGCCGGCCTCGATCAGCGCGGCCAGCGCGTCCAGCGCCTCGTGCGCATCGAAACCATCGGCGCGCAGCTCCACGCTCGACCCCATGCCGGCGCCCAGCATCATCAGCCCCATGATCGAACGGGCTGAGACGGCCTGGCCGTCGCGGACCACATCGACATTGGCGGAGAAGCGTTCGGCCGTGGTGACCAGCTTGGCGGCGGCGCGGGCGTGCAGGCCGCGCCGGTTGACGATCTGCACCGTGCGGGTGACGACGGCTTCCTGCGCGCCCTCTCCGCTCATAGGCGCCGGGTCAGGCTTGAGCCTTGAAGGCGAGCGTGGTCACAGGCAGCGCCGGCATCGGCGCAGGTGCGGCCAAGGCAGGCGCTACGGCGGCACGCGGCACCGCGCAGGCGCCGCTTCCGTGTCCGCTCTGGCGCGGATCGAGCGACATGCAGAGATTGGCCGTCTTGCCGTTGGTCAGCACGTGCGAGGCGGCGGCGATGTATTTGCGCCCGGAGGCCTCTGCCGTGTTGACGCATTCCTCCAGCGTCTGGCGGGAACGGATTTTCGCGAGCTTGACCAGCATGGGCAGGTTGGCCCCGGCGATCACGTCCACGCCAGGGCGGTCCATCATCGAGATGGCAAGGTTGGAGGGCGTGCCGCCGAACATGTCCGTCAGCAGGATGACGCCGTCACCGGCATCCACGCCCTCGATACAGTTGCGTATTTCGATGCGGCGTTGTTCGACGTCGTCATCGGCCTGAATACAGATGGTGGCGACGCCCTTTTGGGGGCCGACCACATGCTCCATGGCGGAACGCAGCTCCTCGGCCAGCCGGCCGTGGGTCACCAGAACCATGCCAATCATGATAACGCGTCAGGCCTCCTGCGCCTGTGTCGGCATCATCTCGCCGAGTTTGCTGCTCTCGTCCACTCTGTTCGTCCCGCTCTGCGCGGCCTACGCCCCGTTTTCGCGTATCGACTCCGCTCTGGCCAGTTCCCGATGATTGACCATGACGCGCCAGGGCGCCACGTCACCGGGAGAGAACCGGGCCAACCAATCCGCCAGTCGCTGCACGGCATGAACGCTCCGGTGGCGTCCGCCCGTGCAACCCACGGCAATGTTGACGTACTTCTTGCCCTCTGCGGCAAAACGAGGCAAGAGAAACATTAACAAATCTGTTATCTTGCACAGATACGGCTCAAAATCCGGATCCGCCTCAATGTATGAGGCAACTTGGACGTCAAACCCAGTTCGCGGGCGTAAGATGGGATCATAATGCGGGTTGCGTAGGAAGCGCGTGTCGAAGACCAGATCTGCGTCGCGTGGGAGTCCTTTGGGATAACCGAAAGAGGTAAGCGAAATGGTCATACCCGCGCTGGATCCCGCCACACCATAGCGGGCATCGATCATGCTGCGAAGAGCCGCCAGTGCAAGCTCACTGGTATCCAGCACCAGATCCGCCGCTTCCCGGAGGGGCGCCAGAAGCCCCGTCTCAGCCTTGATGCCGTCGATCACGCGGGCGTCGGGGGCGAGCGGATGGCGTCGCCTGGTTTCGGTGTAGCGGCGCAACAGCACGTTTTCCTCGGCCGAGGCGAAGAGCAGCTCTGTCTGCAGCGCGCGGTTGCGCCGCAGGTGAGCCAAGTTGTCGAGGACCAGCGCCACGTCGAAGCCACGGCTGCGGGTGTCCATGCCCACGGCGCTTGGGCGGTCGCCGCGCGTGACGAGTTCCTCCAGCAGCCTGAGCGGCGGGTTGTCCACCGCTTCGTAGCCGAGGTCTTCGAGCATATGCAGGATGGACGATCGGCCCGCGCCGGACAGACCCGTCACCAGGACGACGCGGCGCGGCGGTGGGTCCTCCCCGGTTGCTTGAGGCTGGCCTGCGGTGCTCACGCAAACGCTCCGGCGACGAGTTCAGCCCTGCCTTGGAGGCAATCCAGCGCCATGCCGACGATCTGGGGCGCGGCACAGGCGGCCGGATCCAGACTTATCACCGGCAGGTCCAGATCAGGCAAAGTTTCCGGAACAGGCAGGCGGGTGCCGGCGCCTAGCCTCACTGCCAATACCAGGCGGGCCGACACGTAGGGCAAGCGCACCAGGCCCAGTCCACGCACTTCCAGCAACCCGGCCAGTTCGCGGGGCGGCTGTGCCACGGCGTCCTCGACCATGACCTGGTCGTCGGCCACCAGATTGAAGCCGCATGCAAGCAGACGCAGCACCAAGGCTGACTTGCCCGCGCCCGAGGCACCCAGCAGAAGGACGCCGGCGCCCTGCCGCGCCGCCGCGCTGGCGTGCAGGGTGCGCGCCGTCATCTCAGACCGCCGTGCCCGCCGCCCGGGTGGCAGGCTTGGGCGCGCCGCGCCGATGCGGCGCTTCGGCGCCCAGCAAGTGGCCGAGCGGGGTCAGCACTTCGATATGGTCGCAAAGGATCTTGGTCACCGCCAGCAGCGGCACGGCCAGCAGCGCGCCGGTGACGCCCCACAGCCAGTCCCAGAACATCAGCGAGGCAATCACCAGCAGCGGGTTGAGCGTGAAGCGGCGCGCCAGCAGCATGGGCGTGATCGTTTCGCCTTCCAGCATGTGGATCATCAGGTACACGCCCGAGGGTGCCAGCGCCCATAGGGCGTTGCTGAAGGTAAACAGGCCCACGAAGAAGAAGACGACCATGCCCGTGACCGGCCCCAGTATGGGAACGTAGTTCAGCAGGAAGGCGGCGGTGCCCCAGAGCAGCGGGTTGGGCAAGCCAAAGGCCCAGACCGATAGGCCGTTCGCGATGCCGACCAGCAGATTCATGATCGTGATCGTGACCAGGTAGAGGCTGATGTTCTTCTCCACCTCGCCGGCGATCTGCACCGCGCGCTTCTTTTCTGCAAAGCCGGGCAAAATTTCCACGAAGCGCCGCAACAGGCTGTCGCCGTCGGCAAGCAGGAAAAACAGCACGATGATCAGGGTGAAGAGCTCACCCAGGAACGCCTTGGTGCCGGTCAGCACGGACAGGCCCACGCCGCCCATGCCGCTGCCGCCCTGGTTTGCCACGGTCACCACCTGTCCTTTGGGCGCCGGCTGGCCCTGGTGGACCAGCTTGTCCACCTGGGCGGGCACGCCTTGCAGCAGCGCAATCGGCTTTCTGAGGAAGCTGAGCTTGGCTTCCAGCGTCGGCAGGCTCTGCGGCGCCTTGGCGATCCATTCCTCGGCCGGGACCGAGATGGCGAAGCCGATGCCGCCGGCAACGGAGAACAGGGCCAGTATTGCGACAAGGGCGGCGAGCATGCGCGGCACGTGCAGGCGCTGGTTCATGAAGGTGACGGGCGGGCCGAGCAGCAGGCCAAAGACCATGGCCAGCACGAAGGGCAGGATGATCGAAGCGGCGAAATAGAGCGTGTAGAGGATGGCGAGGCCGGCCAGGATGACCAAGCTGACGTTGCGCGCGCTGAAATTGGCCTCGGCCATGACCTGGCGCGCCTGCAGGGTCTCGGCGTCAACCGCATCCATGTTGTCTTCGACGTCCGCCATCCGACCCTCCCGCACCCTTGCCGTGCGCATGCATCAGGTTGCCAACCAAGCGCCCTTTGCACATAGGGTTCCTCAACCCAAGGAAACCACAATGCCCGATACCCAAGTCAACGCCGCGGTGGCGCGGGATTACAAGGTCCGCGACTTTTCACTCGCCGAGTGGGGGCGCAAGGAAATCGCCATGGCCGAGGACGAAATGCCCGGCCTGATGGCGCTGCGCGCCGAATATGGCGCATCCCGCCCGCTGGCCGGGGCGCGCATCGTCGGCTGCCTGCACATGACCATTCAGACCGCGGTGCTGATCGAGACGCTGATTGCGCTGGGTGCGAGCGTGCGCTGGTCGTCCTGCAACATCTTCTCCACGCAGGACCATGCCGCGGCCGCGGTGGCCGCCGCGGGCATACCGGTCTTCGCCTGGAAGGGCATGAGCGAGGAAGAGTTCTGGTGGTGCATCGAACAGACCGTGCGCGGACCCGATGGCTGGGTGCCGAACATGATCCTGGACGATGGCGGCGATCTGACCGTGCTGATGCACGACAAGCACCCCGAGCTGCTGGATGCCGTGCGCGGCTTGTCGGAGGAGACCACGACCGGCGTGCACCGGCTGTGGCAAATGGCCAAGGATGGCCGCCTGCGCGTGCCGGCGATCAACGTCAATGACAGCGTGACGAAATCGAAATTCGACAATCTCTATGGCTGCCGCGAAAGCCTGGTGGACGCGATCCGCCGCGGCACGGACGTGATGATGGCCGGCAAGGTCGCCGTGGTGGCGGGCTTTGGCGATGTCGGCAAGGGCTCGGCCGCGTCCCTGCGCCAGGCCGGCTGCCGCGTGCTGGTGACCGAGGCCGATCCGATCTGCGCGCTGCAGGCGGCGATGGAAGGCTATGAGGTGGTGACGATGGAGGCGGCCGCGCCGCGCGGCGATATCTTCGTCACCGCCACCGGCAACATCGATGTCATCACGATCGACCACATGCGCGAGATGCGCAACCGCGCCATCGTGTGCAACATCGGCCATTTCGATAGCGAAATTCAGATCGAGGCTTTGCGCAATTATACCTGGCAGAACGTCAAGCCGCAGGTCGACGAGGTGCTGTTTCCGAATGGGCGACGGCTGATCGTGCTGAGCGAAGGGCGGCTGGTCAATCTGGGCAATGGCACGGGGCACCCGAGCTTCGTGATGTCGGCGAGCTTCACCAATCAGGTGCTGGCGCAAATCGAATTGTGGACGGCCAAGCCGGGACAGTATGAGAAGCGTGTCTATACGCTGCCGAAGCATTTGGACGAGAAAGTGGCGGCGTTGCATCTGGCCAAGGTGGGCGCCGCGCTGACACAGCTATCGGCCAAGCAGGCGGAATATTTGGGGCTGCCTGGCGCGCAGGGGCCGTTCAAGCACGATCTTTACCGGTATTAGGAAGAACTGGGGGACCGCGGCTGACGTATACGTCAGCCCCCCCAAGACCCCTCGTCTTTATTTGATGCACTCAATTCTCGCGCATATTTATTACCTCTCCCTTTTGCCGTTCTGGCATGGGCCGGCGGCCGCTTTTGCGGTGGGGCTGATTTTGCGGCGGCATGGGTGCTGGGCGGCCCTTGCGGTGCTTGCAGGATGGCTCGCGGCGCAATATCCGACGCTGAGCATCCTGCCGGCCCATCCGATCTACCGGCTGGCAGGTTTGGCGGCTTTGCTACTCGCCCATTCCTGGCTGGCGCGTGGGAGCCTGCCGGCGCTGGCCGCGGTCGCATCCTGGTGGATCGCCGGCGCGCCGTTCGACCTGTCCGGCATTGCGGCCTGCCTGCCGATCTTCCTGGGCGTCTGGACGGCGCTGGCGCTGGTGCGGCGGCTGGCGATGGCAGATCGTGGCTGGGCCGGGGTTGGGGCAAGTTTCTCCCTTGCCGCGTGCCTGTTCCTGGCCGGCGCGGCACCGCACTGGGCACGCGCGGCCTTGGTCCCGGCCTGTGCGGGGTTGGCGCTGATGGGCGTGGCCGAGGCGGTGCTGCCATTGGCGTTTGCCACGATGCTGGTGGGGTGCGCGGCGGCGGTGGCGTCGGATCGGGGGCGGTTTGTGCCTGTGGATCTGGCTGCGCTGGCACCGCTGCTGGTGTGGTTTCTGGCGACGCGCACGTCAGGCAAACAAACGCCGCAGTCGCCTAATCCACTCCGCTGAAGACCGCCCCACCAGCTGAGCCCTTACCGCCTCTAGCTGCACCGCCTGTCTGCGCACCACATCACGCAGCACACGCAACTCCTCTTGCGGCAGGCAACGTCCATCTTCGCCGGCATGCATCAACGCGCGCTCCGCCTGCCGCCAGCTTTCTACAATGGCATTCATGTCGTCCGCGGCCGACAGATGAACGAAGAAATCGAGTTCGCCCTCTACCGTCTCGTACATCCGCTCGCAGGCAAACCAGATCATGCCGAATTCGCTCAGCTCCACCATCAGGCGCACGAAGCTCGCCGGCGTGAAAACCCAGCAATGCACGTCGTGATATTCGCCCGCCGCCGCGCCCTGCGCCAGCGTCAGCCCGTAGCGCGCCTTTTGCGAGGGCCCGGCGCGCGGGGGATCGACCGCCAGGCCGCGCCAGGCTTCGGCAAGGTCGACCACCTGGTGGCGATGATAGAAGTCGATGATCTCGCGCGGCTGTGGGCGCCGCACCCGCGCCAGAAACGCGGCCAGCGCATCGCAAAGCTGGCTCTCCCGCCGCGCGATATCCATCGTAAAACGCCGGTCTGGAACGATCAGCCGCAGCGCCGCTCCCGAACTCAGCACCGAACGTATTTCGCTCAGCCACCAGACGATGTCTGGCACATGCTCGATGACGTGCGAGGCCACGGCGTATGCGAACCAGCGTTGATGGCCGGGCAATTGCGCGTCGACGGCCTCGCGTAGCGCGCCTTCGAACCACACCACATCGACGGGTACGATCCCGCCGCTCGGCACATCCGCATCGCCCGCGTATTTCTGCTGCAAACCTTCACGATCAAGATGATCGACGTAGAAGACCCGCGCCTGGCGCCGGCGCAGGATCGGGCGGGACAACGCGCCGAATTCCAATCCCTCGCCGGCTTGCAGATCCAGGCCGTGCAGCAGCTTCGTCAATCGGTCCAGGGCAATAACCTCCAAGGCTAAGTAAGGAAGATTGG
>CAXUNZ010000018.1:9461-12838 GCA_964252525.1 uncultured Acetobacteraceae bacterium
CCCCCAAACCCCCCGGCAGTTTTAAACCGCTTGCCCCCACCCCCCCGGGGGGGGGGGGGGGGGGTGCCAACACCCCCCCCAGCTCTTCCATCTTCTCAGTCATGGACACCCATTTCATGCGCGCGGCCATCGGCTTGGCTCGGCGCGCGCTCGGCACCACTTGGCCAAACCCCGCGGTCGGCTGCCTCATCGTGCGGGATGGCGTCATCGTCGGCCAAGGCATCACCGCGCCCGGCGGCCGCCCGCACGCCGAAACCGAAGGCCTCGCCATGGCGGGCGAGGCGGCACGTGGCGCCACGGCCTACGTGACCCTGGAGCCGTGCAGCCATCATGGCCAGACCGCCCCCTGCGCCAACGCTCTGATCCAAGCGGGCGTGGCGCGGGTGGCCGTGGCGCTGAGAGACCCCGACCCGCGCGTGAACGGCGCCGGCATCGCGGCCCTGCGCGCCGCCGGCATCGAGGTGACCGAGGACGTCCTGCCCGAGGAAGCACGCCCCGGTCTGGCCGGCTTCATCACGCGCATGACGCAGAATCGGCCGGCGGTCACGCTCAAGCTTGCCACCACCCTCGATGGCCGTATCGCCACATCCTCGGGCGACAGCCAGTGGATCACGGGCACGCCAGCTCGCAAATCCGCCCACGCCCTGCGCGGGCGGCACGATGCCATCATGGTGGGCGTTGGCACCGTGCTCGCCGATGACCCCGACCTGACCTGCCGCATCGACGGCTACGCGCCCCGCCCAGCGCCGCGCCTCGTCGCCGACAGCCACCTGCGCACGAGGCTGACCGCGCGCATCGTGGCGAGCGCGCGCGAAACACCCACCTGGCTGCTGCATTGCGCGGGCGCGGACCCCGCCCGCATCGAGGCGCTGCAAGCTGCCGGCGTTATTTGCTGGCAAATTCCGGCCGACGAGATGGGCATCGACCCGCATGCCGCGCTGGCCATTCTGGCCGAAGCCGGGCTCACCTCCATCCTGCTGGAAGGCGGCGGGCGCTTGGCCGCGGCGATGCTGCGCGCCGGGGTCATCGACCGTCTGGCACTTTATCAGGCGCCTTCCATCATCGGCGGGGATGGCATCCCGGCGGTCGCCGCCATGGGTACGACGCTGATCGAAGCCATGCCCCGCTTCACGCGGGTTGCAGAGACGCAGGTGGGTGACGATCTTCTGACCGAGTTCTGCAGGATCGCCTGACGCGCCCTATGTTCACCGGCATCATCACCGCCATCGGCCATGTCAGGACCCTTTCGCCGCTGGGCGGTACGCGCGACATGCGCCTGACCATCGCCGCGCCGGCCGGCTTCCTGGCCGCGCAAGGCGGCACGGCGCTGGGCGCGTCGATCGCCTGCTCCGGCTGCTGCCTGACCGCCGTGGATTTCGGAGCGGACTGGTTTGTCGTGGAGGTTTCCGCCGAAACGCTGGATCGGACCGCCATCGGTCAATGGGCGCCGGGCACCGCCATCAACCTGGAACGCAGCCTGCGCGCCGGCGATGAGATGGGTGGACATATCGTCTCGGGTCACGTGGACGGGGTGGGGCGGATAACCGCGATGTCACCCGAGCACGGCTCGTTGCGCATCACTGTCGAGGTGCCGCCGCCGCTGCATCGCTTTATTGCCGAAAAGGGCTCGGTGGCGATCGACGGGGTCTCGCTGACGGTGAATGAAACTTCTCCGCCGCCCGCCACCGGCCAGAACGTTCTGCCCCATTTCGGCGTCAACGTCATTCCGCATACCGCCGCGCACACCACGCTCGGCCAGCGCGTGCCGGGCGATGCCGTGCAGATCGAGATCGACACGCTGGCACGCTACGTCGCCCGCCTGGCGGAAACGGCATGAGCCAGGCCCTCAAGCGCGTCCATACGCACGAGGCGATCAGCTCTACCGCCGAACTGATCGCCGAGGCGCAAGCGGGGCGCATGTTCATCCTGGTCGATGACGAGGACCGCGAGAACGAGGGCGATCTGGTCATTCCCGCCCAATTCGCCACGCCCCAGGCGCTGGCCTTCATGATGCGCTACGCGCGCGGGCTGATCTGCCTGTCGCTGACCACGCCGCAAATCGAACGGCTCGGTTTGCCGATGATGGCGGTGGCCAACGAACAGCGCCATCAGACGGCCTTTACCGTCTCGATCGATGCCCGGCACGGCATTATCAGCGGCGTGTCGGCGCGCGACCGCGCCCACACCATCGCCATGGCCATCAACCCGCTCAGCACGGGTGCGGATGTGATCACCCCCGGCCACGTCTTTCCGCTGGCCGCGCGGCCGGGCGGCACGCTGATCCGCGCCGGCCATACCGAGGCCGCGGTCGATATCTCCACCATGGCCGGCCTGCTCCCGGCGGGCGTCATCTGCGAGATCATGAACGAAGACGGCAGCATGGCGCGGCTGCCCGATCTGGTCGCCTTTTCCCAGCGCCACGGCCTCAAGCTCGGGACGATTGCGGACCTGATTTCGCACCGCCGCGCCGGCGAGAATTTCGTGCGCCGCGTGCACGAGGCTGTGGCCGATCAGCTCGACACCGGCGTTTGGCGCGTCGTGGTCTATGTCAACACGCTGACGCAGGCCGAGCATCTGGCGATGGTCAAGGGAGATATTTCCGGCTCCGCGCCGGTGCTGGCGCGCATACAGTCGATCGATCCGCTGCAAATGCTGCCCGGCGGGCGCATGAGCCGGTTGATGCATGCGGCCATGCGCGCGATCGAGGCGGAAGGCCGCGGCGTGATGGTGCTGCTGCACGACTGGAAATCGACGGGGCTCATGGATTTCGTCACCGGCCGCAGCGGGGCGGGCTCGCGGCGGGACGCAATGCTTCGCGATTACGGGATTGGCGCGCAGATCCTGGCCGATCTTGGCGTGCGGGATATGGTGCTGCTGTCGAATACGGCGCGGATTGTGGTGGCGCTGGAAGGATACGGATTGAATATCGTGGGACGGCGCGGGATTGAGGACGGCAAGTGAAGGCAAGCAAAGAACTGGGGGAGCAGTGCCTGCCCCCCCAGACCCCCCGTCCTCAGTGTAATGCGGTTTTAAACGACCGACGGGGGGTCTGGGAGGGCAGGCACTGCTTCCCCAGCTTTCTTTTGTCTTGAGCACAGCTGACGCGCCTTTTCCCATCGCTCCGCAGGTTCCCGGCGCCCGCGTGCTCATCGTCCGCGCACCTTATTATCGCGACGTGATCGACGGCATGTCCTGGGGAGCCGGCGAAATCCTGCGCGCGGCCGGTGCCACGCACGACACGCTGGATGTTGCCGGCAGCTTTGAACTGCCGCAGGCCATTGCGCTGGCGGTTCGCGGCGGTGCGCCCTTCGACGGCTACGTGGCACTTGGATGCATCGTGCGTGGCGGCACGGATCATTACGACTATATTTGTCGCG
>CAXUNZ010000018.1:12848-26542 GCA_964252525.1 uncultured Acetobacteraceae bacterium
CTGACGGTACATTCCATTGAGCAGGCCACCGCCCGCAGTGGCCGCAACGGCTTTAACAAAGGGGCCGAGGCCGCGGTCGCGGCTTTGTTGCAGATCGCTGCGGCCAGGCGTTGGCCATCCATTGCCCAAGGCGCCGTACCATGACCGCAGCCACCCAGGCGCCCCGTGCGCGCACCGCCGCGCGTGTCGCCGCCGTCCAGGCGCTGTTCCAGAGCGAGCAAGGCCCCGACAACCCCGAAGCCGTGATTGACCAGTTCGTCCGCCATCGCCTGGGTGAACTGCCGGGCACCGGCGGCTACGAGGAAGGCCGCGTCCCGGACGCACACGTTAAGCTGTTCGGGCGCATCGTGCGCATGGCGGCCGAAAAGCAGGGCGAACTCGACACGATCCTGGTTGAGGCGCTGCCGGCCGAATGGCCGCTTGGGCGTTTGGACCCGGTGCTGCGCGCGCTGCTGCGCGCCGGCGGGGCGGAACTTGCCATGCGTGACGGCCCGCCGGCGCGTGTCGTGATTAACGAGTATCTGGATGTGGCGCACGGGTTCTTCGCGGGGGAGGAGCCGCGCATGGCCAATGGGTTGTTGGATCGGCTGGCGCGGGCGCTCAGGCCCAGGGAATTTTCAGAGGAAGGCAAGAATGTTCTTTCTTGAAAGAAAGAACCAAAGAACTTTTAAAAATTTAGGAGCAAAAGTTTTTTGCTTCTTCTTTTCAAAAAAGAAGCGCTTTCTTGCTTCCTGGTGAATTCTCTCTCATCGCCCACCATTTTGCGCCACTGGCCGGCGCCGCCGGTCTCGGCCTGTTGGACGATGCGGCGGTGTTCACGCCGCCGCCTGGCCGCGAATTGGTGGTCACCGCGGATGCGATGGTGGGCGGCGTGCATTTTCCGCCCGACGATCCGCCGGATATGATCGCGCGCAAATTGCTGCGGGTGAATTTGTCCGACATTGCGTCGATGGGTGCGGAACCGCTGGGCTACCTGCTGACGCTGTCCGCGCCGCACGGCACGCCCGAGGCCTGGTTTGCCGCCTTTGCGTCCGGGCTTGCCGCCGATCAGGCGCGTTACGGCGTGGAGCTGTTCGGCGGCGATACGACCTCCACGCCTGGTCCGCTTTCGCTGTCGGTGACGATGCTCGGCCATTTGGCGCCCGGCCAGGCGTGGCGGCGCAGCGGCGCGCGTGCGGGCGACGATTTGTGGGTGACGGGCACGATTGGCGATGGCGTGCTCGGGCTTGCGGCCGTGCGCGGGGAGCGGGCCGATCCTGATGGTTCGCTGGCGCGGCGATACCGTCTGCCGGAGCCGCGCCTGGGGCTGGCCTTGCACGGCATGGTGCACGCGGCGATGGATGTCTCGGACGGGCTCGTCCAGGATGCGGGGCACATGGCGCGTGCATCAGGCGTGTCGCTGGTTATCGAAACCGCGCTGGTGCCGGTTTCTCAGGCGGGTCGGGCGGAGGGGCCGAGTTTCGTTGAAAGTGGCGTTGCCGGCGGCGACGATTACGAATTGCTGCTTGCCGTGCCGCCGGAAAAGGCGGTTGCGCTAGGGCGTGCCTGCGCGCAAAGCGGCGTCGCGGTCACGCGAATTGGGAGGTTTGGTCCCGGTTCGGGAAGTGTGACGGGGGTGCGTGGCGATGGCAGCGCCGCCGAACTCGGCAGCGGCGGCTGGAGCCATTTTTAGGCGGGCGCGCAAAGCGAATTCCGGCGGCGTATCCGGCGCGCGCAAGGCGTGCAGCCTGCGTCGGCGATCGCTTTACAGTTCACGCGTTTGCCCACATCGTTGCGGTGTTCTCAATCCGAACGAGAGGGGTTTCATGCCGCACCTAAATCGTAAATCGGGCGCCGTGTCCGCACGGCTGAAAAGTGGAATGATCGTTGCCGTGATCACGCTTGGCGTGGGTGCGTCCGGGCACGCGCGGGCCGCATCGCCAACGGAAGTGGATCTGGCCTCGGCTGCGCAGGCCAAGACGTATTGCAAGTCAGGCAGCCTCAAGGGCGTTGCCTACTTCAACGGCACGGCTGGCGATGCTCAGTTCGTCAAGAAATGCGCCCAGGCGGTGCCGACGAAGGTCGTGAAGGATGCACTCCTGGTCAGCGGCAGCAAAGTCTCGGAATGCACGCTGGCAACCGCCAAGCAGGCGATTGCGCTCTGCAACAGCGGCGGCATAGGCGAATACGACATCGCCTATATCAAGGGCGCTCCGGCGACGGTGATTGGCGGTCCAGGCTATGGCTGCACCACCAATCAAACGACTCTGAGCATCGGCAACGCGGCCTGCCGGTAGCCTCGCCCCGACCCTGGCGCGGCCGATTTAGGCCGCGCCACGGACGCGCCTCCGTAAAAAGCCAAGGGTGACTTTTGGCCTTCGTTTCAGTCAATCGCGCACGCACCTTGTCGAGGTGAATGTTCTCGGACGCCTGAGTTGCGATGGTGACGTGTCTCTTAGCTGCGATTTGTGGCCCGTGGTGCGATCACCCGGCTCGACAGCCGTAGAGTTGTAAGCGAACTGTTTGACCAAGCGACTGAGGATCAGGCGGTCAGTCTAGTAATAGGTTTGCTCAACGGTTGTGTCACTTATTGCATCGGCAAGGGGTTTGTAAAGACCAATTTACGTTCGGCTAATCCAGACCTCAAGGGTTCCACTCTTTATGTCAGAATTCTGCTTAATTGATATTACGTGCGAAACCAAATTTGTGGATTGTATTTGACGCGCCAGTTCTCGGGCTGCGGGTTCAGCTGCCTGGCTATTCTACCTAATCTCGTTCAGATAGGCTCCGGCTGCCAACCTCTCGCCACCCTGATTCGCCCCCTCAACATTCCAGCCCTGAGCACGTAATTCATGAGCTACAGCCACCACGTCCCCGCGCTTTATCTCGCCTGCAAATTGTATGTACACCCTATAATGGTAGATGCCGCTTGGAAGAGCACCGACATCCCCTAGAGGAGGAACGGTGGAAGGTTTTGGCAATTGCGCTTGATCTACAAGATTGTCGATCACGCCGCCTGGTGTCCTGCAAGGCGCCCAAAAACGGATAAGGCACGATGGAGGATTTATGAACGTTGCATGGGGCATTACCGCCCCAACAAACAGCGCGCTCATAAATAGCATGAATATAAAGGTTAAGAAGCGACTTATCACCGTTCGGCTAGTCTGATCGTCTATGATTGTTGACAGCAGAAAAAGCAATACTCCAAAGCCAACGACATACCCAGCGATAAGAAGGCTTCCGTTCCAATCAAGCTTGAAGGCCTGAACGACCGCGACTGCTGCGAACGTTCCCAAGCCTCCGAGAATTATAAGCGCAACTTTCTTGTCAACTAACAGCAACTTCTCAATAATGGTCCATGGCATCATTTAAGAGGTTTCCGTGGTCTTCTACGAGCTCGAGCGAAAAAGTTTGATAAACTTGGCGCTGTCGCTAGGATGTCAAGCTTGCGCGCAATACGGCCGTGTCAACCTGAAAGCCCCCGTAATCTGCCGCCGCTTGGTCTGAATCATGATCGAACCGAAGAGAAGGCAGAGCTTTGCCTTGCTTGATATTCCAGCCAGCAAACGTCCGGTAGCCAGCCCAACCTGTAGACATAGCAAGCCAACTGTACTCTGCCAGTCCTGCGCTTATCAACGATTGGCACACTGCTCCTGAACCATAAACGCCGACCCTGTAGTCCGGCGAGTCCCCACCGGCAGCCGCAAAGCCAGAGGAGATACCCCGAAAGTATTCATCGACAGGACCGACAATTTGCTGAGCCGTTGCATCAAAATCCACTGCGAAGTAAATAGCGCTTCCCGCCGGCTGCCCAAGAGCGTGGGCTTGGTGATAGGCACTCGTCGCATCATCTACACCAGACAGGCGCGAGAAGTATGAAACGTCGGTTGAAGCTGACTCCCATACGACTGCAATCTGCAGTCCGGCCGCAGACAGTAGGCGCGCCTCACTTTGAGAGAGAGAAGGCCAGCGGGAGGTCGGATTGCGATAATAACGTACGACAAAATCAAGTTTGGCGTTCTGAATATCGCTTATTACCCGTCCAGCGTCCGTTGGAGTATCAATCCCGGCTGGCATATCCACCTCCCTAGCTAGAAACTATGGGACTTTGCACGACACCACGCATGGAACAGGCCGAGCGCGGTGACGCTAATTAGCTTAGCGCTAAGTAGCGCAACGACAAGCAGGTTGAGACGGTAGCGGTATAAAAAGGGAAAAGCAACGAGCATCTTTAAGGGACGTCGTTTTTTATAAGAACCTTTTGAAAGGTTGCTTATGCCCGTCCCTAATCAACAGAGGATTGTAGCCCACTGATGACGATTGCGTGTCAGATTACCTTGGATGGGCGGCGTGCGAAAAGTTAGCTTCGGCTGCAAGCGGTTGACCCTGAAATTTGGGACCACGTGACCTCGACTACCTTACGGTGTTCGTCCCACCCGGCGTGGACGAACTCGACCCGCCCGGTATCCCCGCCGGCGTGAATTTGCCCACATTGCCCAACAGCTGCTGCATGAACCCGGCCTCGCTGCCGGGCGAAGGTGTGGCGCCCGGCGCCATTGCGATCTGCTTGGCGTCCTTCTTGTCGAGCTGATCGATCGAACGCAGCGTGCCATTCGCGTCGAAATTGCACACAAGGACGCTTTGCTTGGTCACGGCCGGCACGCGCCCGATCCGCGTGGTGGTGATCGCCGTGTAGTAGATCCAACGATTATCATCGAAGGTCGCGCGCGCCGTCGGCGAGCCGAGCACCGAGGTCACATCCGCCCGCGTCGAGGTTCCCGGCACGAGCTCCTTCAGCGAGTCGGGATCGATCAGCGCCCCGCGGCGGACGTTCAGCGGGTCCCAGATGTGAAAGACGCTGCAGGCGCTGAGCGGCAGCAGCAGCAGGGCGACGCGAAGCAGGCGGAAGCGGGACATTGCACCGTCCGTGTCATGGTGCGGCGAGGGATGTCAACTCAGCAAAAAATCGACGGGGGGTCTGGGGGGAACGGCTCGTTCCCCCCAGTTCTTCCGCTTCACGCAACCACGGCACACCCATGGGCATCCTCTCTTTCCTGCGCACCAGCCGGCACGAGCGCGCCGGCTTCAGCCTCTACACCGCCGCGGTACAGGCGGCCCGCGCGCCGGTCTATTTCCAGTCCCTCGGCGTGCCGGACACGTTGGATGGCCGGTTCGACCTCGTGGGCCTCTTCGCGGCCCTGGTCATTCGCCGCACCCGCGCTTTGCCGGCGCCCGGACCCGCGTTGGCGCAGGCCGTGTTCGACGCCATGTTTGCCGATATGGACTTCAACCTGCGCGAGCTCGGCGTGGGCGATCTGGCCATCCCCAAGCGCATGCGTGCGATGTGGGAGGCCTTTCACGGCCGCGCGCTGGCTTACGAGGCGCCGCTCGCCGCCCGTGACGCGCAGGCCCTGAGCAGCGCGCTCGCCCGCAACGTCTGGCGCGGCCAGGCACCACCAGGTGCGGCCGCCAATCTGGCCCAGGCCACATTGCGCCAGGACCGCCATCTGGCCACCCAGGACCTCGCACACCTGCGCGCGGGCGCGGTCGATTTCCTGCCCGCCATGCAGGTGCTGCCATGAGCGCGCTCGAACTCAGCCGCCCCTTCGCGATCGATCGGATGGGCGAGGCCAGCAGCGCCGGCGTGGAGGCCACACAGGCCGAGTGCGCCGCCGTGGCCGTGCGCCTGGCCATCGTGGCCGTCATCAGCCTGACCTGCCGTTTCCAGCTCCGCCGCTGGGAGGGCGCGACCGTGCAGGCGCATGGGCAATTGCGCGCGCGCGTGTGCCAGCGCTGCGTGGTGACCGGCGAGGATTTCGAGAGCGACATCGCGGAGGATTTCGAGGTCCGCTTCGTGCCCGAGGGCATGCAGAGCGAGGAGATCGACATCGATGCGCCCGATGAAATCCCTTACGCAGGCGCCTCGATCGATGTGGGCGAGGCGGCGGTCGAGCAACTGGCGCTGTGCCTGCATCCGTTCCCCAAAAGGCCGGGCGCCGCACTGCCGGAATTGAGCGATGACGCTGGGGATCACCCTTTCGCGGCCTTGAGGCAGCGTCGGGATAGCTAACGGAGGTCTGCAAGCCCGCCTCCCGCGGGGCTCGCCAGAAGCGCCACCGGTTCAAGCACCGCTGGCGAGGGGCAGGGCCCCTGGCCTTACTACTGCGCGGCGGGCGATACGACCACGCAGCCGCCTTTGTGATGCGCCAGCTTCTGGCACGTATGCACCGCGACATCGTGCGTCATGCCGCCCACCCTGGTGTGAGAGATCCTGCCATGCGCGGTGCTCCCGGTGCCGACCTGAACCGCCCAATGGTGTCCGCCCACGTTCATCGACTCCGAGGCCATGGCCGGCGTGATCAGGTGGATGCCACCACGGTGCTCGGCCATCGCCATGCGGATGCGCGGTTCGGGCGCCTCGGCGACCTCCACGGGCGCCTGGGCGCGGCTGCGATGCTGATAGGCGGCGTAGCGCACACTGACTTCATGCCCGCGCCGCCCGCGTGAGGCCACCATGACGCGGCGATGCACGGCCCAACGCGGACCCGCGGGGATGCTGACCGGGATCTGGTTGACCGCGAGCTGTTCGTTGGGCGAGCGGTTGACCGGCCAGGTGCCTGCGATGCGCGTGCCGATCATGTAGACGTAGCGGCGGGTCTCGTCGGGCAGCGGGCGGTTATGCGTCAGGTAATCCTCCAGCCGCGCCGGTCCCGCATTATAGGCGGCCAGGAAACCGGGGCTGCCGAAGGCATCATACATTTCACGAATGTAGGCAGCGCCGGCCATGATGTTGTTGTGTGGGTCAAAGGCGTCATCGCCGAGCGTATAGCGGGCGCGCACCTCGTCATAGGTCTCGGGCATCAGCTGCATCAGGCCCATGGCGCCGACGGGCGAGGTGGTCAGCGCGCCGCTGGCACGGAACTGGTAGCCGCCGGATTCAACGTGCATGACCTCCCGTATCCAAACGTCCGGCACGTCGAAGCGGCGAGAGGCCTCGACGACATAGGGCCCCCACGGGTCGCCGGGAGGACCGGGCGGGGCGTAATTGGCGCGGGCGTGGGATTTATAAACGGCGGCTTCCTGGCTGGCGGTCAGGCCGGAATTGGCCATCGGCGTGTGGCCCGCACAGGCGGCGAGCAGGCCCAGCAGACCCAGCGAGGCTACTGCCCGTGCGATCCGCATTCTCCGCGGCGCTGCCTGCGTGCCGTTTGGCGTTGCACCCATCGCCTTGTCCCCGACCCGTTGCCGGGACCATTCCGCCGCACCCAACCGCACCTTGCAAGAAGACGTGCCAGCCTTGAGTCGCACGTGAATGAACCCGCCTAAGTGCCTACGGGAATGGACAACCGCTTGCAAGCAAACAATGGTCCCGGTTGCGTCCAAAGATTGTGCCAGGCGGCCGGGTCGAGGGTGTGACAGGCAAGCCGCCCTGGTCCACACTGCGCAGGCGCCCGGTTGCGGCTGCCAGAGGGATGGAGTACCCGCCCCCCCGCATGGATCAAGGTCTCGACCACGCCATTCCGCTGCTGATGCCCACCTCCATGGACATCAACGCGGACATCAGCCACTCCGCCAGGATGCGCCTGGCGTGGCGTGACCTGACCGAAGGTTCCGCCTTGTGGCGCCTGGGCACGGCCCTGGGCTGGCTGGACATCAAGCTGCGCTATCGCGGCTCGCTGCTGGGACCTTTCTGGCTGACGATTTCCACGGCGGTGTGGGTGGGCGCGATGGGGGCGCTCTACAGCCTGCTGTTCCACATGACCTTGTCGGGCTACCTGCCCTTTCTGGCGCTCTCCCTGGTGTTGTGGACCGCCATCGGCGCGCATGTGGGCGATGCGTGCAACACCTTCCTGCAATCCGAAAACACGATCCGCTCGGTGCGCATGCCGTTTTTTGTGCATGCGATCCGCGTGGTCGTGCGCACCGTGATCGGGCTGGCGCATAACATCCCTGTCATCGTCGTGGTTTTTGCGCTCTATGGCACCTGGCCGGGCTGGAGCGCGCTGATGGCCCTCCCTGGGCTGGCATTGTGGCTGCTCGATGCCTTTGCCGCCTGCCTGGCGCTTGGCCTGGTCTGCGCGCGCTTTCGCGACATCCCGCCCATCATCGGCAGCATCATGCAAATCGCCTTCTACGTCACGCCGATCATCTGGCGGCCCGAGCAGCTGAAGGGCAACGTGTGGTGGCTGGCGCTCAATCCCTTCGATGCGCTGCTCGAAATCGTGCGCCAGCCGCTCTTGGGCGGGCATATCCCGGCCGGCATGTGGAGCTCGGCCGTCCTGTTCAGCGCCGGATTTTGCGCGTTGACGGCGCTGCTGTTCGCGCGCGTGCGCTCGCGCCTGGCGTATTGGATGTGAGCCGCATGGCGCGCCCAATGGCACGTATGGTGGCGGACAACCTCTCGGTCGATTTTCCGCTTTATCACGGCAGTTCGCGCAGCCTGAAGAAGACGGTGTTTGCCGCCGCGGCTGGCCGCCTGGGCGAGGACAGGCAGCGCCGCACGGTGGTGCAGGCGCTGCGCGATATCAGCTTCACCTTGCGCAGCGGGGACAGGCTGGGCCTGGTCGGCACCAACGGCGCGGGCAAGACCACGCTGCTGCGCACGTTGGCGGGCATCTACGAACCCGTGTGCGGGCGCGTCTGCGTCGATGGCAGCCTGAATGCCTTGCTGGACACGCAGTTCGGCATGAATCCCGAGCTGACCGGGCGCGAGAACATCCTGTTGCGCGGGCTGTACAACGGTCTTGGCAAGCCGGCGATCGCGCGGCTGGAAGACGATGTCGGCGCGTTCGCCGAATTGGGCGAGTTCCTCGATCTGCCCGTGCGGTTCTACAGTTCGGGCATGGTGGTGCGGTTGGGATTTGCGCTGGCCACGGCGATCAATCCGCAGGTGTTGCTGATGGATGAGTGGTTCATGGCGGGCGATGTCGGCTTTTTGGCCAAGGCGATGGGCCGGCTGGAGAATGTCGTGCATGGGTCGGAGATCCTGGTGCTGTCATCGCATCAGAACCTGGCTGTGCGCAATTGGTGTTCACGCGTGATCTGGCTTGACCATGGGCGCATTCGCGCGGACGGGCCGGTGAATGAGGTGATGGATATGTATATGGAGCGGCAGCGGGCGGCGTAGGACAGGAAGGCCTTCTTTTTTGAAAAAAAGAAGCAAAAAAATTTTTGAAAGTTCAGATGCGCGTTCGTTGCAACGCCTCGCCAGAATTTCGAGTTTTTTTGCTTCTTCTTTACCCGGCGATAGTTTCAAAGCCTGCTCTCAAGCTGTCTGAAAGATTGTGCTTCGGTCCCACAGCTCGACCGTGCGCAATGGCTCGTTCGTTTCATGTAGAAGTCCGAGGAGAAGCCGACTTTGACCCAGCAGCGTTTGTAGTCCCACTTTTTGTCAGACTATTTGCAGACCCTCCTGTTCGGCGTAGTCGGCAATGGCTTCCCTGACATCCAGGTCCGAAATCAAGCCAAATGAGCTTGAGGATATTTCGCGGGTGTTCCTCACTCCGACAAAGCGGAGCGCGTGGGCTTCCTTGCACTTCAGGAAGAAGTTACGGACAAAACGGGCATTTCCGAGTTCACCGATGCGCGGCGCCGACGTTTCGAACAAGGTGGTAGCCAGTTCCAGCGCCTTGGCGGAATAGTCGTAGTTTTCCGCCCTGGCCTGACAGGTTAGAACGCTGATCAGCTCAGCTGTATCGTAATCGGGGAAGCTCACGATGCGCGTGAAGCGCGAGCGCAGGCCAGGATTCGACGACAGGAAGCGCTTCATCTCGTCAGTGTAACCAGCCGCGATGACGCAGAGCCTGGAGCGGTTATCCTCCATGAACTTAAGCAGAGTGTCGATAGCTTCATGCCCGAAGTCGTTCCCGTGGGCATCCTTCGGTGAAAGAGAATACGCTTCATCGATAAACAGCACACCATCTAACGCACTATGTAATGCTTTGCCGGTTTTCAGAGCGGTTTGTCCGATGAACCCACCGACCAAACCGGAGCGATCGACCTCCACAAGGTGCCCACTGTCTAGCACGCCCACTCCGAAAAATATGTCGCCCAAAATCCTCGCAACGGTCGTCTTTCCTGTGCCTGGAGAACCGAGGAACACGAAGCTCAAAGATTGATCTTGTTTACCTTGTTTGCCCTCAATCTCCCGGCTCATGGCGGCGAACGCGGTTATTTTCTCGATCTGACGTTTCACGCCCTCCATGCCGATCAACTCTGCCAGTTGCCTCTCGGCACCCGCGAGGACCGTCTTTCTTGCGGCCGTTGACTGGTCTCGCCGCGTGACCACCGGCGGCCGATCGTCACTACTGTCAAGCGGTCCTTTGCGCCTGTCATCGGCCAACACGCTTCCAGCAGCTTTTGAACCGGTAGAAAAGCCAATTCCTTGAATAATGGCGCCAACTAAGGCCCAAATCAGGACAGCGACGAAGTGAGCATGCAACAGGAGCGGGATTGTCGCGATAATGACGGCAACAACAATGAGCTTTGCCTTCAGCGACAAACTCCGCCAAGAATCGCGCGGAGAGGGGAAACTCATTTGCCTACCGAGCTTCCAACGTATCGATCTTGGAGACTAGAGTCAAGCGCCTTTCTGTCCATCTCTATCATGCGGCGTGCCACGCATCTATCTATGCGTCCATCTAGGACGTCCTTGTCTCTCGAACAAAACGCCCTCATTGTCAGAGCGCCGCCTCGTCCATCTCGCCCGTGCGAATCCGCACCGCCCGCTCGATCGGCAGGACGAAGATCTTGCCATCGCCGATCTTGCCCGTGGCCGCCGCGCGCATGATGGCTTCGACCACCGTATCCGCCTGCTCGTCCGGCACGGCGATCTCGACCTTGACCTTTGGCAGGAAGCTCACGTGGTACTCGGCGCCCCGGTAGATTTCGGTCTGGCCTTTCTGACGGCCGAACCCCTTGACCTCGGTGACGGTCAGGCCCTGCACGCCGAGCGGCGTCAGCGCCTCCCGCACGTCATCGAGCTTGAAGGGTTTGACGATGGCCATGATGAGCTTCATCCCTAACTCCGTTGACCGCCCATGAAGGCCGTTGTCGCGAGCCTTACAACAAACACACCGCGGCGTGAGGCGGCGCGCTGCCCGGCAATAGGGCAGTAGAACGCCCCTGGAGGGGCAAGGCAATGATGTATGATGTCTGTGTCGTGGGCGCGGGGCCGGTCGGCGGTGCGCTCGCGTGCCGCCTGGCCGGCGCGGGGCTGCGCGTGGCCGTGGTCGATCGTGCCGCCTTGCCGCCGATGGAGCACCCGGATTTCGATGGGCGCGCCTATGCCATTGCGGCCGGATCGCGCCGGCTGCTGGTCGATGCCGGGTTGTGGGACGCGCTGCCCTTGCCGGCGGGACCGATCGAACAGATCAGGGTCTCGGACGGGCGCGTGGGCCGCGCGGCCTCGCCGCTGTTCCTGCATTTCGACATCACCGGCTTGGGCCGTGCCGAAACGGGCGCGATGGGCTGGATGGTGGAGGCGCGCAGCTTGCGCGTGGCGGTCAATGCCCGGCTTCACGCGCTTTGCGGCATCGATGTCTTTGCGCCGGCGGAGGCGGCCGTCAGCCGGAATGCGGGGGCGGCCCGCGTCTTGCTGTCCACCGGTGAGGCATTCGAGGCGCGCCTGATCGTGGCCGCCGAGGGGCGAAATTCGCCGTTGCGCCGCCAGGCCGGGCTGACCGTGCAGCGCTGGCCCTACCATCAGCACGCCATCGTTTCGGCCATCGTGCACGAACATCCGCATCAGCGCACGGCACTGGAGCATTTCCTTCCGGCCGGCCCCTTCGCGCAATTGCCGATGGCGCCCGGCGAGCACGGCGAGAATTTGTCGGCGATCGTCTGGACCGAAAAATCGGCCGATGCGCCGCAATTCATGGCATTGGACAACGCCGCTTTCGGTGCCGAGATCGCGCGGCGTCTGGGCCCCCATCTTGGCTGGGTGCGGCCCGCCGGGCGGCGGTGGATGTACCCTCTGTCGGCCATGTACGTGCATCGCACAGTGGCGCAGCGCCTGGCCGTGGTGGGCGATGCGGCGCACGGCATCCATCCGATCGCGGGCCAGGGGCTGAACCTTGGCCTGCGCGATGCCATTGCGCTGGCGGATTTGCTGATCGCGGCGCACGGACGCGGCGAAGACCTGGGTGGTGCCGCGTTGCTGGCGCGCTTCCAGCGCGCGCGGCGGGTCGATGTGGTCAGCATGCTGGCGGCCACCGATGCGCTGGACCGGTTGTTCAGCACGGATAATTCGCTGGTGCGTCTGGCGCGCGGGCTGGGCATTGCGGCGGTTCACCGCATGCCTCGGTTGAAGAGGGCGTTCATGATTCAGGCGATGGGTGAGGGGCGGTGACGTTTTGCGCCGCAGCCTCCCTGACGGGAGACCGGGCGCGGTTCGGCGAGACAAGACACCTTGGCGATGGCCGTGCCGCACCCGCATCAGGCGCGCCTTGAGGCAATCCAAAGGCCGCGGCCGAAAGGACGTTTGCTAAGTTTTGCTAACCTTTCATTAACTCGCTTGCTCCTGCGGAAGCCATCCTGCGCTCAACCAGCGCGGGGATTTATCGCCATGCTCTCCTCTTTCGCACCCGATGCCGACCTGATCGCCTGTTTCTACGAGGCAGCCGCGACACGGCAGGGCTGGGGTGAGGCGTGGTCCGCCCTGTGCGCGGCCTTTGGTGCGGAGGCGGGCCTGCTGTTCCGCCGCAGCCGCCCCGCTTCACAGCCCTTCGTCCTGGCCTCGCGCAATTGGCCGCTCGAGACGCATGATGGCCGCCTGCGCGGTGATCCCGCCTGGCCCGCCGAGCCACAAGCCGCCGCGTTCACGCTATGCACAACCGCTTTGTTGGAGGGCACGGCCGTCATCGGCATGGGGCTGCAAAGGCAGACGGGCGCTCCTTTCTTTACTGAGGCCGAGCACACGGCGCTGGACGGCCTGGGCCGCCACGTCGCCGCGGCCGTGCGGCTGGAAGCGCTGCTCGCCGCCGAACGCTTCGCCAGCGCCGTGCGTGGCGCGGCGATGGATGTCTCGCCAAACGGCATCATCGTTCTGGGTAGCCGTGGCACGATCCTGTTTTCCAACGCCGTGGCCAGGCGCATGGCGGCGGATTCCGGCCTGTTGCTCGACTGCTGGGGAGAGGCGCGCCTGACCGGACCCAGTGCCGAAAAGCTGGAGGCGCTGGCCGCAAGCGTGGCCGCCGGCGGTCCGGGTGGTTGTGTGTCTGTTCCGCGCGCCCATGCTCGTGCCCCGCTTGCCGCCACGGTCGAGCCGCTCGGCGTACAATTGGCCAACCAGGCCGGGCTGCCCGCTTCTGCCATGGCCTGCGTCATGATCACGCTGCGGGACCTGGGCGCCACGATCGACGCGCCGCCCATGGCATTGATGGAATTGTTCGGACTGACCGCGGCAGAGGCCGGCATCGTGCCGCAATTGCTGTGCGGTGAAAGTACCTCGCTGATCGCGCAGAGCCGCGGCGTGGCGGCGGGCACAGTCAAGGCGCAAGCGGCCCGCGTGCTCGCCAAAACCGGTGCGGCGAACCTGCGCGCGCTCTCGGCGATGATCGCGGCGCTGGGATGCGGGTAGCGGCCAAGTCGTACCAGGCGTTGTCGAGGCCAAGACAATAGTGAAAGGAAAAGAAGGTTGGGTGGGATGTGCCATCCCCCCCAAACCCCCCGTCGATTATTAGCTTCGCCCAGGCTAAGCGGCGGTCGCAAGCCGC
>CAXUNZ010000019.1:0-10631 GCA_964252525.1 uncultured Acetobacteraceae bacterium
TCCTCGAACACCGCGCCGTCCCGCACCTGGTCCAGCAGGATGTTCATCCTCAGGCCACGGCCTTCCGCCCAGGCGCGGATGAAGACCAGCTCGTGCACGGGAAAGGCCAGTCCATAAGGCGGCCTGACGCGGCTTGGGGAGCGTGTGTGCATGGCCGTTTCCTGAACTGACGGGTGGGGGTGCACGCTAAACTCTGCCAGCG
This sequence comes from uncultured Acetobacteraceae bacterium, assembly GCA_964252525.1. Lineage (GTDB taxonomy): Bacteria > Pseudomonadota > Alphaproteobacteria > Acetobacterales > Acetobacteraceae > CAJCIS01. The sequence continues at coordinate 203 of CAXUNZ010000019.1, forward strand.
AGTCCTTGAGAGTTCGTTCAGGCCCGAGTGCCTTACCCCCTGGCGCGCAGCCCGCCGTGCTGGTTGTATGGCGCCATAAGAAAATCCAGGAGGGCAGTTATGGCGCGCGTGGCACTCGTGACCGGCGGAACCAGGGGCATAGGGGCAACCGTCAGCACCACGTTGACGGCGGCCGGCCGCATGGTGGGGGCCAGCTACGCCGGCAACGATGCGGCCGCCGAGGCCTTCCATGCCGAAACCGGCGTTCCCACGATCAAGTTCGATGCCGGCGACTTCACGCAATGCGCCGAGGCCGTACGGCGGATCGAGGCCGAGCACGGCACCATTGAAATCCTGGTCAACAATGCCGGCATCACGCGCGACGGCACGATGCTGAAAATGACGCGCGACATGTGGGATGCGGTGCTGGACACCAACTTAGGCAGCTGCTTCAATCTGTGCAAGCTGACCTTCGATGGCATGAAGGGCAAGAAATTCGGCCGGATCGTCAATGTGGGCTCGGTCAACGGGCAGGCTGGCCAGTATGGACAGGTCAATTACGCCGCCGCCAAATCCGGCATCCATGGTTTCACCAAGGCCTTGGCGCAGGAAGGCGCGCGGTTCGGCATCACCGTCAATGCGATCGCGCCTGGGTATGTCGATACCGACATGGTGCGCGCGGTGCCGGAGGACGTGCTGCAGAAAATCATTGCGCGCATTCCGGTGGGCCGGCTGGGGCGCGCCGATGACATTGCGCGCGGGGTTTTGTTCCTGACCGCGGACGATGCGGATTTCGTGACCGGATCCACATTGTCCGTGAACGGCGGCCAGCACATGTATTAGGGATCTTTCTTTTTCTGAAGAAAAAGAAGCAAAAAGACTTTTGAATGTTGGATGCGTGCAAGATGTCTCTTAGCTCGCGTGATACAAACTGACAAAAGTTTTTTGCTTCTTTTTTTCAAAAAAGAAGACCTTCCTTTCTCACATATACCTTTCCCACACCCGCGCCCGCAACTCCGCCAAGTGCTCCCACCAGGATCGCCGCCGCCAACCGTCAAGCGTCACCTCCCGCCCGCGCGCCATCCAGCCTTCCAGCAGCGCCACCACGTCACGCGCCGTATCGCGCCCCAGCACCACCGCATCCACTTCGTTGTTGAAGGAGAAACTGCGCCGGTCGAGGTTGCTGCTGCCGATGCAGGACCACACGCCATCGACCACGGCCGCCTTGGCGTGCAGAAAGCCATCTGTCAGTTCGTGGATGTGCACGCCAGCATCCAGCAAACGGCCATAGAGAGACCGCGCGGCGTGCCAGGCGCCGTGCACGTCCGAATACCCGGCCAGGATCAGATCGACCTGCACACCGCGCCTGGCGGCATCTGCCAGCATCTGCCATTCGCCGCGCGTGGGCACGAAATAGCCCGTGGTCAGGATGATACGGTGCCGCGCCATCTGCACCGCGGTGTGTATGCCGCGAAAGTAGAGCTGGCGCGCTTCATGCGGCAGGCTGCCGGCGATGCGCACGATGTCATGGCCGGCCGGCGCGGGCGGGGGATACAAATCGCATGCCGGCAATTTGTCGCCGCCGTGGCGCTGCCATGTGTCCAGAAACAACGCTTGCGCCTGCGCCACGACGGGACCGTGCATGGCGATGGCGCAATCGTGCCAGTAGCCGTGCTTGGCCTGCGGCGGCGTGCCGGCTTCCGGCGGATTTTCATAGACGCGGGAGAGGTTGACGCCGCCGATAAAGGCCAGATGCCCATCGATGATCATGATCTTGCGGTGATCGCGGTCGTTCAGGTGCCAGACAAAATGCTTGCGCAGCGGATTGACCGGGTGGAACTCCAGCACGTACGCGCCGGCGGCTGACAGCGTGTCGAAGAAACTGTCAGCCGTATGCAGGCTGCCGACGCTGTCATAGATCAACGCCACCTGCACGCCGCGTGCACGCGCCGCCAACAATACATCGAGCAGCGATCGGCCCGCATAGTGGACGTTGTCGAAAATGTAGTATTCCAGGTGGATGTGATCGCGCGCCCGCTCAAGCGCGGCGAACATGGCGGCAAAGGCGGCATCGCCGCTGGGAAGCAGCGTGATGTGGTTGCCCGGCACCAGCGGGCAGTCGGAGACGGGTTCATGCGCGGCCGCATGGCGCTGCAGGGCTTCGTCTTCGGTGTCCACCCGCGCGCAACGTGGTGGCGGCGGTGACGTTCCCCAAAACAGCGGCAGGGATGGCTGAGGGCAGGTCAGCCGGCGCGGTTCTCCACCAGTTGGCTGACCACAGCGGGGTCGGCCAGCGTGGACGTATCGCCCAGATTGTCGGTTTCCCTGGCCGCGATCTTGCGCAGGATGCGCCGCATGATCTTGCCCGATCGCGTTTTGGGCAGCGCGGGCGCCCATTGGATTTCGTCGGGTGCCGCAATCGGCCCGATCTGCCGGCGCACCCAGGCCACCAATTCGCGCCGCAAATCCTCGCTCGCCTCCACGCCGCCGCGCAATGTCACGTAGGCGTAAATCCCTTGGCCCTTCACGTCGTGCGGAAAACCCACGACAGCCGACTCAGCCACTTTGGGATGGCTGCCGAGCGCGCTTTCCACCTCCGCCGTGCCCATGCGGTGGCCGCTGACATTGATCACGTCATCCACGCGCCCGGTGATCCACCAATATCCATCGGCATCGCGCCGCGCGCCGTCGCCGGTGAAATAGCGGCCGGGATAGGTTGAAAAATAGGTCTGCACGAAACGGGCGTGATCGCCGAACACCGTGCGCATCTGTCCGGGCCAGCTATCGGTGATGCACAAATTGCCTTCGGCGGCACCTTCCAATTCCTGGCCTTCGGCATCGACAAGGATCGGAAAGACGCCGGGCAGCGGCAGCGTGGCACTGCCCGGTTTCTGCGCGATGGCGCCTGGCAAAGGACTGATCAGGATGCCGCCGGTTTCGGTCTGCCACCACGTATCGACGACCGGGCAGCGCTCCTCGCCCACCACGCGATAATACCACAGCCAGGCTTCGGGATTGATCGGCTCGCCCACGCTGCCCAGGATGCGCAAGCTGGCGCGGCTGGACGCGCGCACCGGCGCGTCGCCCTCGCGCATCAGCGAACGCAGGGCGGTGGGCGCGGTGTAGAAAATGTTGACCTGGTGCTTGTCGATGACCTGCCAGAAGCGCCCGCTGTCGGGGTAGGTCGGCACGCCTTCGAACATGACCGTGGTCGCGCCATTGGCCAGCGGGCCATAGACGATATAGGTGTGGCCGGTGACCCAGCCGACATCGGCGGTGCACCAGAATATTTCGCCCCGCTTGTAGTCGAACGCCAGCTCGTGGGTGAAACTCGCCCACACAAGATAGCCGCCGGTGGTATGCAGCACGCCTTTGGGTTTGCCCGTGCTGCCGCTGGTATAGAGAATGAACAGCGGATCCTCGGCACCCATCGGCTCGGGCGCGCAATCGGGCGAAGCCTGCGCCAGCAATGCCGCGTAATCATGATCGCGTCCCGCCTGGCGCGCCACCTGCGCGCCGGTCACCGTAACGACGATGACGTTTTGCACCGTCGGGCATTGCGCCAGCGCCGCATCCGCGTTTTCCTTGATTGCCACGCTGCGCCCGCCACGCCGTCCCTGATCGGCGCAGATCAGAAGCGAACTTGAACAATCCTGAATGCGGTTGGCCAGGCTATCGGGTGAAAAGCCGCCGAAGACCACCGAATGGATGGCGCCGATGCGCGCGCAGGCGAGCATGGCCACCGCGGCCTCGGGCACCATGGGCAGATAGATCGTTACGCGATCGCCGCGGGACACACCCAGGGACTTCATGGCATTGGCCAGCCGGCACACTTCCTCATGCAGCGCGCGGTAGGTGATGCGGCGGGATGCGGCCGGATCGTCGCCCTCCCAGATGATGGCGATATCTTCGCCGTGTTCGGCCAATTGCGCGTCCAGGCACACGGCCGACGCGTTCAGTTGCCCGTCCTCGAACCATTTGATTTGCACATCGCCTTCGAAGCTCGTGTTCTTGATCACCGTCGGCGGGGTGATCCAGGCGATGCGCTCGGCCTGCGCCGCCCAGAAATGCTGCGGATCGCGCGCGGCATGGTTCTGCATCAGGCGATAGGCTTCGGCATTGACGCGTGCGCCGGCGGCAATGGCGGGCTTGACGTGGATCAGCGTGTCGTCGGCCATGGTGGCGATACTCCCCTGGGGCGTGGTCTTCGTCACGCGCACGGGCGGAGATTACGCCCGGATAAGGCGGGGCGTCACCCTTGGTGCGTGCAGTTGGGGTGAGGCGGCGAAAAGGCTCGGTAAGATGTGCCATCCCCCCAGGGCAATCGATTGATGGGACAAAGACTTGGGGGGAGTGTCCCGCTCTCCCCTAACGCCAAGTCAAGATTTTGGCGGGAGCCAGTAATCGACGGGCGGTCTGGGGGGGGATGGCACATCTCCCCCAGCTTTATATCGCTATACGTCAGTCCTGTTGCTTCGCTCGATTGCCCTGCCATCCACCCCAGACTCCCCGTCACTGATTGGTCCGGGAATGGCGGCTGGCAGCCCGGAGAGCACCACGGCCGCGTTTGAGTTCTACCGGGCGGCTGGGTCTGTCGGTGCAGGGCCGATGGTCGAAGGACGCCAGCAGCCCCGCCCGTTGCTCCCCACGCTGTTGACCGACCATGACTGGCCATGCCGCAACACTCTCATGCCACCGGGCGCACCTGCGCCGCGTGATCGCCCTCAGTCTGGCCCGTCGAAACAGGCCGCTCGCGGCTAGGGCGGCTTCGGTACTGATACAAGCACCGAACGTGCTCTAGCGCGCGCCCTTAGCCTCCTGAGCTGACCAGTAGGCGAGTGGGCGTATCCGCCAACTCGTTATCACACCGGCCGCGACAAGCGGGTCTCCTCCAACGATCTCGTCGGCCGCCTGCGCAGTGTCGGCGTCCAGCACCCACAGTGCCCCAGCATCATCCGCAAAGCAACCAGCGGCACGCAGCTGGCCCGTTGTCGAGGAATGTTCGAAGGTATGTCCGATGAAGGCGTGGTTGGTCGTCAGGCCGTCCTTGTCGGCTCCATACTCGATGATAACGGCAAACTTCATAGCAACTCCTGACGTCGCGTCGCGGCAAATTCAGGGAAGCTGGGCAGCGAAGTGGCCGCACGTTACCGATGCTCACACCGCATAAGGGTCATAAGATGAGAAGCTCCACACATGACCCTCGCCGTCATATGCCTCGTAGCCGCGGCCGCCGTATTCATTGTCGTGCGGCGTGGCGATGATGCAGACACCTTGCGACACCGCGCGGGCATGGTGCGCGTCCGGATCAGCCAACGTCACGCAGACGCATGTGGTGACCAAGCCATCGGTGTCACGCGGCGACACCATCGAAAAGCGCGCGCGTGTTTCTGGCGAGGCGGTGCCCAGCATGACAATGTTGCCATCCAACAGCAATTGCGCATGGGCAATGTCGTCGGCGCCGCTGCCCGGAACGACCAGATTTTGTGTGAACCCGAAGGCACGACAAAAAAAATCGATGGCCGCTGGTGCGTCTCTATAGACCAGGCAGGGCGTGATGCTGGGGCGAACGGACATAATGTTATTCTCCAACTAGTTGACTGATCGCCATCTAACAGGCGTCTCAGCTTCGCTATTGGATGAATGTCAGCCAGCAATCTCTATAAGGCTGCCGTCATCCGACAAGCGGCCGGCGTATTCGGCAGGTGTCAAGCCGGCAAACTGGATGAAATCTCGGATCATGTGAGACTGATCAAAATACCCGGCTTCGATGGCGATGTCTGCCCAGGCAGGTCGCCTGTCTTCACAGGCGGCGATGACTCGCTCAAATCTCGAAAGGCGAATGGCGGTCTTGGGTGAAATTCCAAAGTTGGCGCGGAATTGTGCGCTCAAGGTTTGCCGGCTCCAGCCGAGTTCGGCTGCCAAATCCGCGATTGACCTGGCGGGGTTTCGGCGAATTTGTCCAAAAGCCCACGCCATATCAGAGCGAATGGCGCGTCGCTGTCCTGTCCACCCGCATAGCGCGTCATCGAGTATGGAAAAGCGGCTTTCGCTGTCAGTGGTGTGGAGCAAGCGTTCTCCCAAATCCGCGGCCGACCTGCCGAAAAGATCAGTCAGCTTCACGCCGCGGTTTCGCATCTCGGGAGATGCACCGCCCAAAAGATTGGCGGCACCCTCGCCCGTCAGCCAGACATGGACGCCGGCCTGCCTGCCGCTGCTATGAGACAGGGCGTGGCGATCGTGGATGCCAGTGACGAAACCGTCACCGGCCTCCAGCACAAGAACCTCGCCGCTTCCGTCCGTAATGCGGATGAAGTCTGCCAAGTTGACGATCAGCACCGATCGGAGGCACGGCACCTCTCGGCGGCACAGTGGGCCAGTATCTTCCCAGTAGTCGATGTAATTCGAAACAAGGTTGGTGAGGCGGCGTGCGGCTGGCGCTCGAACCGCGGCAGAGGGACCACGATTTGCCTGAGGCGTGTTGGCGCGAGACATGGCTCGCAGCGTGTCGCGGTTTAAAGGAGACCGCAACGCCTTTCATCGCGATTTGGCCCGGGTCATGCTCGCGGTTCCCCGCCGGACACCAATACTTGGCGAACATCGCTACAAGCCGGTGTACGACACCATGACCTGACGTGCCCGGCGCCCTCTAGGGTTTAGGCGGCGCAGCTATGGCATGGTGGTTGCACTCATTCCCCCAGGACGCCTTCACGCCGGCGCGCCGCAACCAATAAGGTGGCTATGTCCCTAGCCGTGATCCTTCACGCGACCGCAGGCATTCTCGGCATCCTGTCCGGCGCGCTCGCGCTGACAGTTGCCAAAGGTGGCCGTCTGCATCGCCTCTCCGGCACAGTCTTTTTTGTAGCCATGCTGATAGTGTCAGCCATGGGGGTTACCCTGGCCGTCGGTTTGCACCAGCCCGGCAACGTCATGGCGGGTGCCTTTACGTTCTATCTGGTCATCACCGCTTGGTTGTCCGTCCGCCGCCGCTCTCGCGAAAATGGGTTCGCCGAGATTGCCGCCATGCTTCTCGGTTGCGCTGTGGCGGCGATGGGCGTGTCCTTCGGCATACGGGCAACACTTGGCGCCGGTGGCAATGGCACGGCGCCTGACATGCTTTATGTTTTTGCTGGACTTGCGGCTTTTGCCGCGTTGCTGGACCTGCGTGTGATCCTACGCCGGGGCTTGGAGGGCAGGCCCCGCATGGCGCGGCACATCTGGCGCATGTGCAGCGGGCTGTTCATCGCGACCGGATCGTTCTTTCTCGGCCAGCAGAAGGTGATGCCGACGTATATGCAGGGATCGCCAATTCTGTTCGTGCTGGCGTTGGCTCCGCTCGCGGCCATGGTTTTTTGGCTTATTCGTATTCGGCTGTCGCATCGTTTTTCGACAGCCATAGCCACAGCCTAGGCAAGTCGTCCGCGTCGTTATGCCCGGCCGCGGCACGCCCCAGGCTGCGCCGTCCAGCCTGCGCGGTCCATCAGCCGGCGCTATGGCAGATCGCCCTTCGTGGCGAACAGGCGCCGGATGGATTTGGGAGGGAGCTAGCCTGCGAAGCGACCGCATATGCGTTTGATCGCATAATTCTTGAAGTATCGAGGCGGCAGCGAAGTCCCACCTACTTTTTTATTGGCTGCCAAAGCTCGATTTTCGTGCCGTCAGGATCAAGAATCGACGCGAACTTACCAGTTGGATCAGCGACTCGATTGAGAATCGTGACATTTTTCGCTTTTAGCCTTCGCACAAAAGCATCTATGTCATCCACCGCGAAGTTGATCACGAAATCACGCTTTGACGGTGCGACTTCCTCCGAATCCACCGGAAAGGCGGTCCAGAGAGCCATCGGGGGATGGCCGGCCGCATCATAACGTAAGATGGCGCCACCCCACGGCTCAAGCGATATACCGAGCACATCGCGATACCAGGCGGCGAGTGCCTTGGGGTCCTTACTGGTGACAAATATGCCGCCCACGCCTGTAATTCGACCGACTGGCTGCGCCATCGCCGTCATCGGCGACAGGAGCGCGATCATCGCAACGCCGGCTGCGATGCCCTTCAGTATGCTCATAGCGCTGTGACTCCCGAAACCGTCCGAACCGTATCACGGCTCGTTCAAACAAAACCATGATTGCCGACGACCGCCTGGAGGCCCGAAACGCCGTTTGCGCTTGCGTATGGTTCAAAGACCAGAGCGTTACGGCCAACCGCGGCTGACCGATGAACTTCTGCCGGCGGCGCTTTGATGCCTGGCGTAAGCCCCGGCATCAAAATTCAAAGCAAGTATTTGGAAAGTGTTCTGGTGCCGGCAGGGAGAGTCGAACTCCCGACCTACTGATTACGAATAAGCCTTCGCGTTCGCAGCGCGCATTATGGCCGCGCAAAATTCGCCCGCATAGCATCCGCAACCCTTTGAAACGCCTAGACATAGCGTCGGCGCGTCGGTATCGCTTCGCAGCAGTCTATATGCCCCCGCAGCGTCAAGGTGTGTCCCCGACGTGTCCCCACGTGATCCTGATGCCAAACGAACGGCCGGCGTCGAGCGTGTCGTTCTTTCGCCCAATCTGCTTCGCAGCCTCAAGCCGCCAGCGGCGCGGCAAGAGATCCCCGATGACGTGAACAAGGGTGGGGTGCGAGGGCTCTGGCTTAGGGTGACGCCAGCCGGGGCGAAGTCCTGGGTCCTGAGAATGCGCGACTCCGGCGGCCAGACGCGGCGCTTCGCGCTCGGGTCCTATCCGGCCTTGGGACTGGCCGAGGCGCGGGAGGCCGCGCGCCGAACGCAGCAGCAGGTCCGCCATGAGCAGCGTAACCCGGTATTAGAAGGCCGCCAAGCGCGCGCTCGGGCGAAGGTTCAGGGTGACGGGACACTGATCGGGTTGGTCGACGCCTACTTCGACAAAGGGGCCGGCGCCAAGCTGCGAACTGCTGGCGAACAAAAGGCCCGCATCCTGGCCGTGTTCGCGAAGGTGAAGAACCGCGCCTTACCGGGACTTTCCGCGGACGATCTGCGCCAAGCGGTCCAAGCCTACCCGGCCAAGAGTGTGGCCGGCGCTGCGGCGGCGTATCTCAAAGCCGTGCTGCGCCGGTTGGGGGAGGATGATCCGCACCTTTTAGCGTTGGCCGCCCGGCTAAAGCGTCCTGAGCCAGTGCGGGAGGAAAGCCGCAACCTAGGTGAGACCGAACTGCGCAAGCTCCTACGCGCGCTCCCCGCGGCTGGCACGTGCCCCTACGGCGACGCCGTGCGGTTCTATCTGTGGACAGCCGCCCGGCGCAGCGAAGTCACCGGCGCCAGGTGGGGTGAGTTTGATCTCGAGGCCGCCGAGTGGACGGTGCCAGCCGATCGGATGAAGGCGACTCGCGAGTCCGCGCGCCGCGCGCATCTGCGCCGGCTACCCCGGCAGGCTATGAGTCTGCTCGCCGCGCGCAGGCCACCGCGGCCGAACGCCGGTGTCCTCGTGTTCGTGGGCCGGACGGGCGCCGAAGCCCTGAACTGGGATAGATGGTTGAAAGCGTTGCAGGTGAAAACCGGCTTGGCGTCTTTCTCGCCTCACGACCTACGCCGCACTGCCGCGACAATCGCCCGTGAATTAGGCACCGCCGAGGATACCATAGACCGCGGTATGCTTGCGCACACGCCGCCAAAATTGGCCCGGATCTATATTCGGGCCGGTCTCGAGCGCGAAGCCGGCATCGCGATGCAGGCGCTTGCTGATTATTACGACCGGCTGTTGGCCGAGCGATCAGCGTAACGTGTAGCCTTTACGGCTACATATCAAAAAACCTGAAAATAGGGTCTAGCGCGGCACCCCACTGCCTCGCGTATCCTTCGCGGGCCTACATACGCCTTTGCGAGGGTTTACATGCTGTATGATAATGAAATCCTGCTAACCGGGCCGCAAGTTGCGCATTGGGTTGGTGTTCATCTTGCCACGATTTACCGATGGGCGCAGGCCGGCACGTTTCCACAGTCTGTGCGCGTGGGTGCAAACGTGGTGCGGTGGCGCACCAGCGAGGTAAACGCATGGATGGCCAATCTGCCGGCGAACCAGGCGCACGCAGCATGAGGGCGCTACATTCAAGCGTGCTGGGCGGCGTGCCACTGGTGGAATACCCATCAGACGCCGACGCGCTGGCGGCTCATGGCCTGCATCCCACTGACGACCGGTTCAGCTTTGCGCTGCAAGGGTTGAAAGCGTCGCCAGGCCGTCGTGAGGCAACCCTTAAGCAATTCGGATACGTGCCGCCCAAGGTGCCGCTGCAAACCGAGGACGGTGTTTTCGAGGCTAGCCTGATACCGTCGCAGCTTGCCGGCAACTTCGTGGCCCTCGCGGCCACCCTCGCAAGGGGGTCGTGGGCTGTAGGCGCGCAAGTCGTGCGTGATTGGCTTGCCGAGTTGCCGCCCTCCGTTTCAACCGGAGCGAGGCTGTCGGTGATAACGCTGATCCTACGCCGC
>CAXUNZ010000019.1:10641-26296 GCA_964252525.1 uncultured Acetobacteraceae bacterium
GCAAACCCATTCTGGCGTGCGGCCGCACGAATATGGCTACAGCCGGTGGCCGATCCATGGCTGGCGGATTGGCTAATCGATAAGCTCGAATTCGTCCGGCTGGCCGCCGCCGCCCGCGAGTGCTTCAGCGACATACCGGGCTACGTGAGTCAGCCGCGGGCGGGAGCCTGCGCCGAAAGCGTGTAGCCGATCTTTAATCAATACCAGGAAGGCCTAATGCAATGACTCAGGAACAAACACTCGCCGCCACGCGCGAACGGGCAGCGGCGGCGCAGTATGGTGCGACGGCGGGCAAGGTGCTCGAGCCGCCAAAACTCACCGCGGAGCCCGTCAAGGCTCCATCCGTTCGTTTCTATGATACAACACACATGACTTGCGCCGAGCGAGAAACGTTCATGCAGAAGATCCGCCAGGGCGCGGCAACGTGATTCGCGCGGTCGGCTTAACGACGGCGTTCGGCTGGCCGGTTCCAACCGGCCGGATCTCCATCGCGGAGGAACTGCTTGTGCGCGGGCTGCACCCCCGCGATCCTCGACTGAAATACGCCGCGCGGACCCTGCGCGCTTGCCGTCCAAAATCGCGGCCGAAGCTGTTGGCCCGCTTCGATCACACGCCCACGGCGATACCCTTGCCGGCGCCCGCCTATCCTGTCGACTGCGAGTCGTTTGGCGAGCAGAGCGGCCTCGCCGCGGCTATGCAAACATCGGCGACTGCGCGGCAGATCGCCACGGTCGACGGTGGGTGGTCGATACTAAGCCGGGCGCTACTGCTTTGGCTTAGCCGCGCCAGGCATTTGACATGGTGTGATATCGCGATCCTCACGTTTGTCTTGCAGGAAGCCGGAGATACGCAGATAAATCGTATCGACGCAGCAGCTTTCTATGCCGTGAGCGCGCACGCCGAGTGGCGGTCTGCCGCGGTCAAATTCCTCGAGCCGTATCGCGAGACCTGGGCCGCCGATTACGTCGAGACGTGGCCGGAATATCGTAAGATCGCGGCCGTCGCGCGTGCTGAATATGAGGATGTGCCGGCCTGGCTTTGCCGAAGCGCGGCGACGTGAAAGCGTGTTGTTCGATGCGCAAAAGAAAGCCGCCCGGCGGCAGATGCTTCCGGGCGGCGAGTTGGGAACGTCGGACCGCCGCGATCCTTAGCGTCCGCCCGATTCCTTGTCAAAGCAAATCATAGCCGGTGAAGCGCACGTCGAAAAACCTAATACCTGTCGCATGGGCCGGAAGTGAGCGGGAAATAATCTCACCAAGCTTGTGCAAACTGCGCAGTTTTAGCCTGCGCGAAAACTACACAGAATAAACGTGGAATGGCTTTGCGGACGAAGGACCATAGATGTGCATCGAAATTCCGAAACACCTACGCCATACGTCGTATTAATCGGCGGCGGATCGCTCGGCGTGCAATCTCGCATAACCGGGTCGATTCCGCGCCGATTGTCGCGCCGTGAGGTCGAAAAGCTGCGCGCCACGCTCGCCCGCGGCGCGGCTATCGAAATCCGATGCGCCAGTGAGGCGGCGTGGAAGGCGATGCGCGGATCGCTATTTCGCCAGATCGGCCTTGCGGCATGACGCACATATCTCCGGGCGCGGCGAACCTATACGCGGCCGCGCTCGCGCTGGCCGACTCGTGCTTGCCGGTTTTTCCGTGCGGCCCGGCTAAACAACCGCTAACGGCCAACGGCTACCGCGCCGCGACGCTTTGCCCAGTGGCGGAGGATTTCACTGGCGCGGCGCTGATCGGTATACCCACCGGCGAGCTCTCTGCAATCGATGTCGTCGACGTGGACCCCCGCCACGGTGGCGACGTTTGGCTTGAGGCGAACCGTTACCGTCTGCCGGTAACGCGAATGCAGCGCACACAGTCTGGCGGCCTGCATATCTATTTTCGCGCGCAGCCCGGTCTCCGGTGCAGCGCCTCCAAGATCGCGCCCGGCGTCGATGTGCGCGCGGAAGGCGGGTATATCATCGCATGGCAAGCGGCCGGCCTGGAAACGCTACACGCCGACGTGCTTGCCGACTGGCCGGATTGGCTTGCGGTCGCCGCACAAGGCCCACGCGTGCGCCATGGCGAAAATCCAGCACGATCGGCGGTCGACCTGGCGCCGCCATCTGTAGAGGCGGTGATCTCGCTGCTCGAGCGGATGCCGAACCCGGAAGATGCGACGCGTGACGATTACGTGCGGGTCATGCTTGCCGCGGCCGGCTGCATCCAAGGCTTAGGTGGTGAAGGCGCCGAGGAAATCGGGGAGGCGGCGATAGAGTGGGCCTGCCGATGGCACGCCTCGCCCGGGTATGAGACCGAGGCAGGGAAATGGCAGGACGACTTCGCGACGCGCGATGCGCCGCTTGCCGGCTGGCAGAACCTACTTGCGGCCGCGCAGCGATTCGGCGTTGACACGTCTGCCGAGCGCGCGGACGGCGCAGCGGGCGAGTTCGCGGCGCTCAAGACCACCGCATCGGCGATACCCGCGCCATATACAAAGCCCGCGCTGCTCGAATTTACCGAGGATGCCGCGGCGTTGATGTTCGCCGATCGGTTCGCCGGCCGCTTTGTATTCGATTGCACAGCCGGGCGGTGGTTCGAATACGAAGCCGCGACGGGATGGATGCTGGACGAGCGCAAATCGGTCCTGCGCGTGGTGCGCGGGTTCGTGCGGGATGCACGCGCCCATTGGGGGCATAAGCAATCCGAGTCCGGGGCGAGGATCGCCTTCTCGTCGGCGGTCAAGCGCGGGTGCGAGTGTGACGACCGCTTTGCAGTAACGTCGCGCGTTTGGGATGCCGACCCGTATATGCTCGGCGTGCCGGGAGGGTCGGTGGATCTCCGCACCGGCGGGGTGCACCCGGCCGATGCTGGCCGGTTCGTGCTGCGTCGCACGACCGTGACACCTGCGCAGCCTGGCGCGCGCCCGGTGACCTGGCTGGATTTCCTGCATGACGCCACCGGCGGCGATGATGCGCTGCAGGCGTGGTTGCAACGGCTGCTCGGTTACGCTTTGACCGGGGACGTGAGCGAAGAAATGCTGGCTTTTTTCTACGGAAGCGGTGGCAACGGCAAAGGCGTGCTGCTGCACACCATATCAACGATAATGGGCGATTACGCTTACCAGGCGCCAGCCGAGCTTTTCAAAGCTGACACCCGAATCAATCGCGACTATCAGATGGCGCAGCTTGACGGCGTTCGCCTGCTGCTCGCATCCGAAACTGAGTCGGGTGTCGCCCTGGCCGAATCGTTCGTCAAGGAAATCACCGGCAACGAGGGCAAGATAAACGCGCGCCACCCCTACGGCCGGCCGTTTGAGTTCAAGCCGCAGGCGAAGCTAATAATAGTGGGCAATCACGCGCCGCGGCTTAACGGCCGGTCGGCGGCGATGGAGCGCCGCCTGCGGGTCGTGCCGTTTGATCGCCGCCCGCCCGTGCCAGACCCGACGCTTAAGGATCGCTTGGCCGCCGAATACCCGGCGATCCTGCGTTGGCTTATCGATGGGTGCCTATCCTGGCAACGGGAGCGCCTTGGCAGCACGCCGGCGATCGGCGCTGCGTCGATAGCATATTTCAGCGATCAGGACTCGCTATCCGAGTGGTTGGCCGAGCAGTGCGAGCGTGGAGCGGATATGCAGCACGCCGCCTCCCCTATGCTCGACAGCCATAACCAATTCCTTCGCGGACGGGGAGAACGACCGATCGATTCCCGCACGTTCAAGGAAGCGATGTGCAGAATCCAGGGTGTCAGTGCGAAGCGCTCGCACGCCGGATCGGTATTTTGCGGCGTGCGGCTTCGGCCAGGCGCCAACTTCGACCCTATGTGAATAGTTGTGGCAGGTGTGGCAGCGATCCGAACTATACCCTCCTCACACACGCGCGCACGTATGCGCGTGAGGGTAGTATAGTTTGAGAACCTGCCACACCTGCCACAGCCTTCGAAATAGCATCCCCGAACCAAGGTAAACGAGGCCATGGCCGATCCCGAATACCAAATCGTCGAATACCGAGTGCTCGGCATCCAACGGCTGAAAGCCGGGCCGCTTATCGGCCTCGCGGTGGTCGAGCTTACGATCGCCGGTGTAATTTTACAGCTTCAAGGCGTGCAATTATTTAAGGAGTCCGGTGGCGGTTTGGCTGTTCGCGCGCCACGCTTTCGCGACGCCGAAGGACACTGGCGCAGCGCCGTGATTCTGCCGGACAGCCTGCAACGTGCCTTGGCCGATGAGCTGTTCGTCGCGTTTGGCGAGCGCGCATCGATGTGTGCGGTATAGTAATTTTCTCAACTGTGCGCCGTTTCGTCATAGCGCACTTTTATATGCGCGGTGTATCCTGGCCCGAAATTCAGGCAGGGCGGGTAAAGCAAAATGGATATCATCGCGGCGATGCGGAACGAACACGCGGCTTCCCTGGCCGAAGCGCGCACCCTTCTGCATAAGACAAACGCCACCGGAGAGGACGTTATTCGCGCAGATACCCTCATGGCGCGGGCTGATACGCTGGTGACACAGATCAGCGCCAGGCAGCGGCTTGCCGAAGTTGCCAGAACCGACGCGCCACCCACGTTCACGAACGTATCGCGCCCATCGGCACTCATATCAACCGTCCGCAATGAAATCGAGCTTATCAAAGCGTTTTGCGCGGCCGGTGACGATCGCCCGATGCCGGATGACATTCGGCAACAGTGGGTTGATCGGCACCGGCCATACACTGCCGCGGCCGGCACAACGCCAAGCGTTGCAGGCGGCTACCTTATCGCGCCGGTGTTCCTGGCGGATCTGCTGACTGCGATGACCTCGCAGGGATCGATCCGGTCGGTTGCCGACTGCTTCACTACGGATACGGGTGCGCCGGCATGGATTCCTGAGGCGAACGACACCGCGCAATCCGGCTATCTGCTGACGACGGAAAATCAGCAACTCGGCAACGCTGTCGATATTTCTTTCTTGACGGGCACGCTCAACGCTTGGACGTTCGTCAGCAATGTTTTGGTCGTCTCAAATCAGTTGATGCAGGATAGCGCGTTTGACTTCGCCAAGCTGATGCTTACCGGGCTTGGTTTGCGGCTCGCGCGGGCCGAGAATCCTTTTTTCACGACGGGCACCGGCACCGGACAGCCGCAAGGCGTCGTCACCGGCGCGGCCGTTGGCTTGGTTGGCGCAGCCGGTTCGACGACTTCGGTATCATACGACAACCTGTTGACGCTTCTGCATTCGGTCGACCCGGCGTATCGTCCGAACGGCCGCTGGATGATGCACGACACAACCTTGCGGTATGTCCGTGATATCAAGGACACGAACGGCCGGCCGTTGTTCCAAGCCTATGATGCGCCTGGCGCCGGGACCAGCACATCGGGCGGCACCATTTTCGGCTATCCCGTGGTTGTGAATCAGGACATGCCGCAGATGGCCGCCAATGCGCGGTCGATCCTGTTTGGCGATTTTTCGTCGTATAAGGTCCGCACGGTCGTCGACCTGCGCCTGACGATGCTCAAAGATCGCTTTGCCGATTCGAACGGCACCGGCTTCATCGCATATATCCGAAGCGACGGCCGGCTTTGCTCCGCGGCTTCGCCGGTCAAGTGTTACGTTAATAGCGCCACATGACGCGCGTGCGCCTGCGAGCCGCTACGTTGGCCGCTGGGGCCGTTTGCGGGAGCGCGGGCCGGCGGTGCGCTTCGGTTCTGCACTGGCATCCTGGCGCGGCGTAGCGGCTTGCAGGTGCCACCTGCGCACCCGGCCCGGGGGAGTCGTAACTCAGGGCCGATCGAGCCCCTTCAACCGCGCCAGCCGCAAATCCGCATTGCCGCGATTTGGTAGCAAAAACCTGAGAATGGATTCACGTTATGCCCGGCCGTAAGAGAACCCCGACGCACCTGCGCCTCGTTCAAGGCAATCCGGGCAAGCGGCCGACGAACGAGGCGCGCGAGCCGCGCCCAAAGCGTCTCAAGGCGCCAAAGCCGCCGTCGCACCTGACGCCCCGCGCCGCGGCGATGTGGCGTCACGTCTCGCGCACGCTATCTGACGTGGGCGTGCTGACCGTGGCCGATCTGGTGACGTTGGAACGGCTCTGCGAGGCATATGCCGAGGTGCGCACGGCGCAGATCGCGCTCGAGCTACTCGGCGGCAACACCTACGAGACGACTTCGGCGCACGGAGGCTTCATGCGCCGCGCGCACCCCGAAGTCGCGCAGCTTGCCGACGCCGATCGGCGGCTGCGCGGCTACCTGGCCGAGTTCGGCATGACGCCAGCGGCGCGGTCGAAGGTCTCGCTGCCCATCGGTGACAGCGAAACCGACAAGCTAAATCACTACTTCGGATAGTGAATTAGACGACGCCCCGGTAACTCCACAAAAGGTCGCCTCACTTTGTATCCTGGCCGGATACAGCTAGAAACTTTCAAAGTGAGCGTAAACCCACGGTTGACTACACGGCGCGGCATATCGTAGCGTCTCATTGCCAGCGAGGCTGGCGGACGACCGGGGCGCTCGAAACACCCCGGCCGACCTGACGCATAGGAATGGAGCTTCCCATGAACGCCACCGGCGCTAATAGCACACGCACGCCCACTGTCATAAGCCTAAACAACAAGATCGTCGCCGCCGGGGCCGATCTCGACAGGTTGTTCCCAATATTCGGCCAGCATGTCGGCAAAGAAGGCCGAGCGCAAAAGGCCGCGTTCGTTGAATACTGCCGAGTTCAAAACGCGCAACACGCGCTGGCTGAAAAGCTATCGCGGTTTCGCGCGCGCACCCCGGCCGAGGTAAGGGCCAAGGCCGCCGCGCTGGCGGTCGTGCTGCCTCGCAAGGCCAACGGTGAGATTGCCACGCGAGGGCCAGACGGTTGCTGCGGCGGCCCATGGGGTCATCTGGCGGACTCGTTGACGCGCGATATCACGCGTCTGCCGGGCTGACACGACATGGCCGGCGACACGAGAGAACCCGCGCCGCCGGCCTTCTACACGGTGGCCGATCTCGCCGAGCGGTGGCGCTGCTCGGCGGGAAAGGTGCGCGCCATGATAGCATCAGGCGACTTACGCTGTTTTCGCAACGGATATTTGATACGGATCTCGGCCGAAACGGTGCGCGCGATTGAAACCGCGCCGCCGCCAGTGAAGCCCGGCCCGACAGCCGAGGAGAAGGACGCCGCGCGGGCGTTTCATGAGGATCTGAGGATGGAAATGCGCATTCACCGGATTTCGGAAATGATCCGCGGCCACAAACCGCACGATTAAGCATTGGTCCGCGGGCTGTCACGTCCGTTCACCATGCGATCGATGCCAGGTGATTGCACCTTGAACGCTACGTAAATTAGGCTGAAACATGCCTCCCGATATCGTAAGCCGATAGCGCGGCATATAATTGCCGGTGTATCCTGGCCGGCGACATGGTTGATTACGTTGCATCGCAGACGATATCGCTTGACGATCAGCTATCCGCGGGTGCCGCGGCGGCGACGGCGGCGCTCGGCAAGCTGGCCGATGCGGCGGACGCCGCGAGCGCGTCGACCGATACCGTAACCGATCGCGTGACGAAGGCCGGCGCGAGCGCGGCTGCGCTCGCCACTCGGTTTGACCCCGCCACGAAGGCGGCGAACGACCTGGCCAAGGCGCAGGCGGCGCTCGCCAGCGGGCAGGCCACCATGGCCGTTGCGGTTGACGCCGGCACGAAGACGCAGGCGCAAGCTGACGCAGTGACCGCCAGCCTCACCGCGCGAGTGCGCGCGGCGCAGGCGGCCGTCGACCAGCTTTCCACATCGAATGTCACGGCCGCGAAAACCGCTGCGGGCATGACCGATGCAAATATCGAGGCGGCCAACGCGGCGGACACCGCGGGCGCAGCGCATGCGGGATTCTACCGCGAGCTTGTCATTCTTGGCCACGAGGCTGTGAGCGGTAATTTCGCGCGCATCCCCGGCTCGCTGCTCGTGCTGGCGGAGCGGTCCGGCAACCTCGATACGATATTTCAGAAGGTCACGAATACCTTCACGTCGTTTGGCGGCCTGGCGACGATCGCAGGCGTGGCAGGTGTGGCGGCGCTCGGCGCGCTGGCGGTCTCCGCGGACAATGCAGCCGGCCGCATGATCGCTTTGCAGGACGCGTTCCGAGGGATGCATCAGGATTACGTGGATTTCGCCGCAGAAGCGAAAACCGCCATAGGTTTGGCCGTGCAGCAGACGCCGGGGCTTTCTACTGCTGATGCTACAGAGGCCGCTAAGTCGATTGGCAACGCGCCTGATTTCAGCGGCACCGCGCAGCAGTTTGCCAACCTGATTCACCTTTCCGCGGACTTGGCGGCCTCGTTCAGTGAAACAGTCCCCAAGGCGGCGGCCGATCTCACGGCGGCCTTGGAAAACCCCGGCGACGCCGCGGAGAAGCTCGTAGGGCATGTGAGCGGCATGACGCAGGCGCTCGCCGATAATATCAAATACATGGCCGATGCGGGGGATAAGGCCGGCGCGTTCGCGCAGTATGAGGGTATTCTTTCCGCTGCTGTCGACGGCGCTACCGGTAAGCTCACGCCTCTGCAACAAGGCTTGCGCGCGATTGAGACGGCCTTCAACGATTCGGCGGACGCCGGCAAGGGCTTCGGCGAGGGCGTCGGCACGGCGATAGACAACGCCGTGTCATACGCTCTAAAAGGCATCGCGCAGGTTTTGGCCGGTCTGAAATCAATCCACGACTGGGACGCTCAATACCTGCCGTGGGCGCGGGGTTATGGTCAGGCGCCGGGCGGCACGACGCCAACGGGAGTGCCCGCGGCGAACGGCAGCGATGTCGGCATAGGCGCCGTGGGCGCGATGATAAATCAAGTCGGCGGGTCCATGAACCTTGACCCGGCACTTGAACAACTGATGCAGCGTATCGCCGTCGCAGAATCAAGCACCGGCCAATATAACTCGAGTCGCGCTTTGCAGGTTTCGAGCACCGGCGCTATCGGTGCGATGCAGGTTGAGCCGATGAATGCAAACGGCAATGACCTGACCACGCTGCAAGGCAATGTCACGGCCTCGGCTCAACTGCTTATTCATCTATGGAACAAATACGGCGGCGACGAGCGCTTGGTATCGATGGCATATAACATCGGTGAGGGTGCGGTAGATGCTTATCTGGCGGCTGGCGCCAATGCTCAAATGTCGCCTGGGGTGGGGCAATATATTCTAAAGACAGCCGGGAACACTCGGGATGGGTCGAACGCGACAGGCGCCATGGCGTCTGATACGTCCGCGCAGGCCGCCGCGAGCGTAAACGGCGTCACGAACAACGCCACGGATCAGGTAAACCAGGCGCTAAAGTCTGCTGACGGCTCCTTGGCCGCGCAATCGTCAAAGCTCAACGCCGAGATTGCCTTGCTGCAAACCGGCATGGCGAACCTTGCCGCTACTGGCCAGACGGGCACAGACGCGTGGAACAAAATGGCGACGCAGCTTGCCGCTACCACGCTGCAAGCATCGAACCTTCAAGATCCATTCGGAAAACTTACTTTACAGCTTAATGACCAGACCACCGCGCAGGATGCGCTCGCCAACGCCTACGGCCAAGGCTACGACGCGGTGCGCCAAACGACCGCCTACACCCAAGCCCTGTCTGAGACTGAACAGACCGTCGGCGCGAAATCGTCGTTCTACGGTCAAGCCTTGGCCGATCTCACTCAAAAACACCTTGCTCTGGCGCAAGCGACGGCAAACACGCAGATCGCGCAGCAGACGCTCGCGAACGGCGATCAGCTTGAATACTTGAAAGCCGAGACGGACTCGCTCGGCCAGGACACGGCGGCGCGCGACGCCATGCTCGCCCGGCTGAAAGCCGAACAAGAGCTTCGGAAAGACGGCATCAGCGATCTCTCGGCCGAAGGGCAGGCATACCTCGCAAGCGTTGACGCGATCTCGGCGCAAACGTCCGCGCTGCAGAAAAATCAGCAGACGATTTCCGATCTGGAAAACATGGCGACGCAGGCGTTTGACCAAGTGGGTTCGGCGATCACGAACGCCTTCGCGAGTGGGGGCAAATCGGCGCTCGACTTCGGCAATCTGGCGCGCACGGTGTTCGCCTCCATCCTCTCGGAAGTGGCGAAGCTCGCTATTCTCAATCCGGTTATGAACAGCCTCTTCGGTGGCAGTCGCACCACGTTCGGCGACGTGACCACTCTGCTCGGCCTCGGCGGCGGGACTGGCGGCCTGGGCACGGGCGTAGCGGCGGCTGGGACGACCGATATATTCGCGGGCGCAGGCGTCGCGGATGGTGATTCGATCAGCTTTCCGGCTACCGGCGGCGCAAGCGCGGGCGGCCTGTTGGGTGGCGGCGGTGGTCTCTCGAGCATCCTTTCACTTGGCGGGCTGTTGTGGGGGAATGGCGGCGTAGGCAACGCACTCGGCCTGTCCGGCGGCATCGGCGGTGAGCTTGGTCTCACCGGCCCGGACGGCCTGCTGAATACGCCGCTATGGGGTGGTGACGGTAGCGACCTCGGGGTGTTCGGCGATGCGTCAACAGGCGCGGGCGCAAGCTTGGGTAGCCTTCTAGGCGGCGCCGGGGCTGGGTTCGGTGCGGGGTCTCTGCTCAATAGCCTGCTTGGCGGTAACACCATCGGCGGCGAGGCGGGTTCCGGCCTGGGCGGCCTCGCTGGTGCGGCGATCGGCTCCATAATCCCCGGCGTCGGGACGATCATCGGTGGGATCGTCGGTGGCCTGCTCGGTGGTGGCCTGGGCGGCCTGTTCGGCAATCAACACCCGAGTGATAAGACAGAGGGCTACAACGAGAATATCCTCACCAGCAACGGGTATGTGACAGGCAATCAGCCTGGGGACGCCGAGTATTCCAGCGCCAATTCCAGTGCGGCGAAGGCGCTCGCGAGCACGATCACCGGCGGAATCCAAGCCATCGCGCAGGCGTTCGATATCACGAGCGGCGGTGGTCTCGGTGGAACCGGCGGCCTCGTGCAGACGAAAGTCGGCGTGAACGGTATCAACGCCGAATTGTCCGGCAAGGGGCAGACGGTAACGAGCGGCGCTGACTCCACGGCTGGCGCCGATGCGGTCACGAATGGCACGATCAAGTCATGGATTAACGACGTGTCGTCAGATTTCGACGCCACCACGCAATCGCTGCTGAAAGAGATCGATTTCACGTCACAGAGCGCCAGCGCGCAAATCACCGCCCTGGCCGGCGCGGTGACGAATGGCAAGCTCGACGCCACGCAGTTGCAGGCGCTCCCGAATATCAACACGAAGGATGAAAGCTCCGCGGTTTCCGATCTTGCGTGGATCAAAAACACCTATGAACCGACTGTGAATAGCGACGCCGATCAAGGCTCGATCGTGACGCAAACTGACGCTATAAACACGAGCTTTACCTCGTTGATCGCGACGGCGACGCGCCTTGGCCTGGCCACCGATGTGCTGACGACCGCGCAAAATAAGCAAATCGCTGCTGTTCAAGCCGCGGCTAAGCAAACGATAGATGCTAGCGGTGCATCAATCACGGCGGCTTGGCAGAAGGAACAGGGCAACACGCTCGGTTCCGATCTGACGACATTCGACCAGGCGGGCGCCGTTCAGCAGCAGCAGCTTGTGAACGAATTTCAAGGGCTGTTCGGCGACTCCTACACCACGCAGAAGGATTATACCACGCAGGTCGCTTTGCTCACGCAAACCCTGGCGCAGCAGCGTTCCGACCTTATCGCCTCGTGGCAGGAACAGCAGCAAGCGACGAGCGACTCTGTGGGTGCCGGGTGGGTGTCGAATATCACCGCTGGCATAAAGGCCCAGGCCACGATAGCGTCGTATTCGAACAACCTGGCCACCGTGCAGTGGGGCCAGCAGCTTGACGAATATGCGGATCTGCAAAACTTCGATGCGCAGGCCAAGACGCAAACCGATTCCTATTCGCAGCAGCTAATCGCCACCTATGGGCAGAGCTACACGACGACGGCCACCTATGCGCAGCAGATGGCGGATCTGGAATCCTCCCTGGCCGAGCAGCGCCTTGCGATTCAAGCCCAATATGCCGAGCAGGCGAAGCAGATGCAGGAGTCGGCCGAGGCATCGGCCGCCGGCGTCCTGAACAATCTCGCCAGCTACGTGAACAGCCTGCAAACCGGCTCGGCGTCGCCGCTGAACGCGCAGTCACAATACGGCTTGGCGCAGTCTCAGTTCGACGCCGAGGCGCAGCTTGCCGAGGGTGGCAACGTTCAAGCGCTACAGGAAATCCAGAACTACGCGCAAACCTTCCTGGCCGCCTCGTCGAACCTCTATGGCTCCGGCGCGCAGTATGCGAGCGACTATGCTGAGGTTTTGCAGGTGTTGCAGGCGATCGCCAGTATTCCGCAGGACACGCTCACGACGGCGTTTATGACCGCGGCTCTGCAAGATCAAACCGACGCGCTGCTTGACAGTCAGCAAAACCTCCTCACCGCGCTTCAAGCAATCCAGCTTGAATTGCAGCAGCAGAATGCCCGCTGATGCCTAGCCAATTTGCAGATGACCCGCCAAACTGTGTTCAAGTAAGAGCGCCTGTATGTCCGCAGCGGTCAGCGCCATACGAAGCACTTCACATGAGGAGTCCTGGCACCCATAGATGATGTCTGCGTATACTTCCTGCACGCCAGTGTAGTCTAGCTCGACAAACACTTGGCCGGATCGATAG
The DNA here is from genome assembly GCA_964252525.1 of uncultured Acetobacteraceae bacterium. GTDB lineage: Bacteria > Pseudomonadota > Alphaproteobacteria > Acetobacterales > Acetobacteraceae > CAJCIS01. The sequence goes on from CAXUNZ010000019.1 coordinate 23,271, forward strand.
TTGAAGCGGTTTATAGGCACTGAAATAGATATTGCAGCAACTGGGATTTCCATTCCCGGATGCACGCATGTGTCAGCCCCGCCGGAGTAGTGACGGGTGCCGGGCGGAAAGCGCCCTTGCTGATGAAGCGAGCTTTCCCGCATCTCTCCGAGTATAGCCGTGGGCAGACCAAATTGTGCAATTGAGTGGTAGCGCGGTCCCATGCCAAGATAGTAGGTGGTGTCCGGTTTTATTCGCAGGTAGGGAAAGCGGGCTGAGACCGTTGAGTCGTTATTCAAGGATAAATCAATGCACAATGTGACTTTACCGTTTCGTTCGATAGCCAACCTTGGCTCATTGGGGTTGTATCGCGGGCGCCATTTGACGCTTAGTTTTGCGACCGTTCTACGGAGCATCTGATCTCGAACTTGAAAAACCTCCATAAGCAGGGATTGATGGCCGTTTCGGAAATAGAAGCCCGGCGTATCATTGTTCCGGCTCATGTGTGGTCGGTATTCTGAGGCGGGAATCTCGACTGCCAAGAATCCCGCGGAAGGATCGACGCTTGACCTTATGATGTAAACGCTTAGCCCCTGTATAGGCGGGCTAATCAAATCAGAGATTGCTTGCTCGACGTTGTTTTTGAAAGCCTCTAGATTGGAGATTGGCTGCTTGCCCCGAAGGCAGTCTTGATCCGCCACTGCCCGTGAGTCGACACCCCATAGAATTAGCCCGCCGTCCGAATTAGCGAAGGCGCTACACGCCTTTCCGAGATTTCGCCGGTCCTCTTTCGTAAGCTGCGGCTTCGAAGGATCAGCCTTTAACTTACAATCGAAGTGGAGGTTTTCGGTCAAACCGTCGGCGATCCACTTATCAATGGCGGCTTCCCCGCTCGACCTAAGTTCTTGAAGCAAATCCATGGGGCACCTTACGTCAAGCCGCCGATTGTCATACCGTGCCCGGCCCGATCAGCGGAACATCGGCCGCGCGGGTGTGGCGCATGTCCGGCCCCGGCCGAAGCTGCACACTGGCCGGCGCACCCCCACACGTGTTGCACCGTAACCGCCGGAGCACGTCCGCCACCGTCAAGCCGCGATACATCTGCGCGCCCTGGCGGACGTCATAGGTGCGCCCACGAGCGCACGCTGGCTTCTCGCAGTCCACGGCTAGGCGCCACCCGGCGAAGTCCGCGAAGGGGCGGCGCAACGCATCGGCTCGGCGTGATATTGTGCGCCACGGCTAGAGCGTGAGTTGCGCGCCCGGCGCGGCTCGCACCACCTGAAAGCCCGCCGCATCGAGCGCCGCGGCTAGATGGCGCCCGCTGGCGCCGATCAGCGCGGGCGGGCCGCCAATCACCGTGCGCGTGGCCGCCGCTAGAACCTCCGCGACTTCATCGAAGGGAACCTGTTCAGGCGATGGAGCAAAGAGCGGCATGGCCGCAAAGGTGGCAGAAAGGCGGGAACGAGTCGAGAACACCGAGGCGCCGCAACAATAAAACTAGGAGCGTGACCAATGCCGTCTTAGCTTTACGCCGCCAACCGACCCGAGTTCGAACCGACCTGAACGCGGATTGAGTAAGCTCGGTGAGGCGCCCTCTGTCTGCGAAACAGGGGCGTCAATCTCGCGGGCGGCTGAAAGGGATAAACATGCATTCTAGCTTCTACAAAGCGGCCGTCATCGTGTTGATGATCATTCAGATCATCATCACTGTACACCGGTAGCGGATAAAGGGGGTAGTCTGAGTTCAGGGAAGACTACCCCCGCCTCGCTGCGAACAAGGCGGGGGTTGCGCACATAAAAGGGATTCTGTGCGTCCGGCTTCTACAGGACCATGTGTAGTATGGCCCACGTGTAGTTTCAATCGAAATCCCCGCCACGTGGTTCTCCGCCACGTGTAGTTTCAAACGAGATCCCGTCCCGTGTTCTCCGCCTCAACAATGTGTCCCCAATGTGTCCCCGAGCCGCTCGCCAAGCCATGAAATTCTGAAACTTTCATGGTGCCGGCAGGGAGAGTCGAACCCCCGACCTACTGATTACGAATCAGTTGCTCTACCACTGAGCTACGCCGGCCGCAGAAAGATCGCGCCTATACCGAAGGCACGCCGCCTTGGCAACGCCGAGGCGAGCGGCCCTAGGCTGCGGCCGGACCGCCGGTGCACGCAAACTCCTCCAGCGTGCGCAGCAGCGCGCTGGCGGAGAAGGGCTTGGGCAGGAAGCGCTCATCCTGCCGCAAGCCGGCCACCCCGGCATAGCGGCCGCTGATGTAGACGATCGGCAGGTCGGGGAAGCGCTGGCGCGCCGCCCGCCCCAGCTCCAGCCCATCCATACCGGCGCCCAGATTGATGTCGGTGACCATCACGCGCGGGGCGTCGTCACCCATCATTTCAAGCGCCGCCTCCGCATTTGGGCTGCGCATCGTATCCAGGCCGGCCTCATCCAGCGCCTCACCCAGGATGTCCCGGATGAGCTCGTCGTCCTCAACCAGCAAAACGTCCACTTGGCACGTGGTGATCCCCATCGCCCGATTTTGCCCCAAGCGCATTTTGAAAAAACTACACGTCTCTGCGATAAACCCGCCCAAATCGATAATCGCATCAAGATGTTGCAGCCGTCTGTAAATCACGCGGGAGTGATTAGCGGGCAGGCTCGCCGCCATCCGGCTGATCGTCATCCACCGCGGCCCATTCCGGCACGCGGGAAAGATGCGCATAATCGGTAAACCGCGGCGCCGCCCCAGGATGGGGCTGAGACAGATAGGCGCGCCCGGGCGTATCGAAGGCGGCCACCAGCTCGCGCAGCTTGGCCGCGGCGTGGCTGGCCGATTTCTCCACCTTCCGGCTATCGCCCCCGAAGAGCTGATGCACCCGCCCCGGCTGGGCGCCGCCCGAAATCTGCCAGTAGGTCAGGTCGATCGCCCGGCCCGCCAGCGCCGGGCCGAACGCCCCTTCGGCGACCATCGCGGCCTCCAAGGGCAGTTGCGGCGCCAGCCCGTCCTCGACATCCTTTTTCGACGGCGCGGCGCCGGTTTTGTAGTCGAGGATGGCGAT
>CAXUNZ010000020.1:0-5195 GCA_964252525.1 uncultured Acetobacteraceae bacterium
CCCTTGTTGGGCGTGTTGGTGCCGGGCTGGTAGGCCAGGCATGCGCCACCGCCGCCAAGCGAGGCGCGCGAAGGCAGGGTAACGGCGAGCATGAAGCCCAGGGTGACGGCGGCGTCGGCCGCATTGCCGCCGAGGGCGAGGACCTGCTTGGCGGCCAGTGCCGCGCGTGGTTCGTCGGCCACGGCGCCGCCGATGAAGCCGCCGATGATCTTGGGCGCGGTGCTATCCGAGCCGACGATCGTGTTCTTGACCGCGGAGACGGCGCCGCAGCCGGTGAGCGAGACGGAGACGGCCAGGGATAGGGTCAGACGCAGCCGAGTTTTAAAAGACACCACCGCACCGGTTACTCCCTGGGGCAAAGGGGCATCGATTACCCGGCTTGGCGGAGGAAGGCAAAGCGCCGTGTGGCGTGCTTGCGCTAGAATTCATGCTCCAGCGGCAATTGTCCCGCTGCCAACGCCCATGGGTGGCGTCGCTCCTCGTAGACGGAGATGCGCGGCGGCGGAAAATTCGGATCGGCGAACGTGCCGGTTGCCACCGCGATGAAGCCCGGTGCTTCATTGAACTCCCAGCAGACCGTCGAGCCGCACACAGGGCAGAAGTGGAAAGTGGCCGATTGTCCACTGTCGCCGCGCCGCGTCCAGCGCGCTGCGCGGCCTTCGATCGTCACGCGCTCGCGCGGGAAGCGCGCTTGCGTTCCGAACACGGTGCCGGTGCGTTTCTGGCGTTCAAGGCAATGGCACATGAAAATTGCGAACAGGCTCGCCTTCGCAAATGAGGCGAAGCTGTCCACAGCTACAAGATGCATCCCGTTTTGTCATGAGCGCACGCCCAAAGAGTCAAAGTCTTTTTGCTTCTTTTTCTTCAGAGGAAGAAGACCCTTTAATAACCTCAACAATCCAGCATCAGCGCAAAAGCGCCTGCACCGCCTGGACAAACAGGTCCGGCGATTCCTGCGGAAAATTGTGCCCCACACCCGGCACGATCCGGCGCGCGTAGGTGCCACCAAAGTGCGGTGCATCGCTGTCTTCCGGCTGGGGTGGATCGACGCCGTCGTCCTCACCTTGCAGGATGATGGCCGGGACGGGGATGCTGGGCTGACCCGCCAGGCGCTCTTCCAGCGCATCCAGGGTGGGATCGCCTGGTATGCCGCCGAAGCGATGGCGGTAGGAGTGGATCACCACATCCACGAAATCCGGGTTGTCGAAAGCGGCCGCGGTTTGGGCAAAGGTGGCGTCATCGAAGTGCCACGCCGGCGACCACAGGCGCCAGAGCAGCCGGCACAGCGCGTACCGGTTGGCCGCCAAGCCCGCGCGGCCTCGTGGCGTGCGGAAATAATGCTGGTACCAGAGGCGGTGTTCCTTCTCGGGCGCGGCGGGCGCCTCGCCGGTCGCGAGGTTCTGGATGTTGTAGCCGGTGCCGCAGCTCACCAGGCCTCGGGCGCGCTCGGGCCAGAGCGCGGCCACGATGCAGGCGGCGCGGCCACCCCAATCGTAGCCGCCCAGCACGGCCTGGGGAATGTCGAGCGCATCCATGAACGCCAGCAGGTCGGCGCCGAGGGCGGCCTGCTGTCCGGAACGCGGCGTGGCGGCCTCGATGAACGCGGTGGGCCCGTAGCCGCGCAGGAAGGGGATCAGGCACCGTGCGCGGCCGGCGGAGAGTTGTGCGGCCACGGCATCGTAGGCGTGCACGTCGTAGGGGAAGCCGTGCAACAGGATGACGGGAGTTGCCGTGGGAGGGCCTATGTCGTGATAGCCGATGTTCAAGACGCCGGCGCGGATGGTTTTCAAGGGGGTTTTGTCCTTATCTACGTTGCATAAGCCATGCTCCGCCTGACCGAAATCAAGCTTCCCCTTGATCACAATTCTTCCGCGCTGCGCGAAGCCGCGGTCGCGCGCCTGGAGGTCGGGGATTGCGATATTCTGACCTTGCACGTCTTTCGCCGCGGCGTGGACGCGCGCAAGCGCGGGCGGATCATGCTGGTCTACACGCTGGATGTGGAGGTGAGCGACGAGACGCGCGTGCTGGCGCGGCACGCGGGATCGGCGCAAGTGACGCTGGCGCCCGACATGACATACCGCCTCGTGGCGCGCGCGCCGGCCGGCGGGTTTGCACGGCCGATCGTCATCGGCGCGGGGCCGTGCGGGCTGTTTGCGGCGTTGACGCTGGCGCAGATGGGTTTCCGCCCGATTTTGCTGGAGCGCGGAAAGATCGTGCGAGAACGCACCCGGGACACGTTCGCGTTCTGGCGCCAATCGGTGCTGAGCCCGGAAAGCAACGTGCAGTTCGGCGAAGGCGGGGCGGGCACGTTCTCCGACGGTAAATTATACTCGGGCATCCGCGATCCCGCCCATCTTGGCAGGCGCGTGCTGGAGGCGTTCGTGCGCGCGGGTGCGCCGGCGGAAATTTTGACCGCGGCCAAACCGCATATCGGCACGTTCCGGCTGGTTACGGTGGTCGAATCCCTGCGCGAGACGATCGAGGCGCTGGGCGGCGAATATCGCTTCGGCGCGCGGGTGGAGGCGCTGCTGCTGGATGGGAAACGCCGGATGGCCGGCGTGCGCCTGGCCGATGGCGGCGAAATTGCGTCGCGGCACGTGGTGCTCGCACCTGGGCATTCCGCACGCGATCTGTTTTTCGCGCTGGCCGAGGCCGGCGTGCACCTGGACAAGAAGCCCTTTTCCATCGGCGTGCGCATCGAACATCCGCAAGGATTGATCGACGCGGCGCGCTGGGGACGCGACGCCGGCAATCCCGCGCTGGGCGCTGCCGATTACAAGCTGGCGCATCACTGCACGAATGGTCGCAGCGTCTATAGTTTTTGCATGTGTCCCGGCGGCACGGTGGTGGCTGCGGCATCCGAACCCGGGCGCGTGGTGACCAATGGCATGAGCCAATATTCGCGTGCCGAACGCAACGCCAATGCCGGCATCGTGGTGGGTATAGATGCAGGCGATTATCCGGGGCACGTGCTGGCTGGCGTGGATTTCCAGCGTCATTGGGAAGCGCGGGCCTTTGCCGCGGGTGGCGGCCATTATGCGGCACCCGCTCAGACGGTTGGCGATTTTCTTGCCGGGCGGGCAAGCACGGCGCTGGGATCGGTGGTGCCGTCCTACAAGCCGGGCGTTGTGCCCACCGATCTGGCGCGTTGCCTGCCCGATTTTGCGGTGGCGGCCATTGCCGAAGCATTGCCGGTGTTCGGGCGGCGGCTGGCCGGTTTCGACCGAGAGGATGCGGTGATGACGGGGGTGGAGACGCGCACCTCCTCACCCATTCGGATCACGCGAGGGGCGGACATGGTCAGCCTCAATACGCCGGGGCTTTATCCAGCGGGCGAGGGGGCGGGGTATGCCGGAGGGATTATGTCGGCGGGAGTGGATGGGATACGCGCGGCGGAGGCAGTGGGGCTGAGTTTGGCAGATTGATCCGCACTGCCTTCCGCGCTTCGCGGCGGTGAGCCATTCCGCGATCGGCCCGCACATTGCTCACGCGCATCATCGCGCGGCGTGCTCAAATGCGCCAGCGTTTGGCGATGGAGACATCAATGCTGGAAGGCTCCTGCGATTGCGGTGCGGTACGCTATACGGTGAATGCGCCACTTGACAAGGTGACGGATTGTAATTGCGGCATTTGCCGGCGAACTGGCGGGCTATGGGCGTATTACTCGCCGCGCGTGGTGGCGGTGACCGGGCCTACGGACATCTACATGCGCGGCGATCGGATGCTCGAAATCCACCGCTGCAGAAATTGCGGCGGCGTGATGTTCTGGACGCCGGTGGACAAAGCATACGACCGCATGGGGGTGAATGCGCGCATGCTGCCGCCTGGTTCGCTCGAGATGGTGCCAGTCATCAAATGCGACGGGGCGAGTTGGTAGCCGGTTGGGCCAACGCGCGACCTCGTGAGATTTGGACTGCCGACGAGGCGCAAGAATCGACGGGCGGTTTGGAGGGCTGACGTGTGCGTCAGCCACATCTTCCCCAATCTTCCGTGTCTTGGTTCACCGATCCACCACCCAACCCATTAACCTAAGCGCGCGCACCCTGCGCCGCATGGACCGCCACACCCTGCTGCGCCGCGGCGCGCACGCCTACGCGCAGGGCCAGCTCGCCGAGGCAGAAGCCTTCTACCTCGCCATCCTGGCCGCCACGCCGCGCGATGCCGAGACGCTGAGCAACCTGGCCGCGGTACGCAACGCCGCGCAGTGCCATGACGCGGCGGTGGAAACGTGCCACGCCGCGCTGCGCATGCAGCCGAATTTCTGGCCGGCGCTGGCCAATCTGGGCAATGCGCTGCACCGCCAGCAGCGTCATGAAGAGGCGATCGCGGCCTACCACCTCGCGTTACAGGGCAATCCGGCACACGCCAGCACCTGGACCAATCTGGGCGTGGCGCTGAACGAAATGCAGCGCATGCCGGAAGCTTTGCTGGCGCATGACAAGGCGTTGGAGCTAGCGCCCGCCGACGCGCAAATCAGGGCCAACCGCGCCATGGCCCTGCTGATGGCCGGCGATTACCGGCAGGGCTTTGCGGAGTTCGAGGCGCGGTGGTCCACGCCGGGTATGGTCCCGCATGGCCTGACCGCACCCGCCTGGATGGGCCAGGACCCTGCCGGGCGCACCATCCTGATCCACCAGGAAGGCGGCTTTGGCGACACCATCCAGTTTATCCGCTACGCCCCGTTGCTGGCGACGCGCGGCGCGCGGGTGGTGGCGCGCGTGCAGGCGCCGTTGCTGGGGCTGCTCGCGCGAAGCATGCCGGAAGTCACGTTCATGGCCGGGGCGGATACCCTGCCCGCCCACGACATGCATTGCCCGATGCTGAGCCTGCCGCATCGCTTCGCCACGACGATCCAGACCGTGCCCCAGGCGGTTCCTTATCTGCACGCCTGCCCGCAAAAAATCGCCGCGCGGGCCGCGCGCCTGGACCGCGGCACGGCGTTGCAAGTGGGCCTGGTCTGGGCCGGCGCGCCGCTGTTCGGCATGGCGGAATTCCGCGCCATGAATCATCGGCGCTCGGCGCCGCTCTCCGCATTCGCGCCGCTGGCTGATGTGGCGGGCGTGCGCCTGGTCGCCCTGCAAATGGGCGAAGCGGCGGGGGAGGCGACAGCCGGGCTCGATCTGCTCGATGCGATGAGCGGGGTTGTGGATTTCGATGACACGGCTTCCATCGTGGCCAATCTGGACCTGGTCATT
>CAXUNZ010000020.1:5205-9108 GCA_964252525.1 uncultured Acetobacteraceae bacterium
CAGCCGGTGGTATCCGACGCTGCGGCTGTGCCGGCAAACCCAGCCCAGCGATTGGGCCGGTTTGATCGAGGCGGTGGCGACCCGATTAACGGCGGGCACGGCGGCGTTGGCCGGACACGCCGCGGCGCGCGGATTTTCCGATCTGCTGATCCGGTTCTAAAGGGTCTCCCGCAACGGCCGCAGCCCCGGCCCTTGGAGACCCCGATGCACCGATTTCTGCTTCTGGCGCTGCTGTGTACCGCCGCCGCCCCCTTCCCCAGCGACATTCCCGCCAATTTCAAACCCGCGCAGGCCAGTTTCGACTTCACCCGCCGCGTCGTCGTGATCCCGATGCGCGATGGCACCAAGCTCAACACCGTCATCCTGGTGCCGCGCGGCGCGGGCCACGCGCCCATGCTGCTGGAACGCACGCCCTACAGTGCCGAGAAAGCCGCCGCGCGCGTAGCCAGCCCGCATCTGGCCGCCGACCTCGGCTCGGGCAACGACGTCACCGTGCAGGCCGGCTACATCCGCATCTACCAGGACGTTCGCGGCAAGTATGGCTCGGAAGGCGACTACGTCATGAACCGGCCCTTCGCCGGCCCGCTGAACCCAACGCAAGTGGACCATGCCACCGACACGTATGACACGATCGACTGGCTGGTGAAGAACGTGCCCGAAAGCAACGGGCGCGTCGGCATCATCGGCACTTCGTATGATGGCTTCACCGCGCTGGCGGCGCTGATCCACCCGCACCCGGCGCTGAAGGTTTCGGTGCCGATTGCGCCCATGGTCGATACCTGGATGGGCGACGACTGGTTCCACAACGGCGCCTTCCGCCAGGAGATGACCAGCTACGTCTATACGCAGGAGGCCTCCCGCAGCAGCAACCTGGATTGGTGGAGCGGATATTATGACGATTACAGCGAGTTTCTGGATGCGGGTTCGGCCGGGGAGATGGGACGCATCCATGGCCTGGATCAGCTCGGGTTCTGGAACAAGCTGACCGCGCACCCGGCCTATGACGCCTTCTGGCAAGGCCAGGCGCTGGACAAGATCCTGGCTAGGCAGGGGCTGAGCGTGCCGACCCTGCTGGTGGACGGGTTGTGGGACCAGGAGGATATCTACGGCGCCCCGGCGGTCTGGCGCGCGGTGCATCCGGGCGATACCGGCCACCTGCTGCATCTGGCCATGGGGCCGTGGCGGCATGGCGGCAGCAATGGCGATGGCAGCGCGCTCGGGCCTATCCATTTTGACGGCGATACAGGCGCGTGGTTCCGGCGCCATGTGCTGCTGCCGTTCCTCGACCAGTACTTAAAGGAGGGCGTGGCGGATGCGCGCACGCCGCCCGTGCTGGCCTATGAGACGGGTGCGGATATCTGGCAGCACTACGACACCTGGCCGCAAAGCTGCGCCCATGGCTGCCCGGCGGCATCGCGCCCGCTCTATTTGACGCCAGGCGCCGGCTTGGCCTTCGACAAGCCGGCGGACGCGCGCCACCCGTTTGACGAGTACGTCTCCGACCCCGCGCATCCGGTGCCCTACCGGATCCGCCCGGACCGCTCGATCTATGCCAAGGACAGCACCTGGCGGAACTGGCTGGTGGATGACCAGCGGGAATTTTCCACGCGGCCGGATGTGCTGACCTATACCTCGGCCGTGCTGAGCGCGCCGGTGCGCGTGGCCGGCGCACCCGTGGCGCATCTGTTTGCCGCGACCAGTGGCACGGACGCGGACTGGGTCATTAAGCTGATCGACCTTTATCCGGACGAGGTGGCGAGCCAGCCGGAACTCGGCGGGTATCAGCTGATGATGGCCGCCGATATCCTGCGCGGGCGCTATCGCAGCGATTTCGCGAAGCCGGCGCCGATCGAGCCGGGCAAGGTGTTGCCCTACACGCTGGCGCTGCCGCAGGTGAACCATACGTTTATGGCGGGACACCGGATCATGGTCCAAATCCAATCGAGCTGGTTTCCGCTCTATGACCGCAATCCGCAAAGCTACGTCGCCAATATCTTTTTCGCCAAGGCGGGGGATTACCGGCGTGCGACGCAACGGATTTATCATGCGCCCGATGCGGCGAGTTTCGTGGATTTGCCCGTGATTCCTTGAAGTAGCGCAAGAAGGTTGGGGAGCAATGCCTGCCCCCCAAACCCCCGTCGATTGTTTGGCCGCGCCCTAAATTGAAGACGGGGGGTCTGGGGGGGCAGGCACTGCTCCCCCAGTTTTTTAAAAGGCCCGTCCCATTGCGTGGTTTTTCTGCCGCACCTAGGATTGCACCGTCAGCAATGATGGGACTGCCGTGACTTTTCTCGACACGCCGCCACCAGCCCAGGCACCTGCAAGGCCCGGCCGCCCATCCGGCGTCTTCCTGGTCGAGGATTGGTGGGCGGTCGCGACCGGGCTGGGTTTGATTCTGGCCGCCTGGGCGGCCTATGCCTGCGGATCGAGTCTTGCCTGGCTGGCGGTGACGCCACCGAAATGGACCAGTTTCGATCATATCGCCGCGCATTTCGCCGCTGCCTGGCCACGCTATCTGGCGCAATGCGCGGTCTGGATCGCCATCGTGTCCGTGGCGTTCGGCACCCTGGGCTACCGGCTGCGGGGCGCCGTGCCGGCCTTCGTGTTTCTGTATGTGGCCTCGACCGCGATTTTTGCCGCTGGGCAATGGGCGTCTGCCATCAAGTATAATCTGGAGCCGCCTTTGGTGGCCTTGGTCATCGGGTTGCTGATCGCCAATCTGGGCGTGCTGCCGCGCTGGCTTGATACAGGGTTTCGGGTGGAATTCTACATCAAGCTCGGCGTGATCCTGCTTGGCGCGACCATTCCGTTTTCCCTGATCTTGTGGGCCGGTCCGGTGGCGTTGCTACAGGCGAGCATCGTGTCCGTGGTGACGTTCGGCGTAATCTTCGCGGTAGCGCGCGGGCTTGAGCTGGACCCGCGTTTCGCGGCCGTGCTGGGCGTGGGCGGGGCGGTGTGCGGGGTGTCCGCGGCCATTGCCATTGCCGCGGCCGTGGGCGCGCGCAGGCAGGATGTGGCGATTACGATATCGATCGTCGTGCTTTGGGCAATTGTCATGATCTTCGCGCTGCCTTTTGCAGCCGCGGCATTGGGCTTGCCTGCGGGCGTGGGCGGGGCGTGGATCGGCACCTCCGAATTCGCCGATGCGGCGGGCATCGCGGCGGCACAGGCTTATGCGGGCATGGCGCCGCACGCGTCCGGCGCGCCGGTGGACCAGTCTGTCGCGGCCTTCACGCTGATGAAGGTGGTGGGCCGGGACATGTGGATCGGCGTGTGGGCGGTCGGCCTGTCGATCGTGGCCACGACGCGATGGGAGGAGACGGGCATCGCCGGCGGCACCAGCTTGCGCAACATCTGGCGCCGCTTTCCGAAATTCATCATCGGGTTTTTTCTCGCATCGGTTTTCATTACGCTGGTGGCGCAAGCCGCCGGTCATGCCGCATACGGCAAGACGGTAACCCCGGGTTTGGTCACACCGATCAAGAACTTGCGCACATGGGCATTCGCGTTTGCCTTCTTGAGCATCGGCTTGACCACGAGACTGCGTGAGCTTGCCGGTGTGAGCTTCCGGCCGGCCGCCGCTTTCAGCGCCGGCGTGGCGGTCAATGTGGTGCTGGGATTTGCGCTGTCGGTCTGGGCGTTCGGCGCCTACTGGGCGGCGCTGGGGAAATGACGGGGCGGGAGGCCTGCGCCGTCTGCGAGTTTTTCGACGACAGGCCGGACGCACTGGAGCGGCGTCTGCCCGGCCTGGCGGTTTTGAGCTCGGCGCACGCCGCAACGCGGAAGACGGACGGGCTGTGTTCGAGGCGCGACCGGCACGTCGGCGGCGATGCGCGGTGCGACCTCTTTACACCCAAGGCGCTCGTCTGACGCGAAGGCGGCGTGTCGTGCCCTTCAGCTTGA
>CAXUNZ010000020.1:9152-24896 GCA_964252525.1 uncultured Acetobacteraceae bacterium
GTGCGGCAAGAACATGCTCGGCCATTGCCACCAACCAGCCCCGTTTGCGTTCACGCAATGCACTATCCGAATGGGCCGCAATGCTAGCCAGGCGTCTGCAAGACATCCTCCTGATCTCCGTCCTGGCCACGATAGGGCTGGCCTTTGCCAAGGACGAGCCGGCGCCCGGGCTGCCAGGTCAGACGGACAAGACCGGCCGCCGAGCCGCGGGCAGCACGCCCAACACTGCTGCCACCGGCCGGGAGGCCGAAAAACCCAGCGACATTCCGGCGAAAGGCTGGTGGCAGATCGCAAAGCGCGTTTTCACGCGCTTCGGCGATGACCGCGTGATGGCCAACGCCGCGGGTGTGACTTTCTACTCTCTGCTGGCGATCTTTCCCGCTGTCGCCTCGCTGATCTCGCTCTATGGGCTGATCGCCGACCCAGCCACGATCGGCCAACACCTGTCCCTGGCGGCCGGCGTTGTGCCGGAAGGCGGCATGCAGATCATCGGCGACCAGATCAAAAGCCTGACCTCCGCCCCGCAAAAGGCCCTCGGCCTTGGCGCTGTCATCGGAATTGCAACATCTCTGTGGAGCGCGAATGCCGGCATGAAGGCGCTGTTTGATGCGCTCAATGTCGTATATGAGGAAAAGGAGAGCCGCAGTTTCGTCCGCCTGACACTGACATCTCTGGCCTTCACCCTGGGCGCGTTGGTCTTTGTGATTCTGGCGATTACCACGGTCGTCGTGCTGCCCGCGGTTCTGAATTTCGTGGGTATCGGCGCAATGGCGGACGTGCTGCTGAAAGTGTCACGTTGGCCAGTGATGCTCGCGGCTATCGCCTTCCTGCTTGCCTTCATCTACCGCTATGGACCCAGCCGAACGCGCGCGCAATGGCGCTGGCTGAGCTGGGGAAGCATCTTTTCGGCCGTTGCGTGGATTGCGGCCTCTGTTGGATTTTCCTTCTACGTTTCCAACTTTGGCAATTACAACAAGACCTATGGTTCGCTGGGTGCGGCCATTGGCTTCATGACATGGATATGGATTTCTTCGATGGTCGTGCTCATCGGCGCAGAGCTGAACGCGGAGATGGAGCATCAGACGACGCACGATACCACCGCCGGCACGCCGAAGCCGTTGGGTTCGCGCGGGGCGAAAATGGCGGATCGTGTGGCGGAGGGGTAGAAGATAGAAAGTGGTCCTTTTTTGAAAAGGACCAAAACTTTTGCTCTTTGCTGCCCGCCGCGGCGACTTTTTCTACAAATTATGCGCTTGCGCCCATGTTATGATGTCGGTGTCCGCAACGCCGGGCCGTTCGAACATGCTCGCATGTGCGGCTTACGGAATGACTGAGAGCTGAGCGCCGGGAATGGCCGCCGCCAGCATCTGCGAAATCGGCAGCGGGTAGATCGGATCATTCTGTCCGCACACCACCAGCGTAGGCACGGCAATGCTGGCGAGGCTGGACGTGAAATCTGGCCGCGTGGCCAGCGCATGCCCGCCACCGGCCACGCCCTTGGCCGTAGCCGAGTCTACGATCTGCGCCAACTCGGTTCCCAGTTGCGGCCGAAGCGCAGCGAGGTGCCCGTCACCATCACCCCGGTCACAGGCGGCACGATCGAAGGCACGCTCAATTTTTCGGCCATGCGCCCATAGGCCGGCCATTCTGCCATCTCCACGATCGAAGCCGCGGCTGGATTGGTGTCGAACAAGATCATACCGGTAAACAGTGATGGCTGGAGGCGATACATCTCCAGCGTCACCTGCCCGCCCATGGAGTGGCCGCCAATGACCGCGCTCTGAACGCCCAGATGGCCAAGCAGTGCAATCATGTCCGTTGCATAATGCTCTTCCGTCTGCGCGCTGGTTCCGGTGACGCTTTGGCCAAAGCCGGGAAGGTCCGGCGTGATGACGGTGAAGGACTGCGAAAGCGCATAGACCTGGCCATCGAACAAAAGGCCGGAGAGCGGAAAGCCGTGGATCAGCAGCATGGCCGGGCCACTGCCGGAGATCCTGTAGGTGATCGTATCGCCGCCGGTCTTGAAGGTGCCGGTCTGGCCGGGCTGCGTGTCCGGCGCCGAGGCTGCATTCGCCCGACCGCCGGGCGTCAATAATGCGGCGGCGACGCCGATATAAAGTGAGGCGGCAAGTGTCATCTTCATGAAGGAAGCTCCTGATTTCACCAGTCCGGTCGGCTGGCGCACATGGGAAAGACGCGGCATACCATGATGTTCCGATACTCTTCTGCGAGCATTCGCACCCATGAAAGATAGACGGGGGGTCTGGGGGGAATGGCACATTCTCCCCAGCTCTTCCTCATCTCCGCTCAAAGCCCCCGAATGTCCCTCAGCGCCCCCTTCATCGGCCGCCCCATCGCAACCTGCCTGCTGGCCATCGCGGTCCTGCTCGGCGGCGCGCTGGGCTACAACGCCCTGCCCGTCTCCGCCCTGCCGCAGGTCGATTTCCCCACCATCGTGGTGACCACCCTCTACCCCGGCGCGGGGGCGGAGACGATGTCCACGCTGGTCACGGCACCCATCGAGCGCCAGATGGGGCAGATCAACGGCCTGACCACGATGCAGAGCAGCTCGGCCGCCGGCGTCAGCCAGGTCACGCTGCAATTCGACCTCTCGCGCGGCATGGATGGGGCGGCGCAGGACGTGCAGTCGGCAATCAACTCGGCGCAGGGCGTGCTGCCCTCCACCCTGCCCTATCCGCCGACCTATGCGCGGGTTAACCCGGCCGACGCGCCGATCTTTTCCATTGCGCTGACCAGTGACACGCTGCCGATCGATGAGGTGGCGGATGCGGCCGACACCACCATGCAGCCCAAGCTCGCCCAACTGGAAGGCGTGGGGCGTGTCTCCGTCCAGGGGGGCCTCAAGCCCGCTATCCGCGTGCGGCTCGATCCGGCGCGCCTAGCCGCCTATGGCCTGTCGATGGAGGATGTGCGCGCGGCTGTCGCCAACGCCAATGTCAGCGGCGCCAAAGGCGGCTTCGACGGCAAGCGGCTGTCCTACGCGCTGGACGCGAACGACCAACTCGTCTCGCCGGCGGCTTATGCCAGCCTGGTGATCGCCTGGCGGAATGGCGCGGCGGTGCGGATTTCGGACGTGGGTTCGGTCGTGCACGGCGTGGAGAATGATCGCGTCGCGGCCTGGTACCAGGGCCGACCGGCCGTGCTGCTGGACGTGCAGCGTCAGCCGGGGGCCAACATCGTCGGCACCGTCGCCCACGTGCGTGATGCGCTGCCCGATCTGCAACGCAGCCTGCCGCCTGGCATCAAGCTGCAGATTTCCGCGGATAGGACGCAGACCATTCGCGCCTCGGTTGCCGACGTGCAAGGGACTTTGCTGTTGGCCATGGTTCTGGTCGTGGCCGTCATCTTCATGTTCCTACGTTCCTGGCGCGCCACGATCATCCCGGCCATCGCTCTGCCGCTGAGCCTGATCGGCACGTTCGGCATCATGTCCTGGCTGGGATTTGGGCTGGACAACCTCTCGCTGATGGCGCTGACCGTGGCGTCCGGCTTCGTTGTCGATGATGCGATAGTCATGATCGAGAACGTGGTACGCTACATCGAGGAAGGTGTGCCGCCGATGCAGGCGGCCTATCGAGGTGCGGCGCAGATCGGTTTTACCATCGTTTCGCTGACGGTTTCGCTGGTTGCGGTGTTCATTCCGTTGCTGTTCATGGGCGGAGTCGTGGGAAGGCTGTTCCGCGAGTTTGCGATTACGCTTTCCGTCGCGGTGATTGTTTCGGCCGTGATTTCCCTGACGCTGACGCCGATGATGTGTGCGCGCCTGCTGCGACCGGTTGCGCTGAACGCGCGGCCAAGCCGCACCGACCGCGCGTTCACGCGCCTGCTTGCGGCCTACCGGCGTAGCCTAGTCTTTACGTTGCGGCACAACACTGCCGTGCTGCTGGTGGCCGTGCTGACGTTGGCCGGCACGTGCCTGCTCTATGTCATCGTGCCGAAAGGTTTTCTGCCACAGCAGGACACCGGCGCCATCGTTGCCACGACCGAGGCTGCCCAGAATATCTCGCTGCCTGCGATGACAACTTTACAGTTGCGTGCTGCGAACATCGTGCAGGCCGATCCGGCGGTGGCCGGCGTCGCCTCCTTGATCGGCGCGGGCACGGCCAATCCCACACCCAATGCCGGCCGGCTGGCCATTACGCTCAAGCCGCGGCGCCAGCGCGAGGCGGCGCCGGTGGTGATTGCGCGGTTGCAGGCCAGGCTTTCCGGAATTGTGGGTTTGGCCACGTATATGCAGCCTGTGCAGGATATCCAGATCGGCGCGCGCATCAGCCGCACCCAGTATCAATATACGCTGGGCGATACCGATGGCGCTGAGCTTGCCGCCTGGCTGCCGCGGCTGATCGCGCGCCTTCGCGCTTCGCCCTTGCTGAGCGATGTCACCTCCGACCAGCAGGATAGCGGTTTTGCCACCGAAATCGTGGTCGATCGGGATGCGGCCACGCGTCTGGGCGTCACGATGCAGTCGATCGAGGACGTGCTCTATGACGCTTTCGGCCAGCGCCAGATCAGCACGATCTTCAGCCAGTCCAACCAATATCGCGTGGTGATGCAGGCGGACGCACCGTGGATTGCCGATCCTGCCTCGCTGCTGCGTCTGCGCGTGCCGGGCACGGTCGCCTCGATCGGCGCCAATGGGGCGGCCGCGACCGCGTCCACCACTGTGGCCACGACCAATACCGTGGCGCAGGTGCCGCTGACCGCGCTGGCGCACATGGTTCGGCGTACGGCGCCGCTGGTCATCACCCACCAGGGCCAATTCCCGGCGGCCACGATCAGCTTCAACGTCCGTCCGGGCGCCTCGCTGGGCCAGGCGGTCGGCGCGGTGCAGGCGGCGGAAGCCGGTATCGGCTTGCCGGCGACGATTTCGGGCAGCTATGCGGGCGATGCGGAGGAATTTCAGCGTTCGCTGGGCGCCGAGCCATATCTGATTCTGGCCGCGGTGGCGGTCATCTACATCGTGCTGGGCGTTCTGTATGAGAGCTTCATCCATCCCATCACGATCCTATCCACGCTGCCTTCGGCGGGGATAGGCGCGCTGCTGGCGCTGATGCTGACAGGATCGGACCTGTCCATCGTGGCGCTGGTGGGCATCGTGCTGCTGATGGGGATCGTGAAAAAGAACGGGATATTGGTGGTTGATTTCGCGCTGGATGCCGAGCGCACGCGCGGGCTTTCGCCGGAGGAAGCGGCGCTGGAGGCCTGCGTGCTGCGCTTCCGGCCGATCATGATGACGACCGCGGCGGCGCTGCTGGGCGCGCTGCCCCTGGTGCTGGGACGCGGCACGGGCAGCGAGCTACGCTGGCCGCTGGGCGTGACGATCTGCGGCGGGCTGCTGCTGAGCCAGGCGATTACCTTGTATACGACGCCGGCGATCTATGTGGCGTTTGAGAATGCGAGAAGGCGTTCTTTTTTGAAAAAAAGAACCAAAAAACTTTTGCCAGTTGGCGTATGAGCTCGTGACAATGCGTACCCAAATTGACAAAAGTCTTTTGCTTCTTTTCTTCAGAAAAGAAGTCCTTTCTCCCTCATGAACTTTTCCGCCCCCTTCATAGCGCGCCCCGTCGCCACCATCCTTCTGTCGATCGGCCTGTTCGTGGCCGGCGCGGTCGCGTACTTTTTTCTGCCCGTCGCCCCGCTGCCGAATATCGACATCCCCGCCATCGTCGTTTTCGCCAGCCGGCCGGGTGCCGATCCCGCCACCATGGCCAACTCCATCGCGGCTCCGCTGGAGCGGCATCTCGGCGCGATCGGCGGTGTGTCGGAGGTGACCTCGATCAACTCGACAGGCGCATCGAACGTCATCGTCATCTTCGATTTCAACAAAGACATAGACGGCGCGGCGCATGACGTGCAGGCGGCGATCAACGCGACGCAGGCCGATCTGCCATCCGACCTGCCGACGCGCCCGTTCTACAAGAAGATCAATCCGGCCGATACGCCGATCATCACGATCGGCTTGTCGTCGGACACGCTCTCGCCCGGCCAGGTCTATGATGCGGCCGACACCATCATGGCACAGCGCCTGGCGCAGGTGGCGGGCGTCAGCCAGGTGCAGATACAGGGCGGGCAGACGCCGGCGGTGCGCGTCCAGCTCGATCCCGGGGCGCTCCGCGCGGCCGGCATTTCGAGCCAGGATGTGCTGACGGCGATCAAGAACGCCAACGTGCTGGAACCCACGGGCAATTTCGAAGGCGCGCAACGGGCCGAGCAGATCGACATCAACGGCCAGATTTCCCACGCGGCCGATTACGGGCGCATCGTGCTGCGCGCGCATAACGGCGCGGTGCTGCGCCTGTCGGATGTGGCGCACGTGATCGACGGGGTCACCAACACGCGCCTGGCCGCCTGGCAGGGGCGCACACCGGCCATCATCCTCAATGTCAGCAAGATTGCCGGCGCGAACATCATCCAGACCGTCGATCGCGTTCGCGCCATCCTGCCGCAACTGACGAAGTGGATTTCGCCCGAAATCCACGTCACCATCCTGGACGACCGCACCAGCACCATCCGCGCCAGCACGGGGGACGTGCAGATCACGCTGCTGATCACGGGCTTTCTCGTCATGATGACCGTGGCGATCTTCCTGCGCCGCGTGGCGGCCACTTTCGCGGCAGCGGTCACCGTGCCGCTGTCGATTGCCGGCACGCTGGTGGGCATGTGGGCGATGGGATTTTCGCTCAACAATTATTCGCTGATGGCGATCACGATCTCCGTGGGCTTCGTCGTCGATGACGCTATTGTCATGATCGAGAATATCACGCGCATGCGCGAACATGGCATGGCGCCGCTGGAGGCGGCCATCGCCGGGGCACGGCAGATCGGCTTTACGGTGATCTCGATCAGCCTCTCGCTGGTCGCCGTCTTCATCCCGCTGCTGTTCATGGGCGGCATATTGGGCAGCATTTTCCACGAATTTGCCTTTACGCTGACTTTTGCGATCGGCATTTCTGCGGTGGTTTCGCTGACGCTCACGCCGATGGTCTGCGCGCGCATGGTCGATGCCACGCCCACCGGCCGCCTGAAGCGCTTGGATGACGCGACGGAGCGTGTGTTTCAACGCATCCTTGCCTCCTACGGACGCGGGCTTGATTGGGCGTTGCGCCGCCGCCTTCTGATGCTTGTGCTGACGGTGGGCACGATCGTCATGACGATCTGGCTCTATGGCGTTGTGCCGAAGGGCTTTCTGGTCGAGCAGGACACCGGCCTGCTTTCGGGCACCACGATTGCCGCACCCTCCGTCTCGTTTGCCGAAATGGCGCGGCTGCAGCAGCGCGTGGTCGATATCATCCTCAAGGACCCGGCCGTAGCCGCGGTCAGCTCGAATGTCGGTGTGGCCTATGGCTTTGACTCGGCAAATCGCGGTCAGGTTTCGGTCACGCTCAAACCGCTTTCGCAACGCGACGCGAAGGCCCGCGAAATCATCGCCCGGCTGCGCCCAAAATTGAACGCGGTGCCCGGCCTGCGCACGGTGCTCTTCGCCGCCCAGGATATCCGTGGCGGCGGACGCAGCGGTGGGGCGCAATACCAGTTCCTGGTGCTGGACGCCAACCTGGCCGAACTGAATACCTGGACCACCAAGATTGAAACCGCGCTGCGTCACGAACCGGGGTTTTTGGACGTCACATCCGACCAGGATATCGGCGCGCCCGAGGTCAAGCTGGATATCGACCGCATTGCCGCAGCGCGCTTGCAAGTCTCGGTTGCGGCGATCGACTCGGCACTGTCCAACGCGTTCTCACAGCGGCAGATTTCGACGATCTACGAACAGCGCAATCAGTACAAGGTCGTTCTGGAAGCGCTGCCCTGGCTGCAGCAGGATCCGCATTACCTTGATCACGTCTATGTCGCCGCCAATACGGGCACGCAGGTGCCGCTCAGCAGCGTGGTGAAGCTCTCCTACAGCACCTCGCCGCTGACTGTGCGGCACGAGGGCGAATTGCCGACCAGCAGCATCAGTTTCAACCTCGACCCGTCGCTCTCGCTGGGCGCCGCCATGCCGCGCGCGCAGGCGATCGCGGCCGGTCTGAATCCGCCGCCCGGGCTGCACACGGATTTCGCGGGCAATGCCAAATGGGCGTCAGATTCGCTTGCCTCGGAACCGGCATTGCTGGTGGCGGCGCTGCTGTCGATCTACATCGTGCTCGGCGTGCTCTATGAAAGCCTGCTGCACCCGCTGACAATCCTGTCCACCCTGCCTTCCGCCGGCGTCGGCGCGCTGCTGGCTGTCCTGGTGACCGGCAGCGATTTCGGCGTCATGAGCATCATAGGCATTGTGCTGCTGATGGGCATCGTCAAGAAGAACGCCATCATGCTGGTTGATTTCGCGCTGGAGGCGCAGCGCGATCGCGGCATGACACCGGACGAAGCCATCCGCGAAGCCTGCATCGAACGCTTCCGCCCCATCATTATGACCACGCTGGCCGCCATTTGCGGCGCCCTGCCACTGGCGCTCGCCTGGGGCACGGGCGCCGAACTGCGCCGGCCGCTCGGAATCGCCATCGTGGGCGGCCTGATCGTCAGCCAGGCGCTAACGCTTTATACGACTCCGGTGGTGTATCTGGCCCTGGAACGGCTGGTTCGCAGACGCCGGGTGGCGATCGTGCATGCGCCGGCGGAGTGAGGGCGGAAGAAAGGCCTGGGCGATGCCCCTGGACCCCGGACCAGTTGTCAGCCATCAGCGTTCAATCATCAGGCGGGCTGCATGCCCCCCGTCTGACGACTGAAAGCTGGCGACTGAGATAGGAGCTGCCGCATTGACGACTGGCAAGGCACTGTTTTTTCTGGACGCGCTCCTTCTTCTTCTGGTCTGGCCGCTGGCGCTGCATTTCGGCTGCTGGGGCTCGGAATGTTTCGAGGCCACGCCAGACGGTCTGGGCGCGGTGCTCTATCCGGCCGCTAACGTTGTCTGCCTGTATGCGCTGGGGCTTTATCGCCGTGACGCGCTGATCGACACGCGCAACTCGCTGGCGCGCGTGCCGCTGGCGGTCAGCCTGGGTACGGTGGCGACCGCGTGCTGCCTCGCGGTGCTGGCGCCCTGGCTGGGCACGCCGGCTGATCGGGTTCGTTTGTTCGCCGGCGCTTTTCTCAGTTTTACGTTGGCGGCCGTCGTGGCGCGCCTGTTCTTCTCCGCGCTTAAGCGGGGCGGCGTGTTCAAGCGGCGCTTGCTGATCATCGGCGCCGGCGTGCAGGCGTGGGACCTGGCCTGCATGCTGCAAAACGAGGGCACGAGCACCTACGACATTACCTACGTGCAGAGCGCGGGCCTGGGCGAGGTCGATCCGCGGCTGGCCCGCGCGCATCCCGACCGCATCCTGCCGGCGCCGGGTGGGGACGTGTTGCCGATTGCGCGCGCGGTCCAGGCGGATGCCATCATCATTGCACCCGACGAGCGGCGCGGGATGAATCTGGACAGCCTGCTGATCTGCAAGAAGGAAGGCTATCCGGTTATCCAGTATCTCAGTTTTCTGGAGCACGAGATACGCCGCGTGGATACGCGCCGGGTCGATGTCGGCTGGATGTTGTACTCCGAAGGGTTTTATTTCGGTGTCATCGACAATGTGCTGAAGCGCGCGTTGGATATTGCGGTGGCGATCGTCTTGCTGATCGCCTTTACGCCGTTCCTTGCGCTGGCGGCACTGGCCATCAAGATCGATGACGGCGGTCCGATCCTGTACAGTCAGGAGCGGATTACGCGCAACGACCGGCCTTTCAACATCTACAAGCTGCGCACCATGCGAACCGATGCGGAGGCGGCCGGCGCCGTGTGGGCGGCCAAGCGCGATGCCCGCATCACGCGCGTGGGCAATTTTCTGCGCCAAAGCCGCGTCGACGAAATGCCGCAATTGTTTAACGTGTTGGCCGGGCACATGTCTCTGGTGGGTCCACGGCCGGAGCGGCCGAAATTTGTCGCCGAGCTGGCCGAGCACCTGCCGCTGTATCGGGAGCGGCACATGGTCAAGGCTGGGCTGACGGGCTGGGCGCAAATCAATTACCCCTATGGGGCGTCGATCGAGGATGCGCGGTCGAAGTTGAGTTATGATTTGTTCTATGTAAAAAACTTCTCGATCCTGTTCGACTTGTTGATTATCTTGCAGACCTTGCGCGTGGTGCTATGGCCAAGTGGAGCGAGATAGATTTGCGGCACATGAAAGTCCTGCCGTGTTCGTTGATCCTCTCTGCCTGCTTGACGCTTGTTCAAGGTGCCGCAACCATTTCTGATTGCCGGGCTGCTACCGCCTCAGGATCGCAGCTGCTCTCGTTTACCGGCATCAAACTGCAGCCGATGGAGAGCCATTCGTCGGGCAAAGGCCAATACATTGCAAGCTTCAATATCAGGACATGGGGTGTGCGAGTTCTTGCAGTTTGTCATATTCCGCCAGGCTGGACGCTCTCGGCGGGAAAGAATGCCAACCCTGAAGGTGAGCTTTCGGGAAGCGCCGGTGAGGGAGTGGCGTTTCTGGACTTGCAGCGCTTGCGCGAACTTGAAAACCTCTTCCTTGTCCAAGTGGACGACTACCATTCAACCGACAAAGGCGACTGTTCCAAGAACTGCACGCCCGCAAGTTTCGCGGGCGCGTTTGATGTGGGGGAATACGGACCCGACTTTAATCCATTGCCGCATCGTCTGATTCCCTCCAACATTCTGCTCCGCGCTGCTACGCGGTGCCCAGACCCATTTTAGGAGAGCACGAAGAAGGAAGGGTTTTTCTCCAGCAAGCCGGACCTCAGAGCCTTGCGAACGATCAAGACGGCAACGACGATGGCATGACCGATCTTCTCACGTTTACCGCGCGGCGCCGTGCCGAAATCGCCGTTCATCGCCTCACGTGTGCGCCGAGCCGTTCCGCGACCACCAATCCCGACAAAGCCAGCACCACTGAAAACAGAGACAACCGGGCCGCCATCGCCTCCCCGCCAGGACTTTGCAATGCGCTGTAAATCGCCAGCGGTAATGTCTGCGTCTGTCCAGGAATATTGGCCGCGAACGTGATCACGGCGCCGAACTCGCCAAGGGAGGCGGTAAACCCGAACACCGCGGCCGCGAGTACGCCGGGTCCAGCCAATGGCAGTGTCATCGAAAAGAACCGGTCGACCGCGCCCGCGCCGAGCGTGCGCGCCGCCTCGCCCAAACCGGGATCGACCGCCTCCATGCCCAGCCTGATCGTGCGCACCATCAGCGGAAAGACCATGACGCCGCAGGCCAGCGCCGCGCCCGCGGTGGTAAAGGCCAGGCGCACATGCAGCGTCCGCCAGAGCCATCCGCCGACCGGCCCCTGCGTTCCGCACACCACAAGCAGCAGCCAGCCCGTCACCACTGGCGGCAGGGCCAGCGGCAGGTGCACGATCGCTGTCATCAGAAAGCGGCCGGGAAAGCGATGGGAAAGCAGCCAGCCGACGATGATGGCCAGCGGCAATCCGCACCCCACGGCGATGGCGGCGACGCGCAAGGTCAGAAAAATGATTTGCCATTCTTCGGGGGTGGGTGGCGTCATTGGCGAAGATGATGGCGAGAGGTATGAACTATTCGCGCGGCGAGGTCGCACGCATGCGCAAATCCGCGCCGGCACATACCTGCAGGTTTCTTCCTTTCATGCACATGGTTCTGACCGCCTTGCAAATCTTCCAAGTCGCCTTTCTCCTTTGCCACGATTGGCTGCCGTTGGGCCGGCTGAACGACACGCGCGCGGTCCAGGCGGCGGATTCGCGCTCAAGGCTCATCACCGTCACGCTGATCAGCACCCTGCCCTACGCGTTCGGCCTAATCGCCTGCCTTGAAAACACCGGCATGCCTTGGCCGGTCTGGATTTTGCGGTATCTGTGGATCAGTTATGGGCTGCTCCTGATTGGGCAATTACGCGCCTGGTGGGTGCCCTACATGATCGTTCCCGACGCCGCGCGCGCCCGCCGTTACGAGTTTATGTTCGGGCGAACTCACGCCTTTCTTCCTGTTCGAAACGGCATCCGGCCGAATTCGCTCCATCTGGCCTTGCACGTCTCGACTTTGGCGACATTGGTTCTCCTCTTTGCATTGCCACATCACGGCTGGTCGTAGAAAGGAAGCTGGGGATAGTGCCGACCTTCCACACTCCCCGTCACCATGTATGACGAAGCCCAACACTCGACGGGCGGATGGCACGTCCCCCCGCTCCTCGCTTTACCCAGCCTGATTCGCGCCCGCCCGCCCGCGTCCTGACAGCGTCATCGCACTTCCAACCAGCGCCACGTGCGAAAACGCCTGCGGAAAGTTACCGACTTGCCGTTTTGCACGCGGATCGTATTCCTCGGCCAGCAGACCGACGTCGTTGCAGAGATCAAGCAGCCGCTCGAACGTGCTGCGCGCCTCGGCCTGGCGGCCCTGCTGCGCGTAGGCGTCGGCAAGCCAGAAGGTGCAAGCCAGGAACGCGCCCTCGCCCGGCGGCAGACCGTCCACGCCACTGCCCGTCTGGTAGCGCTGAACGAAGCCATCGACCAGCAATTCACGCTCGACGGCGGCCACCGTGCCGCGCATGCGCGGATCGGATGCCGGAATAAAGCCGACCATCGGCAGCAGCAGCAGGCTGGCATCGAGCTCGGATGCATCATAACTCTGCACGAAGGTGTTGCGTTCCGCATCGAAGCCGCGCGTCATGATGTCGTCGCGGATTTGCGCGCGCAATGCGCGCCATTGCGCGATATCGCCCGACATGTGGTGCGTCTGCGCGTCCTTGATCATGCGGTCCAGCGCGACCCAGGCCATGACCTTGCTGTAGGTGAAATGGCGCGAGCCACCGCGCACTTCCCAAATTCCCTCGTCGGGCTTGTCCCAGATCGTGATCAGATGTTCGACAATGCCGCGTTGCAACGCCCAGCCGTGTGGTGCCGGCCGCAAGCCGCTTTTGCGCGCGACATGCAGGCACTCCAATACCTCGCCATACACATCGAGCTGCACCTGGCCGGCGGCACCATTGCCAATGCGCACCGGCTTAGCGCCTTGGTAGCCGGCGAGCCACGGCACCTCCCATTCATCGAGCCGCCGTTCCCCGTGCAGCCCGTACATGATTTGTATTTGCGCGGCACTGCCGGCAATACTGCGCTGCAGCCAGTCGCGCCAGCGCCCGGCTTCTTCGGTATAGCCCGCGCCCATGAGTGCAAACAGCACCAGGGAGGCGTCGCGCAGCCAGCAGAAGCGGTAATCCCAATTGCGCGGGCCGCCGAGCGATTCGGGCAGGCTCGTGGTCGGAGCCGCCACGATACCGCCTGTGGGCACATAGCTCAGCGCTTTCAGCGTCAGCAGCGAGCGCTTCACCGCCGGCTTCCAGCGCGGGTGTGCCGCCGGCGCCTCGAACCGGCACTTTGCCGCAAAATCCTGCCAGTAGCTCAGCGTGGTTTGCAGCGCCTCCTGCGCATCCAGCGCATCGGGTACGGGCAGGTGCGACGGGCCATGGCTGAGCTGGAAGGATACGTTCTCGCCGGCGCGCACGTTGAAATCGCCGACCGTGGTCATGTCCTTGCCAACCATCTTGACCGTCGTGCGCAATGCCACGAGTTCGGGGCCGGCGATGGCCACGATTCCCGATCCCGATGATGGCGAAAGGCGCGTCACCCACGGGATTGACATGCCGTAGTCGAAACGCAGGGCCAGGCGCATCCGCATGGCCACGTGGCCACGCCGGCCTTGCACCAGGCGGAAGAGATGCGTGCCAGCCGTGCCAGGCACCATGAAATCGATCAGGGCCACGGCACCTTGCGGCGTTTCGAAAACCGTCTCGAGCACCAGCGTGTCGTCTCTGTAGGACCGGGTGACTCGCGACTCGGCAAAAGGGGCAATTTGCCAGAAGCCGTTGTCACGGCCGCCCAGCAGTCCCGCAAAACACGCGGCGCTGTCGAATCGGGGCAGGCACAACCAGTCGATCGAGCCGTCACGACCGACGAGGGCGGCGGTCAGCCGGTTTCCGATCATGGCGTAGTCTTCGATCGGCAAGGCCTGATCTGGCATGAAGTGTCCTTTCGGCCCGTGGCCTTGCCGGTATAGCTTGACTTTGCCGCAGGTTTTCAAGATATCACGTGCCAGCGGAGCGTGCTGGGACCCGTTCTATTCCTTGGGTCCACGTTGATGCGAAAACGCGACCCGCGGTGGCCGGAATGGCCCCACCAACCCTTACCGATCGAGAGCCGTTGTTGAACGACCAAGACGCCTTCGAGGCGCCCGCGCCCGCACAGATAGACACCGTGTCGGCCCTGTTCCCTGCCGAGGCCGAAACCATCCTGGCGGCCCTGCCGGATGCCGAACCCGAGAATGAGGCGCCGGCCAACTGGCCCGCCGGCGATGCCGCCGCCGCCGCCATACCGGACCTCGTCGCGGTCGATTTGCCGCTGTTTTCCGAAACGGGCCTGTCTCAACCCATCCTTCAGGCCATCGCCGAAAAAGGCTACCTCCACCCCACGCCGATCCAGGCTCAGGCCATCCCCGTGGTGCTGGCCGGACGGGACGTGCTGGGCGTGGCCCAGACAGGCACCGGCAAGACCGCCAGCTTCGTGCTGCCGATGATGGACATCCTCTCAGGCAGCCGCGCCCGCGCGCGTATGCCGCGCAGCCTGATCCTGGAGCCGACTCGGGAGCTTGCGCTGCAGGTCGCCGAGAACTTTGTGCTCTATGGCAAGCACCTGAAGCTCAACCACGCTTTGCTGATCGGCGGCGAAAGCCTGAACGACCAGCGGGACGCACTTCTGAAGGGTGTGGACGTCCTGATTGCCACACCCGGCCGGCTGCTGGACCTCTTCGAGCGTGGCGGGCTGCTGCTGACCGATTGCCGCGTGCTGGTGATCGATGAGGCGGACCGCATGCTCGACATGGGCTTCATCCCCGATGTCGAGAAAATCGTCGGCTTCCTGCCCAAGTCACGCCAGACGCTGTTCTTTTCGGCGACCATGTCACCCGAAATCAATCGGCTGACCGAGGCTTTTCTCGACAACCCCAAGATGATCACGGTCAGCAAATCGGCGACGGTGGCGACAACCATTGTCGCTGGCTTGGCCTTGATCGCCGAGCAGGACAAGCGCGAGGCGCTGCGCCGGCTGATCCGTCAGGAAGACGTGCAGAACGCGCTGATTTTCTGCAACCGCAAGCGCGACGTCGATGTGCTCTATAAGTCGCTCGGCAAACACGGGTTTTCAGTGGGTGCGCTGCATGGGGACATGCCACAGCCCGCGCGTTTCGCGACCTTGGAAAAATTCAAGGCGGGCGAGATCCGCTTGTTGGTATGCAGCGACGTCGCCGCCCGCGGCATCGATATCGGCGGCCTCAGCCACGTGTTCAATTTCGATGTCCCGCATCATGCGGAGGATTACGTCCACCGCATCGGCCGCACCGGGCGAGCGGGCAAGACGGGGGCAGCCTTTACGCTGGCCGGGCCGGAAGACCGCCTGGCGGTGGAAGCCATCGAAAAGCTGACCGGCCACTCCATTCCGCGCATCGCTGTTCCGGGGCTGGACACCGTCGAATGGGCCGAAACCGACGGCAGGCGCCGCGGCCGTAGCCGCGCGCCATCGGCCAGTGCCACGAAAACCAGCCGCGGTGAGACCGCGGCCAAGCCAAGCAGCCGCAGCCGCGGCAAGGACGCCGCGCGCGAGGGCACGCAAGGCGAGCCTCGTGGCAGACAGCCCAGCCGGGAGCAGGCGGCACCGCGCGAGGGCGAACGTTCCGTGCGCGCCGATATCCGTGCCGAGGTGACCGCCCCGCCC
>CAXUNZ010000021.1:0-4848 GCA_964252525.1 uncultured Acetobacteraceae bacterium
TGTTCGCTTATCTGCCTCAGAGCTCTGTATCGCAGGTTTTGAAAGGTGTTCTTAGGGAAAGCTGAAGCCATGCCACCTGTCGGCTATGGTCACAGAACCAGATTCTTCTTGCCAAGCCATGCCAGCAGTCGCGAATTCACCTGCTCAGGCGCCTCCTGCTGCACCCAGTGCGACACATCTGGCAAGCGCCGCAACGTAAAGTCGCGCACATAGGGTGCGTAGCCCTCGGTCAATTCCAGCCCCAGGGCCGTGTCCTGCTCGCCCCAAACCATCAGCACCGGCACATCGATCGGGGTGACATCGGCTGGTGAGGCGAGGTTGAGGAAATTGGCGCGATAATAATTGATCATCGCGGTCAGGGCGCCCGGCTTGCTGGCGTTGTCGCGGTAATGTGCAAGCACGTCTTCAGGAAAGGCGGCTTTATTGACAGCCATGCCACGAAACGCCTCACCCACGGCCCGCGCACCGCGCGCGCGCAGCATCGCTTCGGGCAGAAACGGCAACTGAAAAAAGAACACGTACCAGGACCGGCCGAGCTGTGCCAGCGATGTGCGCAGCACGCGCTGGAACACCGCCGGATGCGGCACGTTCATGATCACCAACCCGTCCAGCTGACGTGCCGGCGCGATGGCAAAACTCCACGCAATCAGCGCGCCCCAATCGTGCGCCACCAGCAATCGCCGCCTCGCGCCAAAGGCATCGAACAGCGCGGCCGCATCATCGATCAGATGCGCCATCCGGTAATCGGCGCGGGCGGGCGGCCGGGACGTCTCGCCGTAACCGCGCAGATCGGGTGCCACGGCATGCCAGCCGGCCTCGGCCAGCGCCGGCAATTGGTAACGCCAGGAAAACCGGCTTTCGGGAAAGCCATGCAGGCACAACGCGATGTCGGGACCGCTGCCCGCCTCGTCGTACGCAAAGCGCAGGCCGTTGGCATCGATGAATTGCGTCATTCTCCGTCTTCCGCATACGGGTTCTTCGTGCCGCGCATTTGCAGGCGGATCGGCGTGCCCGGCATCTTGAAATGCTCGCGCAGGCCGTTGACGAGATAGCGCTGGTATTCCTGTGGCATCTGCTCCGCGCGCGTGCCGAAGACCAGGAAGGTGGGCGGGCGCGCCTTGGCCTGCGTCATGTAGCGCAATTTCAGCCGCCGCCCCTCGACCATCGGCGGCTGGTGACGCTCCAGCGCACCCTCGAACCAGCGATTCAGTGCGCCGGTGGAAACGCGCTCGTTCCACACGCGATAAGCCTCACGCACCGCGGGCAAGAATTTCTCCACCCCGGCGCCGGTCAGTGCGGAAATGGTGATGACCGGAATGCCGCGCATCTGTGTCAGGGACGTTTCCAGCCGGTCCGATATCGCCTGGCGCTGGCGCTGGCGCTCGGGCACCGCGTCCCATTTGTTCAGTACCAGCACGCAGGCGCGTCCCTCGCGCTCGATCAGCCGGCCGATCTGCAAATCCTGTTCGTGCAAGCCCTCGAGCGCATCCACGGTCAGCGCCACAACCTCGGCCATCTTCAACGCCTCGATGCTGGCGGAGACGGACATCTTTTCCAGCTCCGCCTCGATGCGCGCGCGCCGGCGCAACCCCGCGGTATCGACCAATTCGATGGCGCCGGCGCTGTCCTGCAAGGTTGCGGAAACCGCGTCGCGCGTCAGCCCGGGCTCGGGCCCGGTTATCATGCGCTCGTGTCCCAGCAGGCGGTTGATCAGCGTCGATTTGCCCGCATTCGGCCGTCCGACAATCGCCAGCTTCAACGGGCGCGCCGCCTCCTCCGCCTCGCCCTCTTGGATCTGGGGTGGAATGCGATCAACGATCTCGCTCATTAAGTCGGTAATGCCTTCGCCGTGTTCGGCGGAAACGGCAAGAGGCTCGCCTAGGCCGAGCGAGAACGCTTCCATTGCGCCACTTGCGCCGCCTCGGCCTTCCGCCTTGTTGGCAACGACCAGCACCGGACAGTCCTGCCGCCTCAGCCATGCCGCGAAATGCTTGTCTGCCGGCGTAATCCCGCTGCGTGCGTCAACAACAAAGACAACGAGATCAGCCCCGGCCACAGCCGCCTCGCTGCTCGCGCGCATGCGGGCATAGAGCGTGTCGGGCGCGCTCTCCTCCAGGCCCGCCGTATCGACAAGCCGCACGATGCGGCCGCGCAATTGCGCCTCCGCATCCTTGCTGTCACGCGTCACGCCGGGCACGTCGCTGACGATGGCCTGCCGCCTTCCGACGAGCCGGTTGAACAGCGTGGATTTGCCAACATTGGGCCGGCCTGCGATGACGACTGTGGGAGGCATGGCAGCTTTCAGCATTCAGTCGTCAGATACGAAACCAGGCTGCACTCTGGTGACCGATTGCTGAGTGCCGCCCCTATTTGTAGGCCGTCAACGTCGCATCGTCCGACAGCACCAGCATGACCCCGCTTGCCACGACGGGCTGCAGCGCCGCCGCCTCATCGATTTCTGTGTTGGACACCAGCTTGCCGTCGGTGGGGTCCAGGATCGCCATGTGGGCATTGGTGCTGACGCTGACCAGCTTGCCGCCGATCAGCGGCGTGCCGGTCCAGGAGATCAGCCCCTTTGTGCGTTTGGGATTTTCAAAACGCGGCAGTTCGGTCACCCAATGCACGGTGCCGTCCTCCCGGGAGATGGCGGCCGCCTGCTGGTCGGCGGTGACGATGAACAGCGTGGCGCCAGCGAGCCAGGGCGTGTTGCCGCCGGCGATATCGCGCTCCCACACGCGCCGGCCGGAACGCAGATCGATGGCCGCCATCAAGCCGCCCAGCCCGATGGCGTAGCAAATGCCGCCATCCAGCACCGGCGCGCCGCGTACGGTGGAGAATTCCAGCAGGCTGGCGCTGCCTTTCAGCGTGCCGAGATTGTCCGACCAGGCCAGGCTGCCGGTATCGGCGTGAACCGCGGCGAGGTCCCCGGACTCGAAGCCGGCCACGACCAGCCCGTCGGCATAGGCAGGCGAGGCCTGAGCCAGCACGCCGGTATCGGCGCGGGCGGCCGTGTAGGTCCAGGAAGGCCGGCCATCGGTGGTCATGGCCACCAGGGTCTGGTCCAGCGTGCAGAAATAGATCGTGCCGCCGACGATGGTGGGTGCGCTGCGGGCCGGGGAGGAGATCGGCTTGCGCCACAGGATGGCGCCGCTCTCGGCGTTCAGCGCCATGACCTCCGCGCGGCCGGTGGCGGCATAGATGCGACCATCGGCAAAGGCGATGCCGCCGCCGAGATTGGTGCTGCGGTTCTTCTTCGGTCGTGTGGGCGTGTCCCAGATCGGCGTGCCGCGGGCCAGATCAAAGGCGCGGATGCGGCCATCTGTGTCCATCGTATAGACGCGGCCGGCGGCGATGATGGGCTGGGCGGTGAAGCGCGCGCGGTAGTCGCCGCCGGCGCCGATGTTGCGCCGCCAGGCACGGGTCAGGCCGCCGGCGAAATTGCCGCCGGCATGGGTCGGGCCGAGGTCAGGCTGGGCCCAGTCGGCGTTGGTGACCACCGGCGGCGGCACGACGGTATCTACCGCATCAACCTGCAGGCCGCGGGCGGGCGAGAGGATCGGCTCGCGATTGCCGTGGATCGGCGGCTTGGCGTCATCGGTCAGCCAGTCGAACATGCCGCAGCCGCCCAAGGCCAAGGGCATCAGCAAGGCGGAGCGGCGGCCGATCTGCCAAGGCCGTTGCGCGTCTCGTTTCATCGTTTCGTTCATCCGTGCGGCCCGGCCCCGGCGTCCTGGGTTCCGTCCATTGTCATGAGGAGGTCCTCGGCCATCTGGCGCACCCCTTGGGGGGCCTGCGGGTCCGTGGTCAGGCTTTTCATGATGGCGCGGGCCTCCGGCATGCGCCCCAGGCGGATGTCGAGCAAGGCGGTAACCTGTTCGGCCAGCGGGCGCCACTGGTTGGTAGGCGTGATCAGCGGCGCCAGCTGCGCCTTGAGAGCTTTGGCATCGCCCGTATCGACCTGGTGCTGCACGCTGGTCAGGGTGGCGAGCTGGCGCAGGATAAGGGGGGCGCTACTGTCTTGGGATAGCCTGGTCCAGGTGGCGATGGCCGCATCGTGCCGGCCGGCATCCCAGTCGAGTGCCGCCAGTTGCAGGCCGGCGAGGATCGCGTAGCCGCCGGAGCCACGTGTGGCGAGCTCGGCCAGCGAGCCGGTCAGCGCGGGCGGAGCGGGGCGGCCATTTTCGACCTGCCGGGCGGCGGCATCCGAGGCGTCGATGAAGCGTTGCGCGGTGGCGTTGCTGGACCGGGCGGTCTGGCGCTGCTGATAGTCGTATAGACCGACGCCAGCCAGCGTCAGCAGCATCAGGCCGACGAGCACGAAGCCATAGCGGCGCAGCAGGGCGCGGGCACGCTCGGCGCGCAGGTCTTCACTGACTTCGTCGAAGATATCGGGCACGTGGTCGCCTGGGTGGGTTGAGGTGGCGCGGCCCATAGCGGGCGCGCGCGGTGGGGCAAGAAGGCAAGCCGTCCTTTTTTGAAAAAAAGGAACAAAAAACTTTTGTCAGTTAAGCGCAAAGCGGACAGAGATTGTAAAGGCGCAATGAAAGAAGTTTTTTGGTCCTTTTATTCAAAAAAGGACTGCTTTCTTTTCTCTACAGCAACTCCTTCAACGCGCGCTCCGCATCCGCAAGCGCCGCGGGGTCCGGCCGCGCACCAGCACCGACCAGCCGCTTGGCCAGCATGAACTCGCCGGGCTTGTTCACCGCATCGGCCGCGATCACCACGCCGGCGCGCAGGTAGAAGACCACGAAGCTGCGCGCCGCCATCTCTCCGCGCACGATGACCTGGTCGTGGCCGTCGGCCAGTCCGACGGCCTGCAGCTTGAGGTCGTACTGGTCCGACCAGAAC
>CAXUNZ010000021.1:4858-5932 GCA_964252525.1 uncultured Acetobacteraceae bacterium
GTAGGGCGCCAGCTTGCCCATGATGGTGTCCGCGGCCACACGCGCCTGCTCGATGGCGTTAGGGATGGACTCAAGGCGCACACGTCGGCCCAGAAAGGCGCTGGGATGGTTGGCGCAGTCGCCGATCGACAGGATCGCGGGGTCTTCGGTGCGGCAATATTCGTCCACCCAGATGCCGTTATCGACGTGCAGGCCGGCTTCGCGCGCCAGATGGTCGTTGGGGATCAGACCGATGCCGACGAGCACCACGTCGGCCGGCAACTCGCGTCCGTCGGCGAGCGCCGCGCCGCCGACGTGCCGGGGGTCGGCCGGCGCGGCGGTCAGAGCGGAGAGGGTGGCGCCGGTAAGGATGGTCACACCCGCATGGCGATGGGCGCGCTCGTAAAAAGCGGAAATCTCGGCGCCGGCGACGCGGGCGAGCACGCGCGGCGCGGCTTCGATGATGGTGACCGCAACGCCGCTCTTGACCGCAACGGCGGCGACTTCCAGGCCGATATAGCCGCCGCCGATGATGACGAGGCGGCGGTCGGCAAGCAGGTGGACGCGTATGCTGGTCACGTCATCGAGCGTGCGCAGGGCGAGCACGCCGTTCAGATCCGCGCCCGGGCAGGTCAGGCGCCGCGCATGGCCGCCGGTGGCGAGCACCAGATGCGCGTAGGGCATGGTGGCGCCGGTGGAGAGCCGGACGGTCTGGGCGGCGCGGTCTATGGCTTCGACCGTGGTGGCGCCGATAAAGTCGATGTCGGCTTTTGCGTAGGAGGCCTCCGGGCGCAGCAGGAGCGCGTCGGCGGTCGTGGAACCGGCCAGGTGGCCCTTGGACAGCGGCGGCCGGTGGTAGGGCAGATGGGGTTCGGTGCCGATCATGGTGATCGGGTTTGGGTAGCGGGCGGCGCGGAGCTTGATGGCGCACTCGCCGGCGGCGTAACCGGCGCCGACAAAGATGGTGCCTGCGGTCATCGGCGCGATGTGACTTGGGCGGGCTTTCGTGTCAACGCGCGCGGGCAGGCGCGGAAAGGGGGGGGGGGGTGTGGCCACCCCCCCCCCCCCCCCCCCCGCCGGTTATTGGGGGGGGGG
>CAXUNZ010000021.1:5942-21402 GCA_964252525.1 uncultured Acetobacteraceae bacterium
GGTCTGGGGCGCTTTGTGAGTGGGGGGGGGTTTGGTGCCACCGGGGGGGGGCGGGCGGTTAAAGGGTGGGGGGCATGTGCCACCCCCCCCAGACCCCCCGTCTCCAGTTAAGGCGGGGGCTTGGGGCAGGCACTGCGTTACACGAGAGGACAGACCTATGAATTTCGACGGCAAGACGATCTGGATCACCGGCGCCTCCTCGGGCATCGGCGCCGCATTCGCGCGCGCCTTTGCCGCGGCGGGCGGGCGGCTGATCCTTTCCGGCCGGCGCGAGGATGCGCTGGCAGGTGTCGCGGCGGGGCTCGCGGGCGCGCATTTGGTCCTGCCGTTCGAGGCGGTCGATCTGCCCGCGCTGCCTTCGATCGTTGCGCGCGCCTGGGATTGGCAAGGCGGCATCGATCTGTTGGTCAATAATGCGGGCATCAGCCAGCGCAGCCTGGCCATCGACACGAACATGGAGGTCTATCGCCGCATCATGGAGGTCGATTTCTTCGCGCCGCTCGCGCTGACGCAATTGGTGGTGCCGCGCATGGTGGCGGCCGGGTCGGGGCATATCGCGGCGGTGAGTTCGGTGGCGGGCAAAGTGGGTTCACCGTTGCGCACGGGCTATTGCGCGGCCAAGCACGCGTTGATCGGCTATTGCGATGCGTTGCGCGCGGAATGCGAGCAGGCCTACGGCATCGGTGTCACCACGATCCTGCCTGGATCGGTGCGCACGGCGATTGCAACGAACGCGCTGCTGGGCGATGGCGCGGCACGGGGTGTGTCGGACAGCAATATCGACAACGGCATGGACCCCGACGAAGTGGCGCGGCGGGTACTTGAGGGTTTGCGCGCCGGTGCGCGCGAAATTCTGATTGCGGAAGGTGGCGAGGCTGGAGCGGCGCATCTGCGCGCAACGCGGCCGGATACGTTGTTCGACGCGCTTGCGCGCGAAGGCGCGCGGCTGGCGCGGGTGCGCGGCGAAGGGGGGAGTATTGACCCGGCGCGGGTGGGCGCGGCGCTGGAGTGAGGTTGAGAGGACTTGCGGTTGGTCATGTCGCAACGTGAAAATCTCTGTCCTCGGACGCAAAGCGACGCTTGCAGCGGTGTGCGGCTCGAGAGCGATCGGGAGCTGGCAGGCTGCATATGGCGGTAAGTAGCGCAATTTACCTTAGCCGCGCATTATCAGCTATGTCCGTGTGCTATTCTTTCGGAGAAATTCGAAGAAACACGCGCCAATCGCGGCGAGCATAAGCGCTAGCCGGAAATAATAAAACCTTCCTTGTTCGCGATAGATCAGCACGTACGACAGAACCAGAAGCACGGCCAAACCAAAAGCGACCGAGAAGAACACGGGGTTCTTTTTGAAAGCTGCTACCATGGCATTTTGTCATTTCCAATGAATTGAACAGGGGCAGTAGGTGTGTGGGAATGCATCGACCCTAGTCTACCACCGCCCTTGGCATCGTCACCGCCAAAAAAACCACTAAAAGTGTCATTTTCACCCCAGTTATCTGTGTCAGTGCAAGTGGAGTAGTCAGAATTAGTCGGGTCGAGATAATCAGCCAGTTCGCAACCATTTGGCCCCCAACTAGTCGGTTGGTTCGTGAGATCATATCCGATGCTCAACCCGTCATTTGTCGCCAGCACACCCCAGCCAAGATCGTTGCCGAACGGAACGAATGGGTTCTGCCCAGAGCCGTTGTCCGCCATCGTCTGAGCGATCGCATATAGGGCTTGAGCAAATTGTCCTGCGCAGGCGTTGTTGTTGTCCCAGTTACCTGCAATTCCAGTGCCGGCAGCCCCCCATCCAACAATACCGCCCGAGTATATCCCGAGCACAACTGTGCCGGCAGAGGCGATACAGGATAGGTAAGTGCCCAGTGACAAAGACCCGGTAAATTCCACTCCGGGAACAGTGACTGTGTTGCCATGGGCATCGGTCGTTTGAAATCCCGGTATCGTATATTCCTTAGTGACCGAACTAATAGCAGGCGGGCCACTACTGTTTTGTTCCTTACCATAATAATAAGCGATTGACTCATTGGAATTTACAACCTGATTTATAAACCAGATGATCGGGTTGGGCTCCTTTGAGTCCGTACCTGGCATTTTCGGTGCGCCGGTCAATCCTATCGGACTGATGATCGCGTTGTCACGGCCGGAAAGCTGACCAGACCTACTCATGCTTCAATCCTTCACAGGTCTACATAGCTGAGAGGCGGCTGCCAGCGCTGTCGGTGAGACGTGCCGGATGCCTCCGCAAAGGCAACATCCCACGGAAGTTGTGGCAACGCAACTGTTCTTATAGTGGAATTATGCAATGTGAGACGAACAAGCACGTAGGCAGCCGCTTGCCACAGGCTGTCTACGTCAGTCCGCACTTCCCGTCGCGTGATGTGGGTCAGCTCGTCGGCGCGTTCTTGGTTGGTTCCGTAAGAGCTATGCCCTTCGTCAAGCGTGTCCGCGATTTCCGCAGGCCAGCGGCGATTAATCGCCCTTTGAGGTAGATCGTCATTCCGTGCGGAACGCGGCCAACTCGTCGCGATGCAGAGCGCGACCTGAGATCATGCTCTGGATGTACTCTCGTTCCTGCTCAGGCGTGACGGAGCGCGCGGGGCGCATCAGCGTGCCCTCGGCGATGCGCTGGCAGTTGCGCAGACGCCGACGCAGCGCGTCGCCGAGTTGACAACCGACTCGTAGCGCTGGATCAGTATCTCGCGTGATGGCGTCTCCAGCGGCTCAGCCGCTGCGGCGCGCGCCCTGCCTGATCTGTGCGGCGCCGAGGCGCAGCCGGTTATGCGCGTCAAGCCGGCCGAGGACAAAGAAGGTGCAAGGCGAACACATTCGCGCCACACTTCTGCGGCTGTCAGCTTCACCTCCGCCACTGGGCAAGAGGTTATCGACAACACAGAGCTTGATGCCATGCCCCACTTCGGAGACAAGCCGTTGATCCTCCTTACCCCAGTGGGCGAAAAATGCAGCTTATCTTGAGATAAGGCTTGCGTCGGCCATACTCTTCTCTTCAGCGAGAAATCATGAACGCTCTGTTTTCCAGCGCCGCTTTTGGCAAATTGACGGTGCCAAACCGCATCCTCATCTCTCCGATGTGCCAATACTCCGCCGAAAACGGCGCGCCGAACGCGTGGCACCTGATTCATTTGGGTTCGCTGGCAGTCTCCGGGGCGGGGATGCTGTTCGTCGAGGGCACGGCGGTGGAGCCGGAAGGGCGGATCACGCCTGGCGATCTCGGTCTATGGGATGACGCAACCGAGGCGGCATTTCGTGGCGTGCTGGAGCCCGTCCGGAAATATGCCGACATGCCGTTCGCGCTGCAGATCGCTCATGCCGGCCGCAAAGCTTCGAGTCATGTGCCATGGCGCGGCGGCGGACAGATACCGATTGCCGAGGGCGGCTGGCTCGCCGCCGCGCCGTCGCCTGTCGCCCACAGGGATGGCGAGGACCTGCCCGCCGCGCTTGATCGAGCCGGCATGCGGCGGATTCGCGATGCCTTCGCCGCGGCAGCTCGGCGTGCCGCCAGGCTGGGTTTTAACGCCATCGAGATCCATGGCGCGCATGGCTACCTGCTGCACGAATTTATGTCCCCGCTCTCGAACCAGCGCGACGATGAATATGGCGGCGAGTTGGCGAACCGGATCCGCTTCCCCCTCGAGGTGTTCGAGGCCGTGCGCGCCGCATTCCCGCCGGAGAGGCCGGTCGGCATGAAATTGTCGGTGACCGATTGGGTCGCCGGCGGCTGGGATCAGGAGCAGTCGATCGTGCTCGCGGCCGAGTTGAAGCGGCGTGGCGCCGACTGGGTGACCGCGTCCTCTGGCGGCGTCTCAACGTTGCAGAAAATCCCAGTCGGCCCGGGCTACCAAGTGCCGTTTGCAAAGGCGATCCGCGAGGCGGTGGAGATCACTGTCGTCGCGGTCGGACTAATTACTGAACCGCATCAAGCCGACGAGATCGTGGCCTCGGGCAGAGCCGACTTCGTCGCACTGGCGCGCGCCATGCTTTATGACCCGCGCTGGCCCTGGCACGCCGCGGCAGCGCTCGGGGCGACGACAAGCGCACCGTCACCTTACTGGCGCTCACAACCGCATGGCCAGGAGGGTCTCTTTGGTCCAGATGCAAGAAGCGGCACCCGGTAGCGCTTGCGCCCCAGCCCTCATCGCCTTTTACCGCGACCCCGTCGATGCGCTCGGGCAACGCGCCGCCCGAGCGGCGCTCTCAAAGAATGCATCATCATGTTCAAGCTGAACGGTAAGGTCGCTGTCGTCACGGGTGCCTCCACAGGCATCGGCGCGGTATTGCCAAGACTCTGGCCGACCATGGCGCCTCGGTCGTCGTCACCTGTGTCTCGAGCAAGGCTGGCGCCGATGAGGTGATCGAAACGATTACGTCACCGGCGGAAACGCCGTCGCGGTCCAAGGCGACGTCTCAAGGCCGCCGACGCCACGGGCATCATCAACACCGCCATCGTCGCTTCTTATGCAAAGTTGCGCAGACCCCATCTTACGGACTTGGCTACAAGTTGCGGGAAATCCGAACGGAGGGCCAGAGCTCGTCTTTTAGCTGGATGTTTTCGCCCAGCTTTCTTTGCTTAAGCCTCTCACCGGTCTCTCGAAGTACTCTACCGCTCAATCCGAGCAGGGGAACCATCTCTCCAACAATGCGGCCATCATCTAATTTTATACAGCAATCGATACGATCGTCCCATTCCTGCACCGTGCAGAACGCACCCTCTTGAGGCAGTCCGAGAAGCTCTTCTGCCAAATTCTCTAATGCTGCCCAGAGAAGCGGCTGTCCTTCAGCGGGTTGATATGCCGACTCTGCCATCTCTCTCGAGGTGCGTGGCCACCAGACACCACGAACAAGTACATTGCCCAAATTGGGAAGTACATGATTGGCATCGAGGCTGGAAACATCAACATCTTCGATCACCGATAGAGGTGATCCAAGATCTAAATCCGGGAATGCCATGCCGACGAGCAGCAATGCATCATGAATGTCTGAAGCCGTTACACCGCACCCCAGATTTATAGGGTGCCGTTTGCCCACATGACCGAATTCAATCCAGTATCTTATCACGGCATTGATCGTCCGATAGACTTCGACTTTATTCTTCGTTAAGCGCCGCGACGACGGCTTTTCGCTTGATATCAAACCATGGATCACCGTGCCGCCAAGAGGTGACTCGCGATGATAGGAAGGATCGAGATATCCGCGATAGCCTAGCCTAATCGGTTGACGGGGGGTTTGGGGGGACCGGCTCGGTCCCCCCAACGCTTCACCTCAAATGCGCCTTGAAAAACGCCGCCCGGCTCTCATCCACCCGCGCCCGCAACAGCGGATCCGGCAACAAATGCGTCCCCGGCAACAACAACAAATTATACGGCTTGCCTGCCGCAATCAGCGCCTGCGTCAGCTTCACCGTATTTTCGAAGTACACGTTGTCGTCCGTCAGCCCGTGCATGATCAGCAAGGGCCGCTGCAAATTGGGCGCATAGGTCAGCACGTTACTGGCCTTGTAGCCGTCCGGGTCGGTGGCCGGCGTGCCGAGATAGCGTTCCGTATACGCGGTGTCGTAATCGGCAAAATCCACGACGGGTGCGCCCGCGACACCGGCGCGGAAAACATCCGGACGGCGGATCGTGGCCATGGCGGTGAAGTAGCCGCCGAAGGACCAGCCCTCCACGCCCACATTGCCCATGTCCATCTGCGGCACGATGCGGCCCAGCGCCTGCAGGCCGGCGACCTGGTCTTCCAGCGGCAGGTCGATCAAATTGTTCTTCGTCGCGCGTTCCCAATCGCGCCCGCGCCCGGGCGTGCCGCGGCCATCGAGGGAGACGACGATGAAACCCTCATTGGCCAGGCACTGGTCTTCGGCGTAGGCCCGCGGCGCACGCAGCACGACTTTCACCGTCGGACCCGCATAGACCGACAGTACGACAGGATAATGCGCGGACGTGTCGAAATCGGCGGGACGGATGACCGCCGCGTCCATTTGCATCGGTCCCACGCGCAGAAACTGCACGCCGGGTGTCTTCGGCATGGTCTCGGCGTGGCTGGGCAGGGTGGCCATGGTGTGGCCGGCGGCATCGTGCACGGTCACATCGGCCGTGCCGTCCGCGCCGGCAAAGCGGTCGGTGAAGATGGCGTGCTGGTCCTCGGCGAAGGAACCACCATGCAGGCCGGGCGCGTCAAGCAGCGGCGTGGCCGCCCCGCCATGCAGGCCGGCGCGGAACAGGGCCGTGCCCAGGCGATCGGGGCTGGCGGTCAGCACCACGCTGCCCGCCGCCTCGTCCACGTCGTTCAACCCGTCGAAGGGCAGCCCTGCTGGCGTGATCGCGTGATCCAGCGAGCCATCGGCGTGGCGCAACTCGAGCTGCCAGCCTCTGCCGCGCTCGGCCGCCCACAGGAAGCCCGAGCCATCCGCCAGCCAGTAAGGCAGCGTTCGCGCGCCGATCAGGCCAAGCCCATGTTGCGGGTCAAGGTTCAGCCAGGCCGCATCCGTCTCGCTCAGCAGCTCCTGCGTCTTGCCCGTGGCCGGATCGACCGCGAGCACGATTTCCTTGGTTTGCGCGCGCGTCAGCAGCACCAGGCTGAGCTTGCCGCCTTTCTGCCAGACCACGCGCGCCAGGTAGGGGTAGGAGTCGTGGTCCCAATCGATCCACACGGTCTGACCGCCAGCGCGCGGAATGATGCCCAGCCGCACCCGCGCATTGGCCGTGCCGGCGCGGGGGTAGCGGAACTCGGTGGGCGCGCTTTCGGGGTGGCCGGGATCGGCGATGAAATGCCGCTCGACACCGCTGCTGTCCGCGTCTTCATAGACGAGCGCGCTGCCGTCGGGCGACCACCAGGCGCCATCGCCACGGTCGAGCTCCTCGGCGGCGGCGCATTCGGCCAGGCCGTGGGTGTAGATCTCGGTGCACCCCGTATAAATAAAAAAAAAATGGCCGGTTGCCAGGTCGATCACGTGCAGATCGTTGTCACGCACCGCTTCCAGCATCGAGCCATCCGGCGACAGGCGCGGCGCGATCCAGCCCGCGCCCGGCACAGGCCTGGTTTCGCCAGAGGGCCAGGCGATGGTGGAGAGGTGGTCGGCTTGCGCCACCAGGATCGTCCGTCCGTCGCGGCTCGGCTGGAAATCGGTGATGCCGGTCAGCGTCATGCGCGCGCGCTCGCGGCGGGCTTTTTCCTGAACGCTGAGATGCTCGGGCGCGGTGGCGGGCGCGGCGAGGGCGCGTTCGGTTTTGGCGGCGAGATCATAGGCGTAAAGGCCCAGATGCGTGTCGCGCGGGCCGCTGCGAAGATAGAGCACCGCATGGCCGTCCTGGGTGGGCACGGCCGACTGCGGACGGCCCAGCGAGTAGCTCCGCGTGGCGGCCAGCGCCTGAAAGCAGCTCTCCGCCGCGGTGGCGGGGCGTGCGTGCGAGAAACCGGCTGCCAGGCTGAAGGCAACCACGAGGTTACTGGTTGATTTTATGGTCATTGGGTGGACAGAGAGACCCCATGGATCGGATGAGTGAGGACGCGTTCAGGGGCGAACCTGGGCGGGAGGGAAGTGAAGCCAAGGCGGCTGGTACAGGCAAGCCCCCGCGTGCCCCGATGGTCCGTAAGCCGCGCGGCCAGGGTGCCTCGCGCCGCGGCGAAATCCTCGACGCGGCCAAGCGGCTGTTCATCGAGGAGGGGTTTGCCATTGCGACCATGCGGCGCATTGCGGCCGAGGTGGGTGTTTCGCCCACGGCGCTCTATCTGCATTTCGCCGACAAGGAGGCGATCCTGCAGGCGATCGCCGACGATTATTTCTCCGAGTTGCTGGTGGTGCTGCACAAATCCCAAGGCGGCGAGTTGCCGTCCCTGGCGCGCTTGCGGGCCGGGTTGCGCGCCTACGTGCATTTTGGCCTGTCGCGTTACGACGAATACCGGCTGACGTTCGAAAGCCGTATTGCGCGGGCCGAGCCGCCGGCTTGCCCGGAAGCCGATGTGGCCAACATGTCCTTTGCGGTGCTGGAACATGCGGTCGAGACGTTGGTGGCCGAGGGTATTTTCCGCGGCGGTGACACCGTGGTGATCGCCGAGACGATCTGGGTGTGCATGCACGGGCTGACTTCCGCGCTGGTAAACCTGACCGATCATGTCCAGAGCCAGCGTGACGCGCTGATCGAATCGGTGATCGACTCTGTCATCACCGGCCTGGCCTGTGAGAAGAGCGCTTTCGCATAGGCTTTACAGGATTTTCGAGTACACAGGCTCTGGTGTTAAGGCGTTGACAGCATTCCCCGCCCGAGCGCGCGATCTGGGGTGCCTGAGCGGCCATCTCGTGCGTAAATATCGGTAAGAGAGCAACACCACCGGAGACCGCCGCCATGACCCACGCAGCCCCGAGCTTCGATTTCTACGATGACGGCCTGGTCCACAGCCATGATTGGTCGCGCGTCACGCCGCCCGGCGCCCACCACGCCGAGGGCCGCCGCGGCCAGCCTGTTCAACGTGACGAAGCGGTTTCCCACGACCGCTAAAAAGCAAAAGTTTTTTGGTCCTTTTTTTCAAAAAAGGACTGCTTCCTTTTTCGTCTTACTGTCTACCCCGAACGCTCATCCGCGCTTTCCCGAAAAACATCATCGGCCCTTTCACATACCAGGGCGGATCGCCAGCCAAAGCATAGTCGCCCGCCGTGATGTGGCTGCCTTCCAGCAGAGGCCCGGGCGGCGTGAGCAACACCTCCAAAGTGGCCGATGCGCGGCTGGCACCGTTGGCGAACATGGCGGCCTCGGCGGCTTCCTGCACGCGCGCGAGCCGATACTCCGCCCAGAGATCCCGCACACGCGTGGGACTTGCAAGCAGCACCGCGGCCGCCAGCAACGCAGGTGCGGCCAGAGCGGAAAGATTTCGGATTGGCGGCAGCAATCCCGCGCTTGCCACCACCATCATCAGATAAAGCGCCTGTCGATAAGCCTCATGCCGTTCACAGCACAGCACGCCGAACTGGTAGAACGCGCCGGCGATCGACAGCAAAGCAGTGCCGGCCAAGGCAGCGAGCAACGCGCAGAGCCTGGCGCGCGATGGGGGCGTGGGCCATGCCAGACGCAGCGCGGACCAGGTCCCGCCGAGCAGGAGCAGGCGCACGGCCAGCGCGGCCGGGCCGCCATCCTCGCCCAGGCCGGAGAGACCGCCCGCAAAGATCGGCCAGGCGGCGCGCAGGCTCGGCCAGGCGCGGTGGAAGGTGCCGGCATCGACCATTTCGTTGAGCTGGGCGGTGCGGCCATGCGCCAAGCCGGCCGCGACCAGTAAAGCAGCGGCAAAGGGCGCCAACATCAGCGCGCTCGCGCGCCATTCGGTGCGCCAGGAAGCTGCGGCCAGCAGCGGCGCCAGGAGCAACGCCAGGAACATGCCCAGTTCCACGCTCCACGCGCCCAAGGTCAGGGCGGCGGCCAGCCAGCCCCAGCCCCTCATGCCGGGCACGCCCGGACCCGCCAGGACGATGGTTGCATAACCGGCGGCGCCGAGCGCCGGCATGTAGGCGAGCGATCCCAGGGGCCAGTACCACAGTTCGGCAACCGGTCCGGCTGTCAGGAACAGCGCCGGCAAAGACAGCGCCAGCGCCCAGCGTGCGCCGCG
The DNA here is from genome assembly GCA_964252525.1 of uncultured Acetobacteraceae bacterium. GTDB lineage: Bacteria > Pseudomonadota > Alphaproteobacteria > Acetobacterales > Acetobacteraceae > CAJCIS01. The sequence continues at coordinate 15,552 of CAXUNZ010000021.1, forward strand.
GCCCGGCCCCCGCCATGGCCGCAGGGCGGCAAGCAGCAGCCCCCACATCATGGCCCAGGAGAAGGCCAGCACGCCGGTCATCAGCGGCCCGCCGGTGGCGCGCACCAAATGCCAGTAGGCGAAAATCAGCGCCTCGGAAAACGGCCGCGGCCCCCAGTTGACGAGGCGCCGCAGCGCACCCCGCAGGCCGAGCGCGCGCAGGAAGCTGAAGGTGTAAAATTCGTCGTGCCACTGGCCTTGGGGGAGCATGGCGAGGTGCATGGCCAAAACGGCCATGGGCAAGCTAAGGCAGGCAGCAAGAAAAAGGCTGGGGGGGATGTGCCATCCCCCCTAGCCTTCTTCAAATCAGACGTAGTACTGATCCAGCGGCGGGAAGCCGTTGAAGCCGGTGCTGGCGTAGGTGCTGACATACGCACCCGTCGAATGCAGGCGCACGCGGTCGCCGCAAGTCAGCGCCAGGGGCATGTGGTTGTTGCTGCGCTCATAGAGCGTATCGGCGCTGTCGCAGGTGGGGCCGGCAATGATGACCGGTCCGGTGGGACCGCCATCATGCGGCGTGGTGATGTGATAGCGGGTGCTTTCATCCTCTGTCTCGGCAAGGCCGCCGAAGCGGCCGATGTCGAGATACACCCAGCGCAGCGGGTCCGTGCGGGAGCGTTGACTGACCAGGACGACCTCGGCCTCGACCACGCCGGCATCGCCAACCAAATAGCGGCCGGGCTCCAGCAGGACCTCCGGCAAATCGTTGCCGAAATGAAAGTGTAGGGCTTTTTCGATGCCGGTGCCGAAATCGCCGATGGGCGTGATTTCGTCCTGGTAGTGGGTGGGAAAGCCGCCACCCAGATTGATCATGCTGAGCTTGATGCCTTCCTGCTCGAGCTCGTCGAACAGCATGGCGACCTGACCAATGGCGGCACGGTGCGCGTCGGGGCCGGTCTGCTGGCTGCCGGGGTGGAAGGACAGGCCGTAGGGTTTGAGGCCGAGGCTGGCCGCCTGCTTCATCAGTTCGACCGCCATGTCGGCATGTGTGCCGAATTTTCGGGCGAGCGGGAAGGCGGCGCCTTCGGTCGCCACCACCAGGCGGCAGAAGACGCGCGCGCCGGGCGCGTGCTGGGCGAGTTTGCGCAGTTCGGCCTCGCAATCGAAGACGAAGAGGTCGATGCCGATAGCGCGGGCGGCGCGAATGGCGCTCGCTTTCTTGATGGTGTTGCCGAAGCTGATGCGATTCGGCGTGGCGCCCACGTCCAGGCAGAGCTTGATCTCCTCCCAGGAGGCCGCGTCGAAGTTCGCGCCAAGGGCGAGCAGGCGCTCAAGCACCGGGCGGGCAGGATTGGCCTTGATGGCATAGTAGATACGGGCGCGCGGGAAGGCGGTCTGCATGGCGAGGTAGTTCTCCTCGACACGGTCGAGGTCCACCACGAGGCACGGCGTTGCCGGCGCGCGGGTGGCGAGGAAATCCTGAATTTTGGGCGTCATGGCGGCGGTATAGAGGAAGCGAGTTCCTGGCCCAACCCCTTGCCGGCGGGCTTTCCCGTTTCGGATACTCTCAAACCGGAACGATCGAGTTTGCGTGCGGCTCCTGGCCCATATTGCGCTGCAGCAGAACGATGGCCTGGGCGCGGCTGTTCACGCCCAGCTTGCGCAGGATCGCGGTCATGTGCGCCTTCACCGTGGTTTCGGAAATCGAAAGCTCCCAGGCGATTTGCTTGTTGGATTTGCCGTCGGTCACGAGATCAAGAACGGCGGCCTGGCGGAAGCTCAACGCGCCGGCTTCGGGGTCATCCTCGGTTACGCGCCGGCCGTTCTGGGGATAGGCACGGGGAGTAACGGCGAAATTGGGCATGTGGATGCCGCCATCCAGGACCGTCTGCAAAGCGCGCGAAATTTCCGAACGCGTGCTTGACTTGGCGATGAAGCCGGCCACCCCGCAAGTCATGCACAACTGCGCCATCTGCGGATCGCAGACTGAGGAAAGCACGATCAACGGCACAGCCGGTTGCCGGCCTCTCAGGGTTACCAGATGCGCCAGGCCTGCCGGACCCAGAATGGCCAGGTCGATCAGCATGATTTCGAGTTCGTCCTCGCGCTCCGCGGCAGCGATCGCCTGCGCGATCGTGGCCACGCGAGTACATGCGAAAGGCCAGTTGCTGGCGGCGAAAATCTCGGCCACAACCCCGCATAGCGCCTCGGCGAATAGTGGTTCCCCCTGGGCGATCAGGACTTGGGCCATGCACATTCCCCATTTTGGCTTGCCGCCTGGTGGACACTTGGCGGCGCACCTTTGACAGCAGGCTCACGGGCCAGAAGCGGATAGGCAATCCCTGGTGGGGCGATCGTTGCTGAGACCTGTCGCAACCTTGCGACAGGCGGGCGGCTTTACCGCCGGGTTTATCGCAAGGAGCCGGGCATGACCCTGGAGACCATTTCGCAAGCGCGCTGCTTTGGCGGCACCCAGTTCATCCACCGCCACGACTCGCGCCAGACCGGAACGCCGATGCGCTTTTCCGTCTTCGTGCCCCCCCAGGCGGCCGCGGGACCCGTGCCGGTGCTGTGGTTTCTCTCCGGCCTGACCTGCACCGAGGAAAACTTCACCACCAAGGCTGGCGCCCAGCGCGTCGCCGCGGAGCTGGGGCTGATGCTGGTCGCACCCGACACCTCGCCGCGCGGCGAGGGCGTTCCGGGCGACCCCGCGGGCAGCTACGATTTCGGCCTGGGCGCCGGCTTTTACGTCGATGCCACTGTTGTGCCCTATGCCGCCAATTACCGCATGCGCAGCTACATCGAGGAAGAGTTACCGGCGTTGATCGCCGCGAATTTACCCGCCGACATGGCGCGTCAGGGCATATTCGGCCATTCCATGGGCGGCCATGGCGCAATCACCATTGCGCTGCGGAACGCCGGGCGTTTCAAGTCGGTCTCCGCCTTTGCACCCATATCCGCGCCAATGGAATGCCAATGGGGGCAAAAGGCGCTGGGCGGCTATCTGGGGCCCGAAAAGTCGGCCTGGCGCGCCTATGACGCCACCGCACTGATGGAAGATGGAAAGCGCCTGCCCGAATTGCTGGTCGATCAAGGCAGCGCCGATAATTTCCTGGCAAGCCAGCTCAAGCCCGAATTGCTGGAAGCGGCCTGCGCGCACGCGAATATTCCCCTGACGTTACGCCGTCAGGAAGGCTACGATCACTCGTACTACTTTATAGCTAGTTTCATGGAAGACCATCTTCGCTACCATGCGCGCAAAATGGCATAAGCCGGGAGAGGACACAAACATGGCCGACAAGGTACTGATCCATCCTGCCGTGGATGATGGCGTCAAAAAGTCCGAGGATGCACATTTCGCCGGCGCCACGCTGAGCTGTCATTGCATGGATGCGCCGGTGCGCGTGCGCGTCGGCGCGCAGGTTGCGCACAATCACGTGTGCGGCTGCACGAAATGCTGGAAACCTGACGGTGCCGCTTTTTCGCAGGTCGCCGTAGTCTCGCGCGACAAGGTCGAGGTGCTGGAGCATGACGAAAAGCTGCGCATCGTCGATGAGGCCGCGGCCATTCAGCGCCACGCCTGCTCGGTCTGCGGTGTGCATCTGTATGGCCGCATCGAAAACCAGAAGCACGCTTTCTACGGGTTGGATTTCGTGCATCCCGAACTGGCCGACAAGGCGGGATTTGCCGCACCTACGTTTGCGGCGTTCGTCTCCTCGGTCATCGAGGGCGGTGTGCCGCCCGATCGCACGGAGCCCATCCGCGCGCGGTTGCGTGACTTGGGATTGCCGCCTTATGACTGCCTGTCGCCGCCACTGATGGATGCGCTGTCGACCCATGCGGCGAAGTTGGCCGGGGTGCTGGCGGCATAATAAAGACGGGGGGGCTGTGGGGCTGACGTATACGTCAGCCACATCCCCGCCAGCTCTTCGCCTTGTCTTTCAAAATGATCACACCACCGGCCCCCGCGCCTGCTCATGGTGATGAATCACTTCGCGGATCACAAACGCCAAGAACTTTTCGGCAAATTTCGGGTCCAGCCGCGCGCCCTCCGCCAGACTGCGCAGCCGTTCAATCTGCCGCGCCTCCCGCGCCGGATCGGCCGGCGGCAAGGACAGACGGGCTTTTAACTGCCCCACCTGTTGCGTGCATTTGAAGCGCTCGGCGAGCAAATAGATCAGCGCCGCATCGATGTTGTCGATGCTGCCGCGCAGGGCGAGCAATTCCGCGGGCGTCTCGTCATCCATGGTCAATATTCATCCGTGCTCACGCGTCATGCCCGCGCAGCACGATGGAACCAACGGTGTCGCGCAGGTCGCGCCCATCGAACAGCCGCCCGGCAATCCCGGCGGCGGCGGCGGCCTGCATGTCGGTGTCCTGGTCGCCGATCAGCACGCAGTGGCGCGGATCGAGCTCCCAGTCGGCAATCAGGTTCAGGATCATACCCGGCCCCGGCTTGCGCCAGTCGCTGCGGCGGCGATAGGCGGGCAGGGTGGCTTCGGGGTGGTAGGGGCAGAAGCGCACATCATCGATCGTGCCGCCGTGGCGGCGCGCCTCATCGGCCATCCAGACGAGCAGGGATTTGGCGTCATCCTCGGTATAGAGGCCACGGGCGATGCCGCTCTGGTTGGTCGCGGTAAAGACGTGCCAGCCATGATCGGTGGCCAGCCGCACCGCCTCCAGCGCGCCGGTCACCCACTCCCAGTTTTCGCGGGAGCCGACATAGCCGTGATCGTGGTTGAGCACGCCATCCCGGTCCAGGATCAGGGCGGGGCGGTTGAAGATGGCGGGCAGTTCGCGGCGCGCATGGGCGAGTTCGCCTGGCGAGGCAATGGTGACGAAGCTGCCGCGCAGGGTCGTGGCGCGCAGCCGGCCGGCGGTGGCCAGCGCCTCGATCAAGTCGCCATCGCCTTCAGTCCGCAATGCCTCGCGGCGCAAGGCGGCAATGCCGGCATAGACTAGGCCGGCCGCCCCGCCGGCGCGCAGGCCCGTGACGCGCTCGTCCTCCAGAGACACGATGCTTCGGCCTTGCGTGTCGCTGATGGGATGGATCACCAGACGGCCCGCAACATCCGCCTCGTCTGCCGCGAAATCCCCCAGCAGATGGGCGAGGTTGGCGTCGAGCAGCGTATCGCCCTGGCATAGCAGGAAGCTCGGCTGAAGGTCCGGCGCGATCTGGCGCAGCGCCGCGCCGATGCCGCAGCCGGGCGCAAGCTGGCAGAAGCGCAATGACACCGGGCGCGGCAGCCCTTCGGCCGCATTGCGCAGCACGTCCTCCACGCCCGCGGACAGGACGTCGCTCAGAACGATGAAATCCGTCACGCCGAAACGCAGCCATTCGCGCATCAGCCAGGCAAGGAAGGGCCGTGGGCCGATCTGCAGCGCGGCGCGCGGCGTGCCGGCGCCGATCAGATCGTTCGGGGTGGCAAGGCCGCCTGCCAGGATGACGCATTGGGCGATCGTGGCGGAGCGGTCACTTTGCATTGAACATTCATGTGCCTTAGTCCGGCCCCCGTGCCAAGCAGGACGCCTTGTGGCCGACATTCTCTTCATCAGCCATTGCATGCCCTGGCCGCCGGACAAGGGCGAAAAAATCCGCGCCTGGCACGTGATCGAACACCTCGCGCGCACATACCGCGTGCATCTGGGCTGCGTTGTCGGCGATCCCGCGGATATGGCGCATATCGGGCATATGCAGGCCGTGTGCGCCAGCGTCGGTGCGTTCGCCATCGAGCGGCGGGCGCAGATATGGCGCGCGCTGCTGCGTGCGCGGCCAGGTCGGCCGCTGATGCCGGATTTCTATTTCTCGCCTGCTTTGCAGCGATGGGTCGATCAGACCTTGCGGCGCGAGCCGATCGAGGCGCTGTACATC
>CAXUNZ010000021.1:21412-21867 GCA_964252525.1 uncultured Acetobacteraceae bacterium
CTGTACATCTTTACCGTCGCCATGGCGCCTTATGTGCGGCGTGCCACGGCATTGCCGCGTGTTCTCGATGCGGTGGACATAGATTCCGAGAAATGGACGGAATATGCGGCTCGATCGCGCCTGCCGATGCGCGCGGTCTGGGCACGCGAAGGGCGCACGCTGCTCGCCTATGAAAGGGCGGCGGCCGCGTCCAGCGCACGCACCTATTTCGTATCAGCGCCCGAGGTCGAGCGCTTCATTGCGCTTGCGCCAGAGGCGGCGGGCAGGACCGCGGCACTGGAGAACGGCATAGATCTCGCGCGCTTTTCGCCCGCGCACGAATTTGACTGGCCCTTCGGCGCGCCAGGACCTTGCCTGGTCTTTACCGGGCACATGGATTACTGGCCCAATGCGGACGCGGTGCAATGGTTCGCGCGCGACATCATGCCGCGCCTGCCCGCCGGCGTTCGTTTCTG
>CAXUNZ010000021.1:21877-24044 GCA_964252525.1 uncultured Acetobacteraceae bacterium
GATCGTCGGCGCCAATCCCACCGCCGAGGTGCGCGCTTTGGCCGAACAACCCGGCGTGCATGTCACCGGCCGGGTGGAGGATGTGCGGCCGTTCATCGCCCACGCCGCGGCCATCGTCTGCCCGCTGCGCATTGCGCGCGGCATCCAGAACAAGGTGCTGGAGGGCATGGCGATGGGGCGCGTGGTCATCGCCTCGCCGGCGGCGTTTCTGGGCGTGCGTGCGCGGGCCGGGCGCGATTTGCTGGTGTCGGACGGGCCGGAGGCGTGGGTGCAGGCCGTGCGCGCCATTTTGGCGCAGAATTATGCCGACATGGGAAAATGTGCTCGGGCGGCCATGGAGAAGAATTACGCCTGGGCGAATGTTCTTGAGCCGCTCAGCCTGTATCTGAAAGAGGGTTTGACAGGACGCGCCGTGCAAAGAGTTGGGGGGAGTGTGCCACTCCCCCCAAACCCCCCGTCGTTTTTTTAGCCCAAACCCACAAAACACGGGGGGTCGGGGGGGGGTGGGCCAAACCCCCGCCCCGGGCCGGCGGCACCGTCCGCACCCTCTTCTCGTCCCTCTCCCGTCAGGAAAGCTCCCCGGGTACACCCGCACCGTGCGGTCCCGCCAAACCGCCTCTCCCCATGAGCACCGCCTCACCCACGGCTGACGGCACGCTGCCCGTCCCGGCCCGTCCTTCAGGTTCGCCCTCGCCGTTCTCCCCGTCCTCGACGGAACTCTCCGAGTCTGCCCGCCGCTACGCACGCCGCAAGGCGATGCGGCCTTACCTCGTGTTGGCCCCAGCGTTCTTGCTGACCATCGGCATCCTGATCCCGTTCTTCGTCGCCATCTACTATGCGTTCACGGACTATTCGTTGCGTGGTGACGAGTACGAACGCGTTGGCTTCGCCAATTTCAAGGAAACGCTCACGAGCGACGACTTCTGGCACTCGGCCATCGTCACGGTCAAATACGCCCTTTATTCCACGGGGATCGAGATGCTGCTCGGTTTGATCGTGTCGCTGCTGCTCAACAAGGACAGCGTGCTCTCCAAGTTCCTGCGTCTCGTGTTGATTTTCCCGCTGATGATCGCCCCGGTCATCGGTGCGCTGATCTGGCAGTTGCTGACCAACCCTTCGGTGGGCTTGCTGCGCCTGCCGCTCGGATGGATCGGGTTGGGTGATTTCCGCTGGAGCGCCGACCCGGACTATGCGCTGTTCAGCATCGTGCTGGTGGATGTGTGGATCTACACGCCGTTCATCATCATCCTGGTGTCCGCGGGCCTGCGCTCGCTGCCGAAGTCGCCCTACGAGGCTGCGCTGATCGACGGCGGCTCGGCGTGGTTCGTTTTCAGGAACCTGACGTTGCCGATGCTTTCACCGGTGCTTTTGATCGCGTTGGTATTCCGGCTGATGACCTCTTTGCAGGAGTTCGGCATCATCTTCGCCCTCACCAAAGGCGGGCCGGGTGACAGGACGATGAACCTCGCCATCCAGACCTACAACACGGCGTTCCCGTTCTACAATCTGAGCGAGGCGATCCCGGGGCTGCTCTTCCTGTGGGGCTTCATCTACTTCGTGTGCTTCATTCTCATCGGCTTCTGGCGCAAGGCGCAGAAGGTGGCTTCCGGTGCGGCGTAGATCTGGACCCCTTCCTTCCCATGAATGAAAATCGATCCTCCGTGGCCAGTTTCCTCGGCCGCAACGCTTTGCTGCTCTGCTACGCGCTGTTCGCTTTGTTTCCGTTGCTCTGGATGCTGATCTTGTCCTTCAAGCCAGACAGCGAGATGTTCGGCAGCCCGTTCATCTTCCACCCGACGCTGGATAACTTCCGCGCCGTGCTCGGCCAGAGCGACTTCCTCGGCGCGCTGGTGCACAACCTCGTCATCAGCGTGCTCGCGGTGATGCTGTCGCTGATCGTCGGTGTGCCGGCGGCGTACGCGCTGGCGCGTTTTCAGTTCAAGGGACGCGAGGACATCGCGTTCACCTTCCTGTCATTCCGGTTCGCGCCGGAGATTCTTGTCATCATCCCGCTGTATCTGATCTACCAGAAGTTCGGTTTGATCGACTCTTACACGGGCCTGATCTGGGTTTACCAACTGATCAGCTTGCCGCTGCTGATCTGGATTCTGCGCGGATTCTTCGAAGACATTTCGCCTGACGTGGAATCCGCCGCGCAGTTGGATGG
>CAXUNZ010000022.1:0-23307 GCA_964252525.1 uncultured Acetobacteraceae bacterium
GGTGCGGCGGGTTATAGGGGAAGCAGGCTTGCAGGCCAAATGCCCGGAGCCCGTCGATTGTCAGCCCTGCCTAGGTCATGACCTTGAGCTTGGGGGAGCGGGCCATGCGGTCCAGCAAATACTCTCTCACATAAGGCGCCACCGGCCCGGCAAGCACGGCGAGAGGGGAAATCATCCGGGCCTCCACCACCTCCCGCCCGTCAGGCAGAAGATCGGGCGGCGCGTCCAACTCGGCCTCGAAGATCGTCACGTGATCGCGCCGATAATCCCATATCGATTGCTGCCGCCAGGCCAGGCGAACATCGCGTGGCGTCAGGCTCAGGCCGACCTCCTCTTTCAACTCGCGCAGGGCCGCGGTTTCCGCGCTCTCGCCCCGCTTGATGCCACCACCAGGCAGGTTCAACCCGCGCCGGTAGGACAGCCGCAGCACCAAAAGGCGCTGGCCCGCCCACACGGCGACCATGGCGCCCCGATGCTCCGGCCGGCGCAGGAACCACCAGCCGCGCAGGACGCGAAAGGCCACCCAATAAAGGGCGCGGAAACCGCGATCGACCGGTCGCCGCGGCCCCTCCGCCCAGGCATGGCCGCGCGATTCGGCGCGGGTCAGGGCGCGCTCCGAACGGCAGCCGGAGTACGCCTGCCGGCCGGGATGGGGTCAAACGTCAGGGGCATTCGCGGCCATCGCTTCGTTGAACGCCCGCACGGCGGTGGCGGGACCATCCGCGTGCTGCCAGACGGCCTCATCCACCGCCAGAAAGTCCGCGCCCGCGCGCACCAGCGCGCCACAATTGGCCAGGGTGATGCCGCCTTCCGCGGTTGCCGGCAGCTCCATCAACTCGACCCACCAGCTCAGCAATTCGGGGTCGGCGGGATCGTCCTCGCCGAAGAAGGGGCCGAAGCTGACGTAATCGGCACCATCCTGCCCGGCCTGCATGGCCCGGTCACGGCTGCCGGCGCACCACACGCCCAGCTGCAGCTTGCCGAGCAGCCGACGCGCCGCGACCACCTCGTCGCCGTGCGTAAGGTGGGCGCCATCGCACCCGGCGGCGGCAGCCATGTCCGGCCGGCCACTCAGGATCAGGGCCACGCCGTGCCGATGAGCGACCTGTCGGAGGCGCGCCAGATCGTCGGCCGGGTGGGCGCGCAACGCCGCCACATCGCCGGCGGCCAGCGCCTCTTCCAGCATCGCCTCGAAGCCGGCCCCGCGGGGCTCGGGGCAGACGAGATACAGGCGGCAGGGATGGTCGCTCATCGTGCTACCTTAGGGCGTATTTGGCACATCTTGCCATCGGGCCAGCGCGTCGGCCTCAACCGGCGCCCTTCGGCTCCTCCAGCGAGCCGAGGAACGCCTCGAAATCGCGCGCTTCGCGGAAGTCGCGATAGACACTGGCGAAACGCACATAGGCCACTTCATCGACTTCCTTGAGCGTGTCCATGACATGACCACCAATCTGATTGCTGGCGATGTCGGTTTCGCCGCTGGCTTCGAGCTGGCGGACGATGCCATTGACGATGCGGTCGATGCGGTCCTCGCTGACAGGGCGCTTGCGCAGGGCGATGCGGATGGAGCGGGACAGTTTCTCGGCGTCGAAAGGCACGCGCCGGCCGTCCGTCTTGACCACGGTCAGTTCGCGCAACTGGACGCGTTCGACGGTGGTGAAGCGCTGGCCGCAACTGGCGCAGAAACGGCGGCGGCGTATGGCCGCGCCATCCTCGGCCGGGCGGCTGTCCTTGACCTGGGTGTCGTCGTGCCCACAAAACGGACAGCGCATGACCAGCCCTTGGCTTTCAGCTCTCAGTCATCAGAGGGCGGCGCCCTTCCGACGACTGACACCTTGTAACGGATATGCGGCCGAGAAGACTCGAACTTCCACAGGGTTTCCCCCACAAGCACCTCAAGCTTGCGCGTCTACCATTTCGCCACGGCCGCACGGGCAGGCGGGGGCTATAGCCGATGGACCAGATTGCTTCAACTCGCGCCGCGCCCGCGCCGGAATGGCTCACCGCGCCGGCGCCGGTGGCCTATCCGGACGCCATTGGCGCCATGCAGGCCCATGTCGCGGCGCTGGCGGCGGGTAAGGCGGCCGAGCGGGTCTGGCTGCTGGAGCATCCTGCCATCTACACGGCGGGCACCTCCGCCAAGGCTGCCGATCTGCAGGCACCCGACCGCTTCCCTGTGTTTGCCGCCGGCCGCGGCGGACAGTGGACGTATCACGGGCCCGGACAGCGCGTGGCCTATGTGATGCTGAACCTCAATCGTGCCCACGGCACCGTGCGCGCGCGCGACCTTCACGCCTATGTCGAGGGGCTGGAGGCCTGGCTGATCGCTGCGCTGGCGCTGCTCGGCGTCATGGGCGAACGCCGCACGGGGCGCATTGGGATCTGGGTCGTGGATGCGGCGAGCGGGGCGGAAAACAAGATCGCGGCCGTGGGCGTGCGGGTGACGCGATGGGTGTCCTGGCACGGGGTTTCGCTGAACATCGATCCGGTATTGGATGATTTTGGCGGCATCGTGCCGTGCGGCATACGCGCGCATGGCGTGACGAGTTTGCATGCGCTTGGCCTGCCGGTGTCGATGCAAGAGGCGGATGCGGCGTTGATGCAGGCGTGGCCTGAGGTGTTCGGCTAGCGCGAAGCAAGGACAGGTATAAGCGAATCATGCCATCCCTCGCCCGATGGGCCACAATTCGTCGCTTACAACTACCGCTTTGGAAGATCTTAATCTGCTGAGACCAAGGCGCCTTCATCTGCCGAACGTGACCAGCCAAAACCAAACGGACCCAGCAGGTGCCTGCGCCGCAGAGCAACGTGGCAAGCCATCGGAATAACAATTGCCGCAACGCTGCACACGAGAAGGTACTCGTATGAATTTAGCGGCGCCTGCAATCGTTGCAGGACGATGCGTGTACCCGCTCCGGCCAAAAGATGAAGAATGTAGATCGTCATCGACATTTTTCCGACGGTTGCAAGCCACATCTCATCGTGGTGTTGAAGCCATTGGCTAAGTAGCACAACGCTTGCGATACCGACTATTTCGGCCGGAACGGATGCCACACCTGCCGGATCCATTCCAGACAACGCGCCGCCAACAGCCACTGTCACCGCCAAGCTCGTGCCCAGCGCCAGGAACCATGCCATGCGGTGGCGTGAGAAGTCGGCGCCCGGTTGGTAGCCGCACAATCCAACAGCATAGGCCGGTAGATCGTGCAGGGTAAGCGCCAATGAAGGGCGAGCGGCAAGTAGCTCAAAGACGACAAAACTCAACGCCGCCAAAACGAGCATCGCTCGACAGCGAGGCACAAGCATCGCCAGCACATGGCAAATCATGAGCGCGTAAAGAAACCAGAATTGGGCAAACGGACGGAACCAGATGTCCATCAGGTCGGCGCCGGCCGCGGGCATGTTTACGCCACGCCCAAGCGCAATGATAATCGCGCCTTGTATCAAGGACCACAAAAAATAAGGATAGGCGATGTTCCAAAGCTTGGATGAGAGGAAAGCACGCGGCCCGCGGCGCAAGCTGGCACGCACGTTCAGTGCCGAAAGGTAAAAGAACAGGGGCATATGAAAAGTATACAGAGAATAGTCGACCCAACCGGCAAGAGGACCCGCCGGCCAGAGGTGAGTCGAGACGAGTCCGCGCAGCATGTGGCCGACGACAACAAGGATCATGCCGATGCCACGTGCCACGTCGAGCCATTGACGCCGCTCCACCCGAGGCACAGTCATGACGGAAGGAAAATTGGCACGGCGCCAAATCTCGACGCATGGCCGGGTTTGACCGTTGCTCGATCAAGCTCCATGAATCGTCACACGCAGAAGCGTCACCCGGTCACTGACAGGAACAGTGATTCGTCCATCTTCCGTTGCAAGCGTCGACCATTCGCCGCCGTCATTAGGTATCAGGCATTCCGCACGAATAGTTACCGGCGACGCAATGACCGAGATCAATCGCCGGGGAACCGCGACGTCTTCGCCGCCTTCGACATCCCAGACCCGCAAGGGGCGCCAGAATGCCATGATGACACCGCCATCACGCAAGTTAAAGCTCTGTTGGCGTAGATCGGGCGGCGCATCGGCAAAGCGGAGTTCAAGCGGGCGAGTAGCAACAGGGGTTGTCACCGTCCCGTCTTGATCCCGCATCGCCGCCAACAACGCCCGAATGGCATAGTAGGCGGGCTTGGGGGTTCCATCGAAACGCACCAAGCCGTAATGGTGTTCGATGTTCGCCGGATCCGAACCGCTGTCCATGAACTCATACAGAAACGTTCGCAACACGCCAGAAGCAAAGTTGTGCAGCAATAAGCGCGGCAGATAGATTGCTGCCGCGCACTCCGACACGCCGCGCCCGCCAGGCGTCACCACGTTAGAATACCCGGTCTCAGTCACCATCATTGGTGCGCCAGGCTTAAATGGGGCCAAGTAGTTGCGCAAGTACCAGGACAATGCCGCATTTGGCATGTCCGTCTCCGGTTCCTGGGCGTGCTGAACATAGGCGTGCAGCGCAACGACATCGCAAAACGCCGCAGCCTCCTGCATCAATCCGACATCCCATGGCTTCCAGTCCAGCAAAGTGGGCGATACAATCGGCAACACGTTGGCCGCAAAGTGTTTGCGAAATGCCGTGTATAGATCGCGCTGATAAGCAACAACGGTGCCGCTCCAATTACCTTGAACGATGTGTTGCGCCGTGAACCATGGCCCATCACCTTCGTTCTGGCCTTCTATGGCAGAGACATGCTCGCGTCCCAGCGCCGCCACTCTCTGCAGTGCCTGCGGCACAGTATTGGTTATGGGAGATGCCAGGAGATGCCACCGCGTGCCGGCGGCTTCCTGCAGCTCGTGCCACTGAACCAAATCATCGGTTTGGCGCAACTCCTCCCTGACGTGGCGAATGCCACTGGCGCGAAGAAGGTCACGAAAACGGGAAAAGCCGGCATTGTAGGGTGCGGCCGTGATATGCACGCACACGCCCACGCTTTCAGCAAACGCATGGGCGGACACAAGCGGCGTATCATTTGCCGCCCACGCTCTCTTCGACAGGAACGCACCCCCGGCAGCACAAAAATGGCGGCGCGACAGGTGAGGCACTATGCGCCCTTCTCGGCCGCCGCCTGCAATCCAACTGCCATCGATGATCGTGGCAGCCGGGGTGACGTGGCTTGCTTCAGGACGCGCCGAAGTGGCCTTTCGACAGTTTGGTAGAAGCCTGCGCCACCGGCGACACATGCTGTCGCCGCCAAGCCAAACAAAATTGGCAGCGGCAGCACGAGGTTCAGGCGTGCGGTCAGCATCAACCTGACGAGTATCGTGAGTATCGGCATGTGGACAAGATAGATGGCATACGACGCGTCGCCCAAATAGCGAAGCGCTGGGGCCGCCCGCCAACCATGGCTTCGCTCCAGTTCCACGAGCGCGCAGATGGTGGCCGACGCCGCCAGACCTGCTGTCATGGTCAAATTAGGTGCCGCCGGATTGTGCAGGTTGCCGAAGATCAGGCCGCCATAGAGCGCGCACGCGGCAAGTCCGGCGGATCCCAGCGTTAACAAGGTACGCGGCACTACGATTTTGTGATGAAACATGAGAAATGCCGCGATCATGCCGATCAGAAATTGCAGATTTCGTGAGTCGGTAAAAACGTCGCCACCCCCCACCGCGCCATGGGCGATCGTGGCTGATGCCAGGAACCACGTTCCCAGGACCAAACACCCCAATGAACGATTGATGATGAGCGTGGAGAACAGGGTGTAGAAGAAGACTTCGCGCGTGAGCGTCCAGGATACTGTCAGGATCGGCCTTTGGGTTTGCAGCAGCACGACCTGCCGAAGCATATACCACATGTGATGCATATCGCCCCCGAAAGGCGAGGCCACCATGTAGAGCGGCGGCGCAACGCACAGCAGAACGATCCAGTAGGTTGGATATATTCGGACCGCGCGGTGCGTAAGGTACCGCCGCAACTGCTTTGGTTGGCCTATGTCTCTTGCATGAGCGGTAAAAATAATGAAGCCGCTGAGCACGAAGAAAAAGTCCACGGCTACGGTGCCACCGGCGAAAAGTCCGTGTAACGGCACATAACCGAAGTATTTCGGCAGTCCGACGACCACCTGGCAGTGAAACAATACAACGATGAAAGCTGCCCCGAAGCGCGCCGCCTGCAGCAATGTCGACATTACCGACCGCCTTCCCGAGGCTTGTACGAACCGGGAGGTGGCCATTTTGCCCCGCTAAGCGTGCCGCTCACCTCAGGCACCTCCCGCCAAGCGGCGCGGCCGCAGCTTCGTCGCCAAAAGGTGGGATAGCTCGGGCGAAGACACCAACAGGCACAACGCCGCACCGGGGATGAATGCTGCACCTGCGGACAGAAGGCGCAAGGACGGTTGGCAGTTCATATGCGAAATCGGCATTGCCACCAGCAAGAAGCCGATAAGCGGGCCAGCCATTGCCGCAAGGCGCCACAGCAGCAGGACGCCGCAATGCAATGCGCAAGCGGCGCCAACCAGCAGGGTCAGGCCGCGGGCGGTTTCACCAAGACCGACACCGAACACGCCGAGCCAGGGTACCACGACAAGATTGGTCAGCGCATTGGCCGCATAAGCGCTCACAAGCACCGCTGCCGCCATGCGGTTGCGCCCGGACGCGTTGATGATACGGATCAGAACCCAACCAATTGTCGATGCCCATAAACCGAGGCCGATACCGCGCAGCGCCGCACTCGTCAAGCTTACCGCGTAGGCCTGGAACGCACCCCGTTTTAGAACGATGGTCACGATATCGGATGCGAATACGACAATGAAGATGGAAGCGGGCAAGGCCACGGCAAGCAGGGGACGCAGCAATGCATCGACCTGAAGCCGCACCTCGTCACGATCACCAGTCTGCTGCGCCAGCATGACATAACCTATCGGCTGACTGATCAGGAACAGCGCCGTTTCCGTCAATGTGCGGGCATAATCGATCGATGCGACTGCACCTACGCCGACGGCGGAGGCCAGCGAGCGTTCAAGCAAAATATTACCCTGCTCGGCCGCCGGCTGCACGAACAGCACACGCGCGCGGCGCAGGAACGTCGCACTCACGAACCATGCCTCATGGAGTGTGGCACCTCGCAGCGTCAATTCCCCCTCGCGTACGAGCAGCACCAGGCTGAACAGCGCTGTCATTGTCATCGACAGGGAAAAAGCCCAGGCGATGAGAAGAGGATTGCCTGTTCTCGTCATAAGGCCGATCGCGCCAATGACGGCCAGGTTCTGCAACGAGGCCCGCATCATGGCCACGCGCGACCGGCCGTTGGAGATTTCAACGCAACTAAAGCAATTGGTAAGAACCGACGCCGGCATGGCCAGGGACATCACGCGCACGAAGCGGACTGTCATGGCATGTGCTTCGGGTCCGAACCCGGGCACAAGGAAGCTGACCCATGGATTTGCAAACGCCCATACGGTCAGGACAATCGGCATTGTCACGAGGCAGAAGACCGTTGCCAGCAACGCGAAACGCAGCGGCGCCGTTCCCACTTCCCGCCAGTGGCGGTGCAGCGGGATAAGTGCAGAAGGAACAATATCTCCCTGCATGGCGGCAATAGGCATCAATGTCGCGGTCGTTCCGCCGCGGAAGGCGTCGGCCACGACATTGGCGCCGAGTAGCCGGGCCATGACGATCTCTCGCGCAAATCCCAGAATCTTGCCGAGAAGCGCCCCAAGCATCAATCGACCAGCGAGGAGCACAGCAAGGCGGCGTCTGCTCAATGCACTCACGACGGACACGCCAGAGAAAGCCGCGCTCGCGAACCGGCCTGGTGGCCTCTCGACCTTCTCTTGGTGGCACGAGCCGTCGCAGTGGCCGTTCCGACGAATGCCCAAAACTGAAAGCCGGTTTCCCCGCGCGTGATGCTCGCCAGCGGCACGGCCACGAGATTTGCGATGATAATGGCGGCTGCCGCCACTTGCCGGCGGTCGGGTGTTCCAGACCGCGGACACAGCCCCTGCATTGCCGCCCATAGAAGAGCCAGTAAATAGAGACTGCCACCTATCAGGCCCATCAGCATAATGGCATCGATTATAATGCCATCGGCAAGGATACTCTGCCGCGGCTGTAGATCTCCGAACGGGCCCAAGCCGCCAATGCCAAGTCCGACGATCAGCTGATCGGGGTGATCGGCAATGGCGACATATTGATCCCATCGCGCCTGGCCGCTGCCGTCGTTGCTCGGCGCCTCGAACGAAGCAAGGCGATCCATCACCTTGTCACCGAAGGAGGTGGTGGCCAGGATAACCGCCGCACCGGCCAAAATGCAGATCGATACGTAAGCGGCGCGGCGGCGTGTGCTGCCTTGCCACAGACAATAGATCACGCCGGCGGCAAGGCCGATCCACGCGGTCCGGTAGGAGCAGAGCAGCAGACCCGTGAATATCGGCAGGCACAGAAGCAGCGAAACCCATCCCCGGCGTGCAAAGCCAAGCAGCAGGATCGCCGCCGTACTGAAATGCCCCAGCGACTCCGCGGAATTCATCGGCCCGAACACCCGAACGCCTTCAGCCTCCGCGATGCCCTGCGCGTCGTTTATCGACTCGGTCATCGTCATCCACAAGCTGTCCCACCCGGGTAGGTAGAAATACTGGTAGATGCCGTAGAGGCCGGCCGCCGGCATGGCGATCAGAAAGCCGCGCGCAGCACCCTCTATGACATTCGGTTCCTCGCCCCCACGGGCCACCAGCCAAAGTCCATAGAGCATGGCGGGCAGGAACTTGGCCAACCCAAGCGCCGCGGGCAGCATATCGCCATTGGCAATCGATAACGACAGGCCATACAGAAGGCAGATTCCCAACAGCAAATAGGGCCAGAGCATGCGCGTATCGCGCTTCATTCTGCCACTCACCAGCCAGGCATACAGGTCTGCGCATGGCGGCAGCAGTGCCAAGACCGGGCCGATCAACATGTAGCCGCTTGGATCGAAGCCGGCAGAAAAATCCACGACGCGCCGCAAGAACGGCGCCCAAACGAATAGGACAATGCTTATTTCCAGATGGCGGGCCGGACCTTGGCGCCATGCCTGATAGCCGATGGCGGGACAGCCGGCGACAAAAGCAAAGCGCACCGCGCTGCCGCCCGCACGGCCAAGCACAAAGGTAAGCCCGAGGAGCAGCGCCAATTGCACATAGAGCAGGAATGTGCGGTTACGTGCCGGGATATTGAAGGAGCGGCGAAGCGGCCTGCATGCAAGACTTGCCGATTTGGCTAGGTCGATCACGCTGAAGGAACTGAATAGGTATTTCGAAGCAATATCTTCGGCTCGTAGAGGCCGTACTCTTTCGGCCTGACCATGCCGATGGCCAGGCCGATGACGTGGCCGCCGGCCTCCCGCAAGCTATGAACGGCGTCGACAACCGATTCAATGCGCGAATGTCCCCATCGGGCGCAGCACAATATCGCCTCGGCTTGTTTCGCCAGGACATGCGCATCCATCAGAAGTTGCGCGGGAGGACTATCGATGAGCACGAGATCGTAACGCTGCCGTGCCCAGTCCAGCAGGGCGGAAAGGCGGCCGTTGCTCAGCAACTCCGTGGATGCCACCGTGGCGCGGCCGGCGGGCAGGATGTCAAATCCGAACCTGGTTTTCTGCACGGCGTCCGCATGGCCCACTGTCGCACGCAATATGTCGGTCAAACCGGGTCCATCCGACAGCTTGAGAGCCGCGCGAAAACCGGGCCGCCGCATATCACCTTCCACGACGAGGATGCGCTGCCCGCTCGCCGCGCCGAACTGCGCCATAGCCAGCGCGAGGAAACTCTTGCCTTCGCCAGTATCGGCCGAGGCGAGCATGAGCGTCCGCGGCCTTTCGGCGCCGCCGAGCAAGATGCATCTCGTATAGAGCGAGCGCACCGCCTCCTGCAACGCCGATGGCTGTGCGAGATGGCTGCCGGCGTTGCCGGCATAGTCGCCGCCAAGGCGCCGAAGATACGGAATATGCCCCAGAACCGGTGTGCCGGATAGTACCTCCAGCCAGCCATGCGCGCGTACCGTGGCGTCCGAGCGATCCCGCAGCAACGCCGCCGCGGTGGCGGCAACGGCCGCAAAAATCAACCCCGCCAGAGCAAACAGCAGCGGTTTCGGCGAAGATATCCTGTCGGGCACCTCGGCATAGTTCACGAGCTGCACGTCCGCGGTAAGCAGGCGCCGTTGCGCTTCGATGTCATTTGCCTTGTTTGACAAATTGATGTAGAGTTCGCGCTTGACCTCGTTGTCGCGAACCATGCTGGCAATCTGCGCCTCGGCCAAATCGCCCTGGCCAACCTGGCGCTTCAGCGTATCCAATTGGCTCCGCAATGAGCCCACCCGAGTAGCCGCACTGTCGTAATCGCGTTGTGCGCTGGGGCGGATGCGTGCAGTCTCTTCCGCCAAACGTCGCCCGAGATCGTCGCGCTGCTGCGTCAACGCGACCAGCCCGGGATAATTCGGACCATATCTGACGAGCATGTTCGCCACATCACCGCTGACCACTGAAAGTTGCTGCTTTAGATCGGCAATCGTGCGACTCTCCAGCGTCTGCCGGGCATTGGCTGCGCCGCTGCGCAGCTGATCCAGCCTGCCCTGCGCCGCCGCCTCTTCAGCCTCCGCGGCGGCAAGCTGCTGGCTGACTTCGGTCAGCCGCTCGGAAGAAATCGAGGCAACCTGACCGCGCACCAGACCATGATCACGGCGGAAGTTTTCAATGCCCAGTTCGGATTGCCTGAGCTCATTGCCCACGCGCGCAAGCTCTTGGCGGACCCATGTCTCGGCTTGCTCACGGGGCACCTGCTTATCGGCGGCGCCTTGCGCCAAATAGGCGTCGATCAGGCCGTTGACCAGGGTCGCAGCCACCTCAGGCAGATGCGAGGAATAGGCGACCTGAATGACCCTCGAGCGGCCAGCACTGGCGACGGTAAAATGATCCGATAGCCAATTCGATGCCCTGGGGCCCGCAAGCTCGGCCTCGCAAGCCCTGGGCGGAAAATTAAGCTTTGTCCGAACGACATCGATTGGTGAGGTTCTACGAACCGCTTGGCAATCCTCATGGATCGCCCGCATCACTTCTGGATTGCGAAGCATTTCCTTCAGCAGCCGCGGCGATCGCGCAACTAGAATTTGCGTGTCCATGTCGGCAGGGTCGCCCAGCTTTTGTTCGGCCGCGGCCGACATGCCCCCTTCCACGTCGGCGGGATAGGCAGTGACCATGACCGCGCCGGCCGCCACGTAGCTTATCGGCAAAATGGCGTAGAGCAGTGCCACGATTGCGATAACGGCCGTGAAGACCGAGGCGAAAATGCCTTTTCTACGGTAAAGACGCGCGGCAAGCCCGGCCTCCTCCGGACCATCGTAGGCGGCGTCATTCACGGTGACCGCCATTACGGCGCCGATGACTTGCGGCGCGGCGAGGCCGCGGCCATCTGATAGACGTCGAGCAGTCGTTCGGCAATTCGGCGATTGGTATATCGCGCCGAGACGTTGGCAAGACCAGCCCGGGCGGCACGATCGATTGCTGCTGTGTCGCGCCGCAGGCGAGCTATCAAAGCTCCCAGAGCAGCCGCATCGCCTTCCGGCACTATCCATCCTCCCTCGCCCACAACCTCCGGAATCGCACCCGAGTCGGAACCGATCACCGCAACGCCGCAGGCTTGTGCCTCTATGATGACGCGCCCGAACTGCTCCTTCCAGGTTGGCGTGGTATGCGATAACAGCAGGAACAGATCCAATGCACGCATGAAAGCCGCGACATCTTTGGGCGACCCGGGATCGACGATCCGCACGCGTCCGGCAAGGCCAAGCTGGTCGGCACGTGCCATGAAGTCGGCGCGATCTGCGCCGCTTCCCATAACCATGAAGACAATCGAGGGATCACTTGCGGCGAGCGCATCGAGAACATCGAAGATGCCTTTGGCGCGCAAAAGGCGGCCCACATAGCCGATGACGAAGGCGTCCGCCGGCAGGCCGAATGCCTCTCTGGCCTGTTCGCTCCGCGCAGGATAAAAAATGGTTTGATCCACACCATACCCGAGCAAGCTTGCGGGACCTGCATAGCCGCAGGCGCGGCAGACGGCCTCGGCCTCGGCCTGCCGCGCGATCAGCATGTCGGCTCGGCGCAGCGCGTGCCGCCGCATCCATTCGAAGGGTGGCGGAAGGCGATACAAAATATTTTGTTCGCTCTCCAGCACGATTGCGGCGTGGGGCAGCAAACGGTCACGCAGCCATATGGCTTGAAGCGCCACGAGGCTCCATGGCTCCTCCCACAAATGTATGACATCGGGGCGGCGATCCCGAAAAATGCGGCCAAGCGTGGTGTAATGATGCAGATACCATTTGGCGGGGCCGGCGGCGAGCCAGCGGATCGGCGCAATTTCAAGGTCGATGTTGCCCCTCGGAGGATCGGCCGTCCGCGTAAGGCCATCCTCGCGCCAGGTGCGCGGCACCACCAATGTCAGCTCCAGACCAGGCGCGTGCGAAATCTCCTCATATCGGCGCCGGCCCACGGAGTGCTGCACGCCGGCATGGGCGATGGAGAGAACGCGCAAAGGCGTGGCGGAAACCCCCGAACTGACGGTCGGAGCTTGGGGGTTCATATCCGGCCCGAACGGCAGATCATCCATCAGAAAGCGGACCCGGTCAGTTCTGCCAATACTTCGCGTATGCGGGCGACCATGCGGGCGGACCCGTAAAGGTGGCGTGCACGCGCGGCGGCACGATCGATAAGCGATTTATCCCCAGGCAGGCCCGCTCTGAGCTGATTCAAGGCGGAAGCCAGCGCCGTGGCATCGCCCGGCGGCACAAGCAGACCGGCGCGGCCATCATCGAGGATGTCCCGCGCGGCGCCACAGGCCGAGGCAATCACCGGAACGCCGCAAAGCATGCCTTCGACCAAGGTGCGGCCGAAGGGCTCGGGATCGATGGATGGATGCACGACCGCATCCACGGCCCGCATCAGGCGCGGCACATCTGCGCGATGGCCGAGGAACATGACACGGTCGCTAACGCCCAGACGCGCCGCCTGCGCGCGCAGGGAGCGGGCGTAATCATCCTCGCCGAAAAGCGCTCCGCCGACGATCACGCACCGTGCGTTCGGCATACGCGTCAGCGCTTCGATGGCAACATGCTGTCCCTTCCAGGGCGCAAGGCGGCTGAAAACGCCGAAGACAAACCCGTCCGGAATGGCGAACTCCGCACGCAAAGTCTGCGGATCCTCCAGACCATCCGGCAGGTCAAGGCCATTGGCAACCAGCCGCACCAATTCCAGCCTGCCACCCGCCTGGGTAAACGCGTCGGCGGCTTCCGCCGACGGAACGATCACGCGCGCGGCGAAGCGGTTGGCCAGAGCGACGGCCAGCCTGCGTTGGGCAGCGCCGAAATGCGCGGGTGACATGATATCATGCAGATGCCAGATAAGCGGCCGACGCGCAAGAAAAGCCGCCGGCGCCGCCAGCACAAACGCCTTTTGGGAATTGGCGTAAACCACCTGATGTTGGCGCGCCAGCCGCATGATCTTAACGGTCGCGTCTGCCAGCGGGCCAACGTAGAGCAGCGCGCGCAACAGGCTGCGGTCACGCTTGATCGCCGCGAGACTACGCCCGGAGCTGGCCAGCATGACCCTCGCGCCACGCGCTGCCAAGGCACCTTCAAGCGCGCCCCGCTCCAGCAGCAATACGCTGGCTTCCGGCTTGAAACCGGCTACGACGTCGAGAAGAACGAGTTCGGCGCCGCCGAGCCGGCTCGTGTGATTGACGAAGAGTGTACCGGCCGGGCTGGCCATGCGCAGCCGGTTGCGATGCCGCCTTGCAAAATGCAAAGTGAACGGGGCACCGTCGGGCAAATTATACCGCCGTCACGAGGGAAGTTTCTACGTCCGTTACGTCGTTAGGCTGGCCGTGGCGCAATTGGCTTTCATAGGCAGCCAGCCGGTCATGAACGAAGCTGCGGAATTCGCGTTCGAATCGCGCTGGCTCGAAACGCATGGCGTTGGCGTGGCACGCGGCAGGACTGAACGCGTTCGGCCGCGTTAGGAAGGCTTTAACGGCGGTCGCGATCGCATCGGGTGTCGGGCTGGAGAAGAAAATACCCGTGGGCGACGGGCCATGCGTGACAATCGTCTCCTGCGCGCCGCCCCGGCCGAGGGCAATCACCGGCGTGCCCTGACCCTGTGCCTCTAGAGGCGTGATCCCGAAATCCTCTTCCGCAGCAAAAATGAAAGCCTGCGCGGCGCCCATCATGCGGCCGAGTTCGGCGTCCGGCAAGAAGCCGGCAAACCTCACGTTAGGTCCGGCAGCGCCTTGCAGCCGTGCCAATTCCGGGCCGGTGCCGGCCACAATGAGTTGCTGATCGGGCAGCGCGGCAAACGCATCCACGATCGCCCGCACGTTCTTGTAAGGTACTAAGCGGGACGCGGTGAGAAAGTAACTTTCAACCGGGCGGTTGGCAGGCGGCATCGCCGGCACATTCACCGGCGGATAGATAACTTTTGCGTCCTTGCCATAGATCTTGCGCACCCGACGGCCGACAAAATACGAGTTTACCATGTAGGCATCCACGCCATGGGATGTGCGCATGTCCCAGATGCGCATTTGGTGCAATAGCAATCGCGCAAGCACGCTTCGTACGCCGCGCGTCAGATTGCTTTCGCGCAAATACTGATGCTGCAGATCCCACGCATACCGCATCGGTGAATGTACGTAGGCCAGATGGAGCTGATTTGGGCCGGTAATGATGCCCTTGGCCACCGCATAGCTGCTGGAGACGATCAGATCATAACCACTGAGATCGAACTGCTCTATGGCGAGCGGCATCAAAGGCAGGTATAGCCGATGACGCCGCGCAATTGCCGGCATATGCTGCAAAAAGCTGCACCGTGCCGCCTTGAAACCAATCCTTTTTCTGTCGGCATCCGACAAGACGTCGAATAGGCTGAAGACGTCTGCTCCCGGCAAACAGCGCAAGATGGCAGCCAATACACGTTCGGCACCACCAAACGTGTATAGCCAGTCATGGACGACAGCTACCCGCACATCAATCGTCCCCGTCGCATTCGCTCCTGGGTCATCAAAAGGCAACCTTACTGTTCCAACCCGTGACCAGCGTCAGGAACGCTATCCGCAGGTCAAACATCAATGACCAGTGATCGATGTAATAGAGATCGTGAGCGACACGCTGCTCGATGTGATGAAAGGTCCTGGTTTCTCCACGCCAGCCACTCACCTGGGCCCATCCGGTGATGCCCGGCTTGACGCGGTGCCGGAGCGGGTAATCGGCGACAACATCGTGAAACAGCCGGCCGCCCGCCTTCGTGGCAGGTGCGTGGGGACGTGGCCCGACGAGCGACATGTCACCGGCGAGTACATTGAACAATTGCGGCAGTTCATCGAGGCTTGTGCGCCTCAGAAACCGCCCAACCCGCGTAACACGAGGATCGTCTCGGGTCGCTTGCATGTCGCCATGAAGATCGGCTTGATGATGATACATCGTCCGAAACTTGAACATGGTGAACAGGCGATTGTTTAAACCAAGCCTGGGCTGGCGAAACAGAACGGGGCCCCTGCTATCGATAATAATGGCCGTAGCTATGAGCAGGAGAAAAGGTGCCAGCACGACGAGCAGAATAGCAGCGCCGGACAGGTCCAAAACCGCCTTCTGCATGCGTTGTGCATCATTGAGCGGACGGGCTTGTACCTTGAGCACGCGCTGATTGCCTAGCCGTTCCAGAGTGCCTGCGTCCCAGGCTAGCTCGAGGAAATCACCGGCAACATAGATGTCACAATTGAGCCTCCGCAACCGGGCGCCGAGGTGAGAAATCCGCTCGACGTCGGAAATGGGCACGCACAGCACGATGCTATCGATCAGCAGACTTGGCGCGGAGACGAGCAAATCGTCTAAGCGGCCGGCTGGTGCCCCGTCACGGGATATATCGGTCTTGCCACAACCGTCCTCAAAGGTGCCGACATATCTCACTCCTTCGCCACCTTGGGCACAAAGATTACGAACAAAGCCCGCAGCGCCCGAATTCGTGCCAACCACCGCCACGTTACGCGCAAGCCTTCCGCTGGCGCATAAGCAGTGAACCCCACGCGCGAAGACGAAGGCGGCAAGACCAGGGGGCACGATCGATAACGCAAGCCAAACCGGCAACCACAAGCGCAAAGGTGCCGTGGCAGAAGAGATAAGCGCTAGGCACACGATCCCCGCCATGCTTCCTGCTACGCTCACCAACATCACACGAAGAAGACGCGACCGAAGGTTGAGTATGCAACCAAGTGAAGAGGGAGACAGTCGCCGCTGCATGTTTCGCGCCGTGATCACAGCTGCCAGCGATATGCCGATCCATTGACCGCCGCTGCATCCAATCCTGGCTTGGGCACAAATGACTGCCGTGGCGACTGCACCGATATATAGGAGACCAGCCTCTGCGGCCTTCGCGCTTTCCGTGACAAAGCCGGTTGATACCGAACGTTTGCTCGGTTTGCCGTCATGACTCATTGTTGCAGATGGCCACTCGGTGCAAAGTTCCCGCCAACTCGCATTGGTTTCACTTTGTCCGAAGCGTTGCGCGGCCATTCCGGCGGCGGACAGCATTATCGATCGGCCCTCATAAGGTCTCTCCGATCGGAAAACATTTTTCGTGAGCACGCGGAGCCAGCACCACGTCGGTATCTCCGAATGCGACTTCTGCATCCTACAATGTTGAGCGTGATATTGAAAGCGAAGTTTCCGAAGCGCTCACCAGCTACATGTCGCGACTGCGTGCAACCTCTGATTATGTTGCTACCAAAGGTTGGTTTATCGGCTAAGTGTGGAAGTCAAAATTCAAATGGAACCGTGCTGGCATAGTGGCAGAGGCATTCGCTTTAAAGAAACCAACCTCGAGCTTCATGATGCCGTTGCACTACGCGTATTCAGTCGCCCTTCCAAAAATAGAGTATGGTGGCGTCCAAGCCCGCCAGTTCGGGGTTCCCCAATAGGTTGAATACCGCTCAGGCAATCTCACGCCAGTTAGATCGGTGCTTCGCACGGCCAGATCAAATAATGTGTGTGACGATCAGGATAGGGTTGCGCCGCGAGCGACATCAGAAAGTCCTGCGTGAGGCATGCCGATGAACCGTTCGCAGACGTATTTCACATAGTAGTGCGCTAGCGCCGGGCAAACGGATTAAGCAATGTCATTATACCTAAACGTCCGTCGCGCGGAAGCTCTATTGGACACGGAGCATCACAAGCACTGCACGCTCAAGCTAGAAGCCAAGGTGCACTGTCCACTGAAGAAGATTGACGCGAAAAGTACCGCTAACATCCTGCTTGCTAGCCACCTCGCCACCGCCCGCGAACGATGTGAATCCACTTCCTTGCGCAAACTGATATTCAAGATCTAGCCTAATATTTCGGTCAAGAAGGTATGTAGCGCCGCCTCCCGCGCCAAGTGCAGTGCGGCCTCCGCCGTCAGACCGGCCACCTTCCGTCGACTGGACATCGATGTCGCCGGTTAGAATGACGTTCCGATAGAGCTCATGATACAGAACGATCTTGCCTTCATTATACACCAGATCGTTGGCAAAAGAAGCACTCGCATCGGTCAGATGGCGTATCCCCGAGGCGTTGATCGTCGTCAGCGTGCTCGGACGCCAGGTCACGGAAATCTCCGCCGCGGGTGTTTGCCGCTCGGATTGCGAGCCACCAGAGAAATCGCGGACCTCGTAACCCAACAACACGTCATAGCGGAAGGCGCCGCGTGTGTCGTAGTCCAGGCCGCCAAGCACGAGACTGTCGTTGTATTGCCTCGCCGGATCGCCAGCCGTGCGATGCAACAGGGATGCGTTCGTCTGAACGACGGCTCCCACGACGTTGTGGCCTGGTGACAGCTCGTATGAGGCTGCCAGACCCGCCGCAATCTGGTCTCTGTCTAATGAGGTTTCACCGACGTCTTCGCCGTGTGGGTGACCAAACGCATAGGTTGTAAAGTCAATTGAAGGCGTGAGCGTGAGCCGGTCGATAGGTGTCGTATAGGCGACGCGCAAATCGTTACTGCGAAACGGAACAGGGGCAGCCTGGCCTTGTGAGAGGACATCGGTCGGGGCGATATACGTGCTCACCCGTCCGCCACTGATGTCCAGGCTGTCACGGTCAATGTCTAGGCGGCCGCCGACAAAGGCGCTGTAGCTGGTCTGATCGCCGATCGACAACGCCGTGTAGCGCAAATCATCAACCCTGAGGGATGCGCCAAGGCTGTCGCGCGACCAGTCGGAGTTGAGCGAAATGGACCCGCTGCTACCAAGCACGGGGCTGGATCGGGCATCAACCAAGCCCAAAGGATTGTCGTTGTAGCCGACCGTTTCGTCGATTTCCGGGCGGATGATGACGTCCCCTATGCGCACACCTGAACTCCTATAGTCAGGTCCACCGTTTTGTAGAACAGCAAGGGCGGGATCGAGTTGATAGCCGGGCACGGATTGTGGAAGGTAGCGCATCAGCAACTGGCCGGATGCGTGCTGCTGGGGAAAGAGCGTCAGACCAGTCACACCCGCCAGCAGCACCGCGGAGATCTTACCACGGGAACGGTCCGCGAGGCGCGGCGCTAAAGCAGCGCTTCTCTTCATAATCACTCTGCCCTACGAACCATTTGCAATCGAGCAGTTTCTGTCACGTTATTGAGGTATGCGGCGAGGCCAAGGGTCATGCATCTAAGATCAGTATCCCTTGGCTTGGCGGCAAGCATGACTCTCTCGGCTTGTGCGCCAGGCGCCAATTTGCCGCCCCTGCCACAAAACGAGGGGCGGCCCTACGCGCTCGGCCCGGGCGATCAGTTACGCGTCATCACCTATGGTGAAGAGCAGCTAACCGGTGACTTCATCGTCAATGACGCCGGCGACATCGAAGTTCCCCTTCTGGGTGGAGTCAAGACCAAGGGCCTAACGGTGGCACAGCTACAGGACGAGATGACTGCCGAGTTAAAGTCGCGTAAGTTGATCAGGACACCGAGTGTCGCTGTGGAAGTCAGCCGCTACCGGCCAATCTTCGTGCTTGGGGAGGTGTCCCGTCCCGGCTCTTACCCGTACCAACCCGATATGACAGTGTTGACTGCGGTGGCGCTTGCCGGCGGCTTCACCTATCGCGCCGTAAAAGCCACCCAATCGGTCACGCGCGCCTCTAGTGGTCAGGCCACTGAAAGTCGGGCAACGCCGCAAAGCCTTCTTCAGCCCGGAGATGTGGTAGATGTTCTGGAGCGGCATTTCTAAAGTAGCCAGCACGCTTTGGATGACGGGCCTTCTTGTCGTCGTGACAACCAGCAACGTGGCGGGTGTTAACGCGCCTCGTCCGGCCATCGCGTGTCAGGCTGACGCGGCACGATTTTGCTCTGTCGCCCAGTACGACGATGCCCGGAGAGTGGCGTGCCTCAATCAGCATCACGTCAGCCTTTCCCTAGCTTGCCGGAGAGCGCTGGCGGCCGCCAAGCGGTCGGCATAAAGTGAATCTCGGCTTGTTCCCCACAGGCCCGGTCTTCAGCTCGGACAAGCCAAATCATTCATGGAGGGCTTGGAGGAATGGCATATCATTGGGTGCGCCTCAACAAGGATGGCTCTGTAGGAACACTTCGGTTTGCCAGCGATGATGTTGAATAATTATAGGCCGATTTTCCAGCAAGATTGGTGGCTGCAAGCAGCGTCGCGCGGCACTCTTGAAACGGTTGAAGTTTACTGGGATGCCATCAAGGTTGGTGCGCTCAGTTTCGTTCGGCACAAACACTACGGCGCCTTTATTTCACTACGTATGCCGCCTTATACTCGCACGTTGGGGCCTGTGCTGACGCTACCGCAATCCGCTCGCGTCCAGGTGGCAATCAACACCCGGCGTGTCGTTGCTGAACTGATGGCGAGGCTACCCAGACACGACAGCTTTTTCGTGTTGCTGGATCCGGAGGATCCCACTGCCTTCGCCTTTTCTGTCAATGGCTACGCCGTCGGCCAGCAATTCACCTTCCGTGTACAAGCCGGAACCGAGACGGCGCTTCTATGGGCAGACATCGCATCATCAACACGCCGGCTCATTCGAAGTGCCGGCGCAAAGCTGGTCGTGGAACGCCACATTGACCTTGATCGCTATCTGGCTTCGACAAGTCTGGACCATCCTGAAGTCGAATCTACTCATGACTTTTACGCCCTGCGGCGCCTGTTTGAAGAGGCACGCAAGCGCGACTGCATCACAATCCTAAGCGCCGTCAGTTTGGACAGCCTTGACGTGGCATCGGTCATTCTTGTTTGGGATGATCGCGTCCTTTACTACTGGCTGCCGCAGCGAGACAGAACGCAAAGCTATAGTGGGGCGAATGCCATGCTCATTTGGCATGCGATTTGCTTCTCCGCAGAACGCTCGCTTATATTCGACTTCGATGGCTATAATTCCATTGGCACAGCCCATTTCCTGGCGACGTTCGGCGTTCGCCCAGTTGTTCGTCCAGCGATTAGCCATGAAAATCTGTTCGGTCTCATGCGAACGGCGCTGCGGCGCCACCCGCGCGTCAACGGCATCCAGCCGGATGCCACAATCAAAACATCCTTCAAGAACGCCCGCAATTCGATGGCACCTCCAGCACGCGCGAGAGAGTGAATTTTCCGTCGACCAGGTTAGGCCGGACAACCGGGCTGGGGCAGCGTCACACCGTCATCTCGCCATCTGGCCCAGCCTTACAAATTTTCACCGTTCGCCCTATGGATCGACTTCAATAATCAATGGATCCTTGTTCAGTCCAACGGTGACAGATATGGAATTCGTAAGCACGGAGATTGGAAGAGCCGACACCAACGGATCGTAAACCTTTAAAGCTGACGCGGGGCTGTCCAGCGTCAGAGTTACTTGATTGGTTGGAATAGATACTTCCGCTTGGGTGTTTGGATCCCACTCGGTCGTCTCATTCCAGAGCAGCACGTAGGATTTGCCACTGCTTTGCAGTATTGATGACAGACTGTAATACGCCAGACCTGTAATCTCGTAGGGTAATGTGGCGCTAGCCGCATCCGGCGCAATGATCGTCGTGAGGTTGTGGATCGCCTTACCCGCCAGCTTGATTACGCCCTGAGTGTCGTAAAGCCCATAATAGGCCGAAAAATTGTTGACGTTATCGCCAGTCGCCCAATCCTGAAGGTCAAACAGATAAGTTCGGGGAACGCCTAGATTGTAGGCGTCCAGGAGCGCCTCGATATCGTAGCGGGCCTGCATGGCCTGATCGACGCCCTCGCCGGGCATGGTCTCGGCTCCCGTCTCGGTCAGAACGATCGGCCGGCTACCGGCGATGTCGTTGTCCGCCAGCTCGGTCGGCAAGAACCAGATCGGCGGCACGCCTGGCGTCCCATAGGCGTGCACGTTGCCGTAATCCACGTAAGGATACATGCCATTATAGACGCCCTGCGGGGTGCCCTGCAGGACGGAAAAGTTGAAGACACGCGGCGTTTTGAAAAGCGGATCCGCCTCGATCTGGGCGTAGATGGACGCCTGCTCGGCTTCCACCCCGGCAGGGCCGCTCAGGCCATCGAAGACGTCGGGATCGTTGTTGACCTCGTTCGGGCCTTCCACGGCTTCGATGACGGTACTCGCTGGATCGTAAGAGTTTTTGAGTAGAGCGGCGATGGTGCCATCGTTTATGCTTCCCATAAACCACGGCACGATCACGTCGATCTTCGCGCCGAACCGCGCGGCGTGTAGGATGTCCTGGCTAGAAGTGGCGCTGGTCCGCATATGGCCGATGCCGAGATATCGCATCTGCAACGCAGCCAGGTGAGTGGCAGAGCCGCAAATACCAATCGTGTCCAGGAAGGCAACGGCAGCCAAGGGGAGGGAAAACGGCATATCGTAAGCTCCCAGGTCGCTCTACGGGCGGGACCCGCGCTTACTGATTATAAAGCTTATCTGGGAGCGTTATTCAACCGAAAGTTATGGTCATAAGTTGCTAAATCAGACGGAAGTGTCATTGGGCCTCGTCCCGGCAGCGGCGCGGTTCAGCATGTGAGTCTTCGAGCCCAACGCCTTATCGCTGTTCGTGTCCAACCCCGCTGAAGTGAGGTGGACCCACGAATTTGGACAGGCTCATAAGCAAATCTCGCTTTTGCTTAAGCGAACAGATGGAGAAAGTCACACGCAAGCGGTATTCGGCTGAGTTCAAGGCTCGATGGCATTGGGGGCGATTAAAGGTGACGCTGGCAGTGCTGGCCTGCAACCGCAGGGTTCATCGGATCATAGGCGCGGCCTGGGGCGGCATGCCATCGAGGGAATAGCTGATAAGAGACGCTGGATGGCCCTTCTTCAGCGGTTTGGCACGAACGTGCTGATGTTGCTTGAGGCAGAGGGCTTCGGGCAGTCGTTATTCATGACGTTAATGACGACGCGAAGGTGGTTTTCGGCGGATCGAGATACTGACCGGCCCGGGACGCCAACGGCGCTGGTCGGCCGAGGAGAAGGGGCGGATTGTCGCCGAGACGCTGGAGCCAGGTGCGCGCGTGTCCGAGGTGCCCGGCGCTGGCAGGTTTGCCCCCAACAGGTTTTTGATGGCGCAGCGCTGCGCGCCAGGCCGCCAGGCGACGCTGTGCGCAGCTTGATTGAGCGTGTCGTGCTGACGCCGCTGTCTACCGGCAAAGGGTCGAGATCGAGCTGGTCGGGGAGATCGCCGCAATGATCGCGCTCGGCGCCGGCATGGCTCAGCCCGCGCGTTCTGGCGCTGGCCTGGTCTGTTCGAGAGTTCGATAAAGCTGGTTGCGGGGACAGGATTTGAACCTGTGACCTTCAGGTTATGAGCCTGACGAGCTACCGGGCTGCTCCACCCCGCGTCAGTGCTCGGCATTCAGTCCTTCAAAAGGCGTTTTTGTCTGATGACGGAGTGCTGAATGCCGGCGACTGCATGTATGTTTGAAGACCTGGCGGCGACCGACTTTCCCGTGCCTTGAGGCACAGTATCATGGGCGCTGGGGATTTTCACGGCCGAGTTCGGTATGGGATCGGGTGCAGGCTCCCCGCAATAGCCACCAGGTCGTCAAGCACACGCTAAGTCGCGTTGTGCATGACAGGTTCTGGTGCGCGCATGCGGATGCGCGTTTGCAAAGCTTGAGTGCGGTGCGAATGGCTTGCTTCCATGCATGGTGGCGCCGCCGTGCCGCTTGCATCCGCCAGATTTCTCTGACGACTGAAGACTGACGACTGACCAACGCCTATCGGGCGATTAGGACCAGTTAGCTGAGCGCATTGCTGCGCGTATACACCTGGCCTATCGACGTGATGGTCTATCACGGCCCTCGGGGAGACCTGGTTTTGAGG
>CAXUNZ010000023.1:0-2222 GCA_964252525.1 uncultured Acetobacteraceae bacterium
CATCTGCGCACCCACAAATCCTCCGGCGCCGCATCCGGCCGCCGCCCCTGCAGCACGCCAATGACGCAGAGCACGCCGAGCACACTGTCGAACCGGTCCTCGCCGGCTTCACCGCCGCCAAACCCATCCGCGAGCGCGCACGCCAATGCGTCCGAACACGCGCACGCCATCTCCACCACGCGGGCGCGCAACGCCGTTGCATACGCGGCGCGGTCCGCCTGGCGCCGCTTGCTGCCGGCGGGGCGCAGGCTCAAATGGCGCATCGCCTCCGCGGGATAGGTCTCCGCAACCGCAACGCCGCCCCGTGCGAGCAATGCCAGAAACGCACCATCGAACGGCCACAGCCACAGACTGTCCAACGCAGGGATTAATAGGTCCCGCCATGCCGACAGCGCCGCCTTGCCTGATTGGTTGGCGCCCAACGTCCAGAACACCGGCGCGCCGGCGGGACGGTTCGGCGTTCGCAGATCGCATGCCCGATTCAACGCGGCCGCGTCCGCCAAGCCCAGCGCGCGGGCATGACCCAGCCGCGTCATGCCGGCAATGCCGCGCGCCGGGTAAAAAGGCGCCGCGAGCGACACATCGTCCAGCGAGGCTGCCACGGAGAAAAACGTCGGCCGCAAGGCAAGCTCCCGAAGTAATGCGGGAAAATCCGCTGTCCCAAGTTGCTGCGCGTAGCCGCGCGGCACGCCGACCGGACAATCTATTCCGAACGCCACGGGCAGCATGCCGGCCCGCGCACGCAAGCGGGCCAGCAGCGTCTCCGGCGGACCGACCGGCTCAGGCGCCCCGACGAGAAAGCCGCTTCCGGCGGGCTCGGCCACCGTCATCCACCGTTTGGCGGCGCGCACGCTCCAGTCGGCGTGCACAGCCAGTGCGGCGAACACGGCGCGCGTGTTATTTCTTGGTCAGCGGCTTATGGGCCCGCGCCAGCAGGCGGCTGAAAAAGCCGCTGGATTTCTTCGCCTCCTTGGCGGCCGCGCGCGTGGCGCGGGCGCGTTCCCGCTCCTCGGCGGCCGCGGCGCGATCCTTCTCCGCCAGCCACTTGTCCAGCGACATACCGGCCTTGGCGGCGCGTTTGGCTTCGTAGGCGCGTTGACCGGTGGTCAGGGTGCGGGGTGGGGACGATGCTGGCATAGGCCTGGTTTTAGCCAAAGCGCATAGGCGCCGCTACTGGCGCCGCGGGCTCGCAAGGCGCATGGCTCTTGGCATGAGCGAAGCAAGACTCAAGGCTGGCCTCTGGGTGTCGGCCACGTTGCGGCTGGCCGACATGTCCGGCAACCCGGGCATGGTCCTGCGCCGGGGTGATCCTGACGCAGGCGGCGTGCTGGTGGTCTTGCGCGGCCGCGGCGGCGCCTGTGTGTTGAGCCAGGTGCGCACCAGTGGCGGCGAGCCCGCCTGGATGCGCGCCACCGGAGCGGAGCCTGTGCAGGAAGCCGACGCGGATGCCTACGTGGCGCGCCAGGTCGGGCGTGATCCGGACCTGTGGGTTTTGGAATTCAATTCCCCGCAATTGGACCCGCCGTTCGAGGCGAAAATGGTGTAGGAACGCGCAAGATGCCCATGACCTCGCGTCGTGCAAATTGACAAAAGCTTTTGCGTCTTTTCTTCGAAAAAGAAGTGCTTCCTACCTAAGCCGAAGCCGCAACCGGTGCCTCCACCACAGCCACGGCGGCCGCCGCATCCAGCAAACGCGTCAGCACCTCCCGCAATGTCCCTGCCGCGCCTTGCGCGGTCTTGAGCAGATCGTCATCCCATTCCTGGGTTGCAACATCGCCCCGCCACAACGCCAGGATCAGCACCGCGCCCGGCGCGCGCTGGCGCAGCCGGCGCAACAGGAAACGCAAATGCGCCGGGCTGCCCGTCGCCTCGCAATAGCTGATACAAATTGCGCCCACAGAGCCGATGTCCAGCGTGTTGATCGTGGATCGGCTGATTGCCTCATGCATCACCACGCGCGCGCCCAGTCCATGCTTGTGCACCAGTTGCGCCAGCATGCTCGCCCCAGCGTCGTCGAGCGGCACGCGGCCGCCCAGGCACAGCACCGCGCCCTCGCCGCGCCAGGCGGGGGGTAGCGTGTCCGCCGCCGGCGCCGAGCGGTTCAAGGCCGCGGTCCGCGGCACGGCCTGCTCGGATTGCGGGGGTGCCGCGGCACCGTCATCGGCCCCACCTGACGCGGGCGTTGCGTCCTCATGATCGTCCAGGTCGTCCACCAGGCTGCC
>CAXUNZ010000023.1:2232-20507 GCA_964252525.1 uncultured Acetobacteraceae bacterium
TCAGCACGCCGCGTCGTACGTCGTTGGCCGCCAGCACCAACGCGCGCAGCACCACCTCGTCGTAATAGGCGGAGAGAGGGCGTTCGCGCAGCAGTAGCTCGGCCTGGGTTTCCGCTTCGTCGGGATCGTTGGCCAGCATGCGCTGGTAAAGGCTCTCGACCGGCGTTAGCGCCGGCCGGTCACCCAGCAGCACATCGAGGAATTCCAGACGCTTGACGTGCCGCCCCAGCACCACCAGGCAGAGCGTCAGCGGCGTAGCCAGCAGCAGCCCCACGCCGCCCCAGATCCACGTCCAGAAAATCGCCGCAATGACGATCGAGACTGGTGATAGACCGGTACTGTGGCCGTAGGCAAAGGGTTCGACCACCTGGCCCACGATCAACTCGCCAATCATGTACAAGCCGAGTGTCCAAGCCGCCATGCCCCAACCCGGATCGACCGCCGCGGCCAGCAGCAGGGGGATGGCCGAGGAGATATAGACGCCGACATAAGGCACGAAGCGCAAAAGCAGCGCGACCATTCCCCACAGCAATGGGCTCGGCACGCCGATGACGGTCAGGCCTGCCGCGATGAAACAACCAAACCCCGTATTAATGGCCAGTTGCGTCAGAAAATATTTGGACAGACGGCGCGCGGCGTCGTTCATCGCCAGTGTGGTGCGGTGCAAATCGCCCGAACCGAACAGGCGGATCAGCCGATCCCGCAAATCCTCCTTCTGCAACAGGATGAAAATCGATATCAGCATGACCAGTGCTGTGGTGCCGAGCGGCGCCAACACCGGCCCCAGGATCCGCCCGGCCATTTCCAGCGGCGTGGGTGTGGGCGTCTGAACCTGCACCGTGAGCGGATTTTGCACCGTGCCCTGAGGTGTGCGTGTCGCCGACCCGCCACGTGTCGGCGGGCGAACCGGCGCTATATCCGGCTTGAGCCGGTTTTCCACCGCCACCAGACGCGAGAGCGCCGCGTCCCGGAAGCTCGAGAACTTGGTGGTCAGCGTCGCCTGGTAGCGCGGAATGTCCGGCGTGAGGTTGGATATCTGCAGCGCGATCACGCTGGCCAGCCCAAGAATCAGCGTCAGCGCCACAAGAACGGCCATCAGCACCGCCATCGTGCGGCCAAGCCGCAACCGCCGTAGCAAGCCGGAGAGCGGGGCCAGCAAAAAGCTCAGCAGAATGGCGAGCGTGATCGGGATCAGCATGTCCCGGCCGAAATAGAGGCCGCCCACCACCACCACGGCCACCGCCAGTGTGAGCAGGCCGTTCACCCCGGGCAACTCCGCGGGCATGATCTGGGCCGGCGGCGGGGCTGTCAGGATGGTCGGGCGATAGGTCTCGGCCATGCGTGGTGACGCCCTTCGGGTTGGCCGCTTTTGCGTGACGTTCTAGCGGTAGGCATGTGACGCGCCAGCGTGTGCGGCGTTGCAACGCTCCTAACGTGGCACTACGTAGACGTCGCCGCAACTTTTAAGGTTGTCGAAGGTTTAGCAAGCCATAGCGAATACAGGAGACGCTTATGAACATATTTGCGTGGCTGCTGCTCGGCTTGGTCGCCGGGTTCATCGCCAGCAGGATCGTTAATCACACTGGATCAGGCGTGATTATGGATATCATACTTGGCATTGTTGGCGCCGTTGTCGGTGGCTGGTTATTCAAGATCTTGGGTCACTCAGGCGTAGACGGATTTGACTGGTATAGTCTTTTCGTTGCGGTCGTCGGCGCGATTGTCGTCCTGGTAGTATATCACGCTGTTGTGGGCCGAAGAGCGCTTACCTGATATTGCAAGCCTTAGACGTTGTGCCAGATCGCTCGTCGTGGTGTCGAGTGCTCTGGCACTAAATTAGCCGGCACGGATGAGCTCAATAACGTCATCATACAAATGGTAATGGCCGAGACTTAGCCACAAAGCAATCCTAATTTAGTAGGCATTCTGCGTGGTTTGGGATATCCAAGTTGATATAATCTTCTCGACGCTCTTGCGTTTTCTATGTCGTAGAATTCCACGCACAATCATGTAAGCTACTGCAATTCCAAGGCGAACAAACATTTTGTTGACGGGTGAACGCGTATAAACGACTGGTCCCGCTAAGGCAAACAGGATGATCGCTACCAGGATGTCGCCTTTCCGCGAATTTCAAAATCCGCCAGTTATCCCAGTACTTTCAGCAATACTGACTGGACTAGTCACAAACCAATGTTTATTTACGGCGCGGTTTATAACACCAATAATCCACCCAGTATCGCTATCCTTGATGCCGGCCGACACCACAGTAATGCTTTGACCCTCCTTAACTGGGAAATCCACTCCTGTTAACTGGACTGATTCTTCGGTACCATCAGCCTTTCTGAGCCATATCTCGTGTTTAGTAGTAACGGCAGAACTGACATAAACAGGTGATACACTTCCACCATACTGTCCTACGTGGCCGCCCGCTCCAGCTCCAAAAACCCTTGTTTCAGCTCGCTTCGATGTACTAGATACGATACCTGTCATGCTCCAGGCTCGATAGGTCTGACCTTCTAACGTCAAATCGTCCATAGAGGCCTCCCTTTGTGGTAAAGTCTGGACAACATTAGTCATCCAAGCCGTAATCGTTTATTCAGCTACAGTCGCTACTCCAGTCACTGAGCGGTCCCTCTACAATCTTACTTTGCGTTCACCGACATATTCAAGGTCGTGTATCCCGGCTTGCCGCGCACGATCAGTTTGACGATGAAGCTGTCATGGCCCACGAAGCCGGGCTGTGGCGCATATTCCACGCTGGTTTTTCCGTTGTAGCGCACCACCCGCGGTATGCCATGGAGCGGTGCCACCGGAACCAGCGGTGCCGCGAATGGCACGCCTCCCTCGGTCGTCAACGTGGCCGCGCAGTAGCCGCCCTCGTTGCTGACTGACATCACTACGTTCGCCGTTCCGCCGTCCCTAACCGAAAACGGGTTGACGCTGCACTGGGCCGCCGGGGGCGGACCTGCATGCGGCGGCAAGGCCGTGGGCGGCGGCGCGGGTGGCGGCGCCTCCGGCTTGGCACAGCCCACGAGAGCGGCGCCAAGCATCAGGGCACAGGCGGCGTTGCCCGAGAACCGACACGCCTTGGAGTAACTGGATTTTGCTGCCAAGACGCACTCTCCCGCCAGGATGGTGGCGCACGCTCTAGCGGGTTCGCGGGCCAGGGGCAAAGGGCACTGGGCGAAAATTGGGTTGCGCCGCACACGCCCCTGTCTGCTATGTGTTGTCAAACGCTTAGGAGTTGTTGATGCGTCGCCTTCTGACCTGTGTGCTATCGGCCGGGCTTGCCGCCGGACCCGCGGTTGCGCGCGTCCAGCACGCCACGCACGTCGAAACCTGCACCAATCTCGCCGATCGCACCGCCTTCGATACCGAGGGGCTGAAGAGCGAGCTGATGGTCACGGCACTCGCCTGCAAGCAGCAGGACAGGTACAACGGCTTCATGCGGACCTACCAGCCGGCAGTGGCGAGCCAGGAGCACGAGCTCGGCGCCTATTTCAAACGCGCCTATGGCCGTTCGGCGACCAAAGCCTATGACGACTATATCAGCAATCTGGCCAATGTGCAGGAACAGGACGGGCTGAAGGCAGGCACCGCGTTCTGCCAGATCTTCTCGAACATGTTCGACGAGGTGATGAGCCTGCATGACGGCACCGAACTGGCCGATTACGCGCACAGCCAAGCGATCGTGCAGCCGGTGGCGTTCACCGCGTGCTCCGAGGTGCCGGTGAAAGCCCTTTCCAAGCCGCGGCACAAGGCGAGCAAGCATCGAACGGCCTAGGCTCGGCTGGAGTCTCGCGCCCACCTTCTCACCTGGTCAGGCGGTCATCATCGGCGGCGGATGGAAGGCGCGAAACCCTTCTTCCAGTATCGCGGCAACGCCCAGCGTTGTTAGGTCGCCGAACACCGGGCCGGCGATCTGCATGCCAATGGGCAGGCCCTCATCGGACAGCCCCAGCGGCGTGACGGTCGCCGGCAGGTGGAAGCCGCCGATGATGCCGGGCCAGAAGAGCTGCTCGCCCATGGAAGTCGGCTGGCCATCCACGTGCAGCGTGCGGGCGGCCTGCGGGTCGCCCCGGTAGTGCGGGAAAGCGGGCGTGGCGAAAGCGGGACAGAGCAGGACGTCCCACTCGCCGAAGAAGGCCGACCAGGCGCGGCGCAGGCGTGCGCGCTGCTCGTTCAACGCAAGCCAGGCGCCGTGTTCCAGGCCTGTGGCGCGGAGCATGACCGCCTCGGCCGACAGGTCCTCGACCGCCAGAGCCGCTTTTGCCTTTTGGCGTTCGGCAATCAGGGACGGCGGCAGACGCGCGCTGAGCGCCGCGTCGAGCAATGAAAGAAAGAGGTGATAGGCCTGCACGGGGTCGAAGTCCGGTCGCGCGGTGTGGCTGATCATCGCACCACCGGCGGCGAAGAAAGCGGCGGCCTCGCGGATCATGGCGGAGGTCTGCGCGCTGGTCGCCTGTCCGGGCTCCTCCGCCCAGACGGCGATGCGCAGCTCCGACAGCGCACGGGTGCGTGGTGGCGGCAATGTGAATCGAAGGGCGGTCTCCTCCGGGTCGGGATGGCCGATGATATCGAGCGCGAGTTCAAGGTCGCGCACGGTACGTGCGAGGGGACCAATCACCGAAATGTCGGTGACGGACGCGGAATTCGTGGTCGTGTGGCCGCGCGGCGAGGCCAGGCCCCAGGTGGGCTTGTGGCCGAACAGGCCGCAGAAATGTGCCGGCACGCGGATCGAGCCGCCTATGTCGCTGCCAAGCTCAAGCGCGCTGAGGCCGGCGGCGCAGGCCGCGGCACCCCCGCCCGAGGAGCCGCCCGGCGTGCGGCCAAGGTCCCAGGGATTGTTGGTGATGCCGTAGATCGGATTGGTGCTTTGCCAGTCGGCGAGGGCGACGGGGACATTGGTCTTGCCGAAGACGATGGCGCCGGCCGCCTCCAGGCGCCGCACCGCGACTGCATCGGTGGCGGCACGATGGTCACGCAAATGGCCGAACCCCCAGGTGGTTGGGTGACCGGCATAGTCGAAGCTTTCCTTCACCGTCATCGGCACGCCGAAGAGCGCGCCGGCGCGCTCATTTTGCGAGTCGAGGGCGCGGGCGCGGACGCGGGCGCGTTCGAAGTCGCGCACGACAACCGCGTTCAGGAGAGGATCGAACCGTTCGACGCGGGCGATGGCCAGATCCAGCGCTTCGAGGCAGCCGATCTGGCGCGCGCGCGCCATATCGGCCAACTGCCAGGCCGGCAGAAAAGAGTCCATGTCGCCACCTCACGCAAAGCCCATAGCACGACGGGGGGGCTGGGGGGAACGGCTCGTTCCCCCCGTTCTTAACCCGTGTAAACTCCCCTCCTCGGGCCGCAAGCAAGCGATCTGTAGGCCATGGCTTAGTTGGCAAGCAGCGCCTGTCCCCCAAACTCCGCCAAAACGAGGTCCGTGTTTCCGCCTCTACTGGGTTTTGGCGGCACGCTCCCTCTTCTTGGTCCTGGCAAGATTGCGCGCGTTTTTCTGCGGTGATTCTTTATTGGTGGCGCCAGCCTCGTGTAGTGCGATGGCGATCGCCTGTTTGGGGCTACGGACCTTGCCACCTTGCGAGGATTCGAGCTCCCCATGCTTGAATTCGTGCATGACGCGCGCGACGGTTTCCTGTTGCTGCTTGCTTTCCTTGGCCATTGGCGTGCCTCCTTCTGCGGCGCCGGTTTGCAAGGCGGCAAATTGACGCCACCCGCCTCAACCCCTTTTTGCGGTGCCTGTTGCACCGCCGACGAAACGGCAGGCACCGCGCATGGAACAGGCTATAATTGGGTGCAGCAGGTTACCGAGAGTTTCGACGGAGGGTCGGGGGCACGACGCAATGTCGGTCCCCGGCCGTTTTCGCCGTATGCGCGAAATCGCTCACCCAGCCTGCGTGCTGGGATCGATCCAGCCGATATTTCCGTCAGCGCGCCGATACACCACGTTGTGCTCGCCGGTGGCCGAGTTGCGGAACATCAGCACCGCCTGGTCGGCCAAATCCATGCGCATGACCGCCTCGCCCACGGTCAGGCTGGCGATTTCGGTGGCCACCTCCGCAATGACCGTGGCAAACGCGTTCGTGCCGGCACCATCGGCGCTCGCCGCGGCGTCTTCGGTTTCGGCGCGCAGGACGTAGCTGCGCGCGGCCTGCGGTTCGGCACGGTGGGCAAGGTCACGGTGGTGCGCATTCACGCGTCGGCGGTAGCGCCGCAGGCGGGTGGCGATGTGCTCGGCCGCGTCATCGAAGGCGGCATTGGCATCGCCCGCCTCACCCTCCCCGCGAACGTTCACGCCACGTCCCGCGTGCAAATTGATATCACAAGTAAAAAAACTTCTCGCGCGGCTGAAAGTCACCTGGGCTTCCATGGCGTGGTCGAAATACTTGCCGGCAATCCCATCGAGGCTGGCGGCCACGCGCGTGCGCAGCGCGTCCGAAAGATCGACCTGCTTGCCCGAGACGCTGATCTGCATACGACCCAACCCTCCTCCGTCCAGCCCACAAGGTGGCAGGATCAGGCGTGCACCGCCTTTTCCCGCTTGCGTTGCACCGAGCTGGGGATGCGCAACGCGTCCCGGTATTTGGCCACGGTCCGGCGGGCGATGTCCACGCCCTCGCGGCGCAGGGCCTCGACGATAGCATCGTCGGAAAGGATGTCGGCAGCCTGCTCCGCGGTCACAAGGGCGCGAATGCGCTGGCGCACGGCTTCGGCACTGTGGCTTTCGCCATGCGAGCCTGCGATCGCGTTGGTAAAGAAATACTTAAGCTCAAAATTGCCGCGCGGGGTCGCGATAAACTTGTTCGCCGTCACGCGGCTGACGGTGCTTTCGTGCAGACTCACGGTTTCGGCAATGTCGCGCAAAATCAACGGACGCAAATGCGAGACGCCATGGCGGAAGAACGCTTCCTGCCTTGCCACGATTTCAGAGGAGACCTTCAGGATGGTCTGGGCGCGTTGCTGCAACGATTTGACCAGCCAGTTCGCGGCAGCCAGCTTGTCTGACAGGAACAGCCTGTCTTCGCGCGCAACCTGACGGCCGATGCGCGCATAGAGCGGTTCGTTGACCAGCACACGCGGCACGGTGTCGGGGTTGAGCTCCAGAATGTAGTCGCCGTTGGGCAGAGTGCGCATCAGCACGTCCGGCACGATCGGGCTGAGCGGCGCGCTGTCCCAAGATACGCCCGGTTTGGGGTCGAGCTTGCGGATTTCGGCCATCATCTCGGCCATGTCGTCCCAGTCCACGCCGCAGAGCTGCATCAGGCGCTTGGTGTCCCGCTTGGCCATCAGGTCGAGATTGTCGAGCAAGGCAGCCATGGCGGGGTCATAGCGGTTGCGTTCGATCAACTGGGCGGCGAGGCACTCGGCCAGCGAGCGGGCGAACATGCCGCACGGATCGAGCTGCATCATGCGGCGGCGAACGGCCTCCACGGCGTGCCGGGTCACGCCCCGACCTTGGGCGTTGTCCGCAGGTGCCGCCGACAGGCGGCCGGCAGGATCCAGCAGGCCAATCAGCGTGGCGCCAATCATGCGATCGGCGGCGTCGTGGAAGGTCAGGCGCATCTGTTCGGACAGGTGCTCGCGCAGGCTGGTGCGGCCCTCGATGCGTTCTGTCGCGTCCCAGTCCTCGTCCGAGGTGCCGTTGCCCGCGGCACCGCTCGGCAGGCGGATGCCGTCGGCGGCGCCGAAAGCCTCGTAGCCGTCGGGCTCACCGTCGAGCGGTTCGGCCTGGGCTTCGGGCAGGCTGGCCGCACCCACCAGATCGGCGGCGTCCGCGCCGGCGGCCTGGGCCGGTTCCGGCTGATCCGCGGCGGCGCGTTCAGGCAGCGCGTCACTTCGTTCGTCCCGCTCCAGCAAGGGGTTGCGTTCGAGTTCTTCTTCGACGAAGGCCGCGGCTTCTAGGTTGGTAAATTGCAGCAGCTTGATGGCCTGACGCAGCTGGGGCGTCATGACCAGGGATTGCGATTGGCGGAACTCGAGGCGGGGGCCTAGGGACATCGGGAGCGGACGTACACCTTGAGGCTTTAGGAAAAGGAAGCAGTCCTTTTTTGAAAAAAAGGACCAAAAAACTTTTGCTCTTCAGGCGTAGGCGTAGGGGCCGCCTTCGGCCAGCGCTCTTTGGTAGGCGGGTCTGGCGTGGATGGTGCTCAGCCAGTGGGTCAGGCGCTTGCGGGCGCCCAGGCCGGCGCGGGAAGCGGCGGCTTCCACCGGGAAGCTCATCATGATGTCGGCGCCGGTGATTTCCTCGCCGGCGAACCAGGTGCTTTTTCCAAGCTCGGCTTCCATCAGGTCCAACTGGCGCTCGATCTGCGGGCCAAGGTAGCTGCTCTGCACGGTCTTGCCGATCATATTGCCGACAGGGCGGACGAAGAAGGGCATGCGCTTGGGCATTTCGGTGAACATCAGCATCATGACCAGCGGGGGCATGGCCGT
Source organism: uncultured Acetobacteraceae bacterium (assembly GCA_964252525.1). Classification (GTDB taxonomy): domain Bacteria; phylum Pseudomonadota; class Alphaproteobacteria; order Acetobacterales; family Acetobacteraceae; genus CAJCIS01. The sequence goes on from CAXUNZ010000023.1 coordinate 10,675, forward strand.
GCCCTCGGCGAAATGCAGCCAATAGGTGTAGCGCTGCCGATCCTCTGTGCCCACCGGCGGGACCATGCGGCCGCGGCCATACTTGGCCAGTATGTATTCGACGATGGCGCCGGTCTCTGCGATGGTCTGGCCGTCATCGGTAATGACAGGAGATTTTCCCAGCGGATGGACGGCGAGCAGCTCCGGCGGGGCGAGCATGGTCTTGGCGTTTCGCTCGTAGCGGCGGACCTCGTGGGCCAGGCCAAGCTCCTCCAGCAGCCAGAGGATGCGTTGCGAGCGGGAGTTGTTGAGGTGGTGGACGGTCAGCATCGGCGCGGCCCCGAAGGTTTGGTGGTGGCCCTTGGGTAGAGCAGAGCGCGGGGACGCGAAAGAGCGGGCGGCCGCCGCCCCGAAAGAGGAGACGCGGCGCTACGTGGCGCTGCCGCTGGCCCAGTTGGTGCCGGGGGTGACGCGGGCGGCGTTTGCCAAGCGCTCGCCGGCGGGGGCGGCGCTGATGGCGGATTGGGTGGCAATCGTTGGGACGCGGCTGGCCGCGGTGACGCAGCCGCGGCGCCTGGCGCGCGGCGTGCTGACGGTGGCGTGCGCGGGTCCGGTGGCGATGGAGCTGGCGCATCTGCAAGGTGCGCTGATCGAGCGGATCAATACGCATGCGGGCGCGGGTGTGGTGACGGGGTTGCGCTTTACACAGGATCTGGCGGCAGAGCAGGTGGCGGCCGCGCCGGTGGCGCGGAAGGTGGCGGTGGAGCCGGTCGAGGGTGTCGAGGGCGAGCTTGGGGGAGCTTTGGCAGAATTGTTGGCGGTGATCCGAACGCAAAGGCGTGATGCGCCGCCACCTATATCGACGAAAGTTCGCCGCGTCGGCCGGGAGCGGAGCGAGCCATAAGCCAGCACGCCAAACATGCAACGCCGCCCGGAAAATTATCGACGGAAAGACAGTGCGATTGGGTTTTACCAGCGTATCAATAAAACCTGGTAGCGGCACTTGTCAGCGTTTCGCAGATGGTTTGCTGCTAAACTCGTAGTAAATTGAAAAAGTTTTTTGGTTCTTTTTTTCAAAAAAGAACCGCGTTCCTTCTTCTCATCTCGTCGTCGCCAGCCCAACCTTTCGGCTAGCATACAAGCCATGGACTCGCCTCTAGACCTGACCGTCGTCATCCCGTGCTACAATGAGCGGGCCAACGTCGCCCCCATGATCGCGCGCCTGGAGACAGCGCTAAACGGCCTCTCGTGGGAAGCGGTCTTTGTCGATGACGACAGTCCCGACGGCACAACCGCGGAGGTGCGTGCCGCCGCGGCCGCCGACCGGGGCATACGCTGCCTGCGGCGCGTGGGAAGGCGGGGCCTCGCCTCGGCGGTGATCGAAGGCGCGCTATCCTCCTCGGCCGCCTATATCGGGGTCATCGACGGCGACCTTCAGCATGACGAGACGCGCCTGCCGGTGATGCTCGCGGCCCTGCGCGCCGGCGGGGCCGACATCGTCGTGGCCAGCCGCTTTGCCGAAGGGGGCGATGCCGCCGGGCTTGCCGGCAGCTGGCGCCACGCACTGTCCGCGCTGGCCATCCGTATGGCGGACGCGATGCTGCCCGCGCGGCTGAGCGATCCGATGAGCGGCTTCTTCATGCTGCCGCGTTCGCTGTTTGAGGACATTGCCCCGCGCCTGACCGGCCAGGGCTTCAAGATCCTGCTCGATTTGCTGCTCTCGGCGCCCGGCCGCCTGCGCGTGATCGAAATCGGCGCGGCCTTTCACGCCCGCACCGCCGGCGAGAGCAAGCTCAGCCCGCTGGTCATGGTTCAGTTTGCAGCGCTGCTGATCGACAAGGCGCTAGGCGGCCTGGTGCCGCTGCGCTTTCTTTCTTTCGCGCTCGTCGGCAGCCTCGGCGTGCTGGTGCACCTGGCCGTGCTGCTCGCTGCGGGCGCGGCGGGCCTGGATTTCAGCAGGGCGCAGACGCTGGCCACGGCCGTTGCAATGATCGCCAATTTTCAGCTGAACAACGCCATCACCTACCGCGACCAGCGTCTGCGTGGCGGGCGGCTGTGGCGCGGGCTGGCGCTGTTCGTGATGGTCTGCGGTGTCGGCGCCGCGGCCAATATCGGCATTGCGCGCGCATTGTATTACGGCGGCGGAGCGGGGCGCACGCCGGCGGGCGCCATCGGTGCGGTGATCGGTGTCGTGTGGAATTACGCCATGTCCTCGACCCTTGTGTGGGGCAGGCGCGCACGATGGCGCCGGGGTTAAGCTTTGCCGGGCAGGCAAGAAGCGCGTGCCGTAACGCCGCGCTACCGGTCCAGCAACGCATCGTAACGTATTGACAATACTCATTTAATAGTATCGCAGAACGGAAAGGCGACGACATCATCGCTTTTTTTAGCGAGTTGCTCAATTTGTGCTTGAAGTGCGCGGCCACGGATCATAAAACAGCCTGGTGGCCGTATGGGGTGTGCCATGAGCATATCTTTGAAGAAGTTCGTGCGAAAACTCCTTCCCGTTGCGGCGGTGATAGCGTCTCTGCATCTGCCTGCCCGGTCGCAAGCAGCCCCGGGGCTCTGGGTCGTGCATAGCCCAACAGCAACCGTCTATCTTTTTGGCACGGTCCACATGCTGCCGGCTGCCACTCATTGGCAATCCCCCGCCGTTGACCACGCCATGGACCTCTCCGACGAAATCTGGACGGAGGCCGATACCAGCAGCCTTCCGGCCCTGGTACGCCTGATCCGCCGTTACGGCCTCAGCCCGCAAGGCAATCTGCGCGCCGTTCTGCCCAAACGTTACCGTGCCCGCTACGACATGGAAATGAGCAGCGCCGGCCTCAGTGTCGACACGTTCGGCCACGTCAAACCCTGGCTCGCCGAATTGCTGCTGACCGGCGGCGCGCTCAAGCACGCCCGTTTCGGCCATGGCGTGGAAACGGATCTGCTCGCTTTCGCGCACCGCCATAACAAGGCCACGCCGACCTTCGAAACGGCAGACAAGCAATTCGCCATTCTGGCCGATTTGCCGGTCGAGGCGCAGATCAGGGCGCTGGAGCTGCAAATCGACGGCTATTCCGGCGCGGCCGGCGATATGAATGCCATGGTCCGCGCTTGGCTGCGCGGCGATGTCACGGCCCTCGACACGCTCAGCAACCAGAAGCTTGCGGCAACAAATCAGCGCTACTTCACCGACGTGATCGTGCGCCGCAATGAGGATTTCGCCTCCTCCATCGTCACGCGGCTGCAACAGCCTGGCGTGGCTTTCGTAGCGATTGGCGCTTCGCATCTGTGCGGCTCCGCCAGCGTGCAGTACTTCCTGCACAATTACGGCTTCAAGGCCGAGCGGGTGCCGACCTGACGTCCTAAGCCGCGAATATGGGGCGGAGTGATGCCTGACTCCCCGAGACCTTGGGTCATCATTTGTTTTGAAGCCCCGAAATCTGCGGTTTTGGGGGCTGGCGTGTAGGTCAGCCACATCTCCTCTGCCTTCCCTGCCTTGATGATGTGTCCAGTCTCAATCCGGATGGTATTAGCCGGCAAGGCGCAAAGCCGTTGGAGGGACCAATGATCAAGTCGGCAACGGGATTACCCAGGGTGTTGGTGCTGGGCGCGACAGGAGGCGTCGGCAGCCTGGTCGCGCGCGAGCTTGAGGCCCAAGCGCAAGTTGAAGTCGTGCGCGCAACGCGCAAGCCACGGCAGATGGAGGCCTGGCGAACGGAGGGCAAATCATCCGTTCTCCTCGACCTCGATGACCCAGAGACCTTTCCCAAAGCTCTGGCCGACATCGAGCGCTTGTTCGTTATGACCGGCTATACCATGAACATGGTGACCCAGACAAAAACCTTGACAGACGCCGCCGTTGACGCCGGCGTGGGTTTCATCGTTCATCTGGGCGTTCTCAGCAATGGAAAGTCGACCGATCCGCACTACGCATGGCACGAGCTGGTCGAGCGCTATATCAGCACGAGCGGAGTGCCTTGCTGCCACTTGCATGCGAACTTCTTCATGGAAAATCTGCTCTCCTTCATGAGAATTTCGAAAAGTGTCCTGACCTGGCCGATGGGAAACCGCTCGATCGGTTGGGTCGCGGGCGAGGATCTTGCGAGCGTTGCGGCCAAGGTGTTGGCCGAAGGTCCCGAGGTGCATGCGGGGAAAGCGTATCCGCTTTCAACCGACGTTGTTGATGGACCGCAATTGGCAGCTGTCTTGAGCAAGGCGCTTGGACAGGAGATCAAGCCGCTTGTGGTGACGCCAGACGACCTGAAAACGGCGCTCGACGCTGGACAGGTGGAATTGCCGCCTGGAATGGATGCACCTTTTTCCGCCAGCATGCTCGAGCTGGCGCGGCAAGTATCCGACGGACGTCTGTCCTATGCCGCGAAGTCCACCGACGCCGTCGAGACGCTTCTCGGCCGCGACGCTATCGACTTCCAGCAATGGGCACGCGCTCACAGGGATGAGCTTCTCAAGTCTGATCACTAACACCAGTATCAAACCCCACGAAATTGAGATCGGCGGAGAAGTGCCACACCCTGGTACTTCCGTCGTTTTGTGGACTTCGCTCAAATAACGATGGGGCCGGGGGCTGACACTGCTCCCCCAGGCTTCTTGAGACGGTGGTCGTCCGCCGAGCGACCCGCCCGACGTTGGCCACCGGAAGGCGGACGTCTCACACGCGCTCTGAGGGGGCGACAACGCGGGCGCAGCATGCCAATACTCAGGGCATGATGCCGGAGTGGCCATGAACGTACAGCTCCCCTCCACCGACCTGCGACGGGTAGGCGCACATCCCGACCATTGGTATCCGATCGCCTGGTCGCGTGACCTCAAGCCCGGCCGTACGCTGGGCGTCACCTTCGCGGGCGAGCCGATCGTGCTGGTGCGCCCGGCCGCCGGACAGTCTCCCGTCTTCGCGCTGGAGGATCGCTGCGCGCACCGCCAGGTGCCGCTGCATGCCGGCGTGGTGGATGGCTGCGCGATACGCTGCTGCTATCATGGCTGGACCTATGATCGCACCGGCGCGTGCATCGATGTGCCCTATCTCGGCAAGGACAAGCTGCCAAACGGCGTGCGCAGCTATCCCTGCCACGAGGCATCCGGTCTGATCTTCATCTTCCCCGGTGACCCTGCGCTTGCCGGCGAAATGGCGTTTCCCCGCTTGGGCGCCTCGGCCGATCCCGCCTATCGCACACGCCGGCTGGGGCGCGAGGTCGCCTGCCACTACAGCTTCATGCACGAGAACCTGATGGACATGAACCATCAGTTCCTGCACCGGCGGCAGATGGGCCAGATCCGGCCACGCTTCCGCGGCATGCGGGAGGGCGAGGACTGGATGGAGGTGGACTACACCTTCGCCCGCGAGGCGGGAAAGCAGCCGCTGGGGGAGGCGGCGATCCTGGGCCAGCGCCGCGGCGCGGGCGAGGGCAACCACAAGGATCTGATGACGATCCGCACCTCCTATCCCTACCAGGAACTGCGTATCTGGACCTCCGGCGAAGAGCCGGTCATGGAGCTGTGGATCTGCTACACGCCGCTCGATCGCGAGCAGCGGCGCCACCGCACCTTCGGACTGCTGGCGATACGCAGACCAAAACCCGCCTTCTTGCTCGACCTGGGTTGGCCGGCGCTGGTGTGGTTTACCGAACGCATTTTCACCGAGGATCGCTGGATCGTCGAGCAGGAGCAGAAGGCGCACGACGCACAGGGAGCGGATTGGAACCAGGAGGTGTTTCCGCCCATCCGTGCCTTGCGCGGGTTGCTTGCGCGCCGCGGAAGGCCGATCGGCGCTTGCGCGCTGGGCAGCGCGGCCGCGGTGTCGATTCAAGCGTGCGAGGTGTAGCCGCGCGCGAAGCGGCGACTGACCGCGGGCGATGGCCTGGTTCATCAAGCGCGGCCGGCCGTTCCTCGAGCCGGAGCTTGAGGCATGGCATTTTCAAACCTGGCGCTGGCTGATCGCCGGTCTGGGCGGTTTGGACTCTCTACGCGGCACCGCCCTGGTGCTGCCGACACGCGCGTTTTTTCCGCCTGCCGACGATCAGGGCCAGGGAGTCGTGGCTCACGTCTTCGATCGGGTCAAATACCTGGCCGGCATGGGCGATGTCGCCTGTGACCTGGTGGCCCAGCCAGCCCAGCCGGAACTGCGCGTGGCCGAGCACGTGAGCCTGCACCGGCAGCACGCCGCTCCGGCCGGCACTTTTGGCCTACAAGGCAATACGCCGACCATCACCTACGATCCTGACCTGGAGAACGATCCCATCAAGCTCGTGGCCGTGTTGGCGCACGAACTTGCTCACCTCCGCCTCGCGCATTTCGCGCAGCCTTTGCCCGGTGGTCGCGATGCGAACGAGCGCGCGACGGATCTTGGCACCGTCGCGCTGGGCTTTGCCGTCTTCGGGGCCAATTGTGCCTTCGGATTTGAGCGATTCCAGGATCCCATCACGCAAGGCTGGCGCAGCGCGCGGCTCGGTTATCTCGACGAGCGGGAATGGGCATTCGGTCTGGCTGTCTGGCTGTCATTGACCGGCCGGGATATCGCGCCAGCAGAACGATACCTCAAGGCGCATCTGGTGGCGGACGTTAAATCCGCGCAGCGTTCGCTCAAGGGACGGGATGCGCTCGCCGGCATCTATGGCGGCAGCCCCGACATGGCGTGAAGGTCGCGGGGAGACGTAGCGCTCGCATGTGCATGGGATTTTGCCAAAGAGTTCATTCCATCCTACAATCGTTTGTGGCGGCGAAAGGCCCTGCACACATACGTAGTTAGGCGGAGAACTCAGATGGCGCGCCGCATTCGTCCCCTTCTGCTCGCCGGGGCGGTCCTGGTTCTAGTCGCCACGCAATGCACGCCGGAGCAGTCGGTGTCGGGAACGGCGCAAGGCTGGTCCGATGCGCAGCGCCAATCCTGGTACACGGCGAGCCAGGGCTCGCGTCTGATTCCGCAGGAATGGCTCGACAATCTTGAGCAGCCAACAACGACCGCCGCCTTTCTTGCACCCGATTACGTTGCGCAGTTTCGCTACCTCAGCATGCCGCCGCTGCAGGGCAGCAGTCCGGTGGCGGGTTGTCCTTACGACGCCAAGCTGCCGCTCGGTTTTGCCGTCGACTGCGAATCCGATGAGGCATTCAAGGTCACCAAGCTGGATTGGCAAACCGGGCGCACGACGCCGGTGCCCTGGGTCGGAATGAACTGTTCTGCGTGCCACACGAACCAGATCAGCTACGGGTCGAAGAGCGTCATCATCGACGGCGCACCTTCGTTGGCTGACTTCCAGGGGTTCATGGAGGCGCTGCAGGACGCCTTGAGGGCAACGGCCACGGACAACGAGAAATTTGCGCGATTTGAAAAGGCCGTTCTGGGCTCAAGCCCGGCGCCCGGCGACGCCGACCGCCTGAAGTCGGCCATGGTGCGCCTGACTTCCTGGAACGACCAACTGGCCAGGCTCAACGATAATTCCGTGCTGCGGTATGGGTTCGGACGCCTGGACGCGATCGGCCACATCTACAACAAAGTCTCGTTGGCCGCGGCCGATGGCGATGCCAGCCAGCAGATTTCCAATCCCGCCGATGCACCCGTCAGCTACCCCTTCCTGTGGAACGTGCCGCAACTCGATTTCGTCGAGTGGAACGGCATAGCGCCAAATACGGCGGTGGTCCTTCCGGACGGCCGCAGATTCAATTACGGCGGACTTGGCCGCAATACGGGGGAGGTGATTGGCGTATTTGCCGAGCTTATTCTTGTGTCCAACCCGGGAGTGACGCAGGGCTACGTCTCCAGCGCCAATGTGTCCGTTCTCAGCGAAATGGAAAACCAGATCGGCCGGCTGCATCCGCCGAAATGGACCGCGCTTTTCAAGGCACCGGACCCTGATCTGGTCAGCACCGGCGCCAAGCTGTTCGACACGCATTGCAGCAAATGCCACGCCATGGTCACCGACCCCGACGACCTCACGACAAAATACAAGACCTTCCTGCAACGCGCCTTGCCCTCCGGTCCTGAGGATCACACGGCGGCGGGCACGGATATATGGATGGCGTGCAACGCAGTCATGGACCAGTCGCGGTCCGACGTTGTCCTCGGCAACAAGCAGGGGGTGATTTCCGGCGCGCCGACGCCCGTTGTCGGGCCGACCTTTGCGCTGTTGCAGCACGCGGTAACCGGCACGCTGATTGCGCAAGGCAAACCGGTGGCCGAGGCGGCGCTGCAGGATTTGTTCGGCGCGGTTCCAGGGCTGCCTTTGCCGCGCATGGCGGCGCACGTGCAAGGCACACAGACGCTCAAGGATGCACGGCGCACCGCCTGCCAGAAATTCCCTGATGATCCGAAGGCGCCAAAGATCGTCTATAAGGGCCGGCCGCTTCAGGGAATTTGGGCGACTGCGCCCTATCTGCACAACGGGTCCGTGCCGACGCTGGATGATCTGCTGCTGCCGCCTGACAAGCGGCCGACAAAATTCTACATGGGAACGCGGCAATTCGACCCGGACCGGGTCGGGTTCGTCACGGACAAATCGCCCGAGAACAGCTTTGAATTCGATGTGGTGGATGCCGCCGGGCATCCGATCGAGGGTAATTCGAACCTCGGGCATGATTATGGAAACGCGGGCTTTACGAAGGATGATCGGGCGGCGTTGATCGCTTATATGAAGACGTTGTAAGAACTGGGTGGGACATGCCTTCCTTTCCCCCCAAGCGCTTTCAGGCAACATTCTCCGCTGTGGACATCAACGCGCGCAGAATGGCCGTGCCATCGGGCGTGCCCATTCCCGTGCACGCGTTCCAACCCGCACCCGCCTGGTAACTGGGCGGCTTTCCCGCAATGCCGTTATTGCCAGACATCACCGGCTTGCACAGACCCGCCGTGCCATACAGCAGCGTATTGAGTGCGCCGATATTCTTGCCGCAGGCCTGAATCAGGCGCGCGGCCAGCCCGGCCATCAGCGGCGAAACTGCGCTGGTTCCGCGGCTGGCGATCCGCGCGCCATTCACCACGGTTAAATGGTCCGTCGCAATCATGGCGATATCGGGCACGCCGCGCCCCTTTTTGCCGGATTTGTCCAGCGTGGCAGGCAGCATCAGCCCCTGCTGATACGCCGGAACGTCCTGATCCACACTGATGCCGCCACCGCTCGCCCAGCCGCCCGATTGGGCGGTAATGTCAAAAGGAGTCAGGTCGTTCCAGACGATTTCGCTGCCGCTTTGCGGATCGATTTGCGTGCCGCCACATGCCAATACGCGCGGATCGGCCGCGGGGTGATCCACGTGAACAGCGTTGTCCCAACATGCCGCGTCCATGTCGGCGACGCCATGATCACCGGAGGCGGCGCAGACGAAAATTCCTAAGCTGGCAGCTTCGGAAAACGCCTTGCAGAATTCCTCGCCCGACTGTTCGGTCAGCCGGCATTCAGGGCCGCCCCAACTGATCGAAAGCACGCCGACATTGTGCGTCTGATCGTGTATGGCGGCATTGACCGCGTTGAGCAGGCCGACCTCGGAATTTTCGCCGAAAAAGGCGGCCAGGGTGGCGCCAGGCGCCACGGACGCCGCCACCTCCACATCGAGCATCACCTCGGCGTCGCCATCATCGGGGTTGGCTTGCGCCGGGACGCTGCGATCGGGCGGCGTGCAGAAGACCTGCGGCATGGACGTCCCAGTGATGCGGCAATATGCCTCCAGGTCGCTCTCGCGGTAATTGCCCCCCAGCTCGATCAGTCCGATGCAGCACCCGTTGCCGTCCAGCGTCTTGCCGTTGTACTCGGCCGGAAAATTGTAGCGTGCGGCATAGATCGGGGCTGCCACGCCGGCGCCTGCCGCCGCACCCGCTCTTGCAACGGGATGTTTGGCGCGCTGCTTGGGATGGGTGTCAT
>CAXUNZ010000023.1:20517-23004 GCA_964252525.1 uncultured Acetobacteraceae bacterium
GTCATAACCAAACACGCCGGTCACGATCCCGTTCAAGGCCGAGGGCACTGCAATGCGGCCCTGCCGCCCTCGATATGATCTACCACCGGCGCGGCATTGCATGAGCTCCGCCGGAAAAACCCGCAACAAATTGTCCAGTGTTCCCGTCAGGCAGATCGAGCGTTCCGCCGGGCGCCGCCGGGACGCAATCAGGCGGTGCCGCCCGGCCAACGTCTCGATGACGTCCAGATCCCCTCGCGCAGCGCCATGCCGCGCCTCGAGCTCCGCCCGCGTCAGATATGTCCGCGACTGCGGCGGCATGGCGTAGATTTCTGCGATCGTTTCCTGCAGCTCGCTGAACGGGCGTATCGGCCTGACCTTGATGGTCAGGCTTGCCACCTGGCTCCGGTCGATGGGTTTCAGGATGTGCGATCGGGTGATCGCACCGCGCTCGCTCTTGGGCAGCTCGGCGAAGCCTTCGTCAACCGTGCCGCTCGTGCTGGTCACTGCTTGCTGTCCTTGGAAATTGCAAAACGAAGATTGGGGGGAACGTGCCGTTCCCCCCAAACCCCCCGTCATCGGTTAAGCAATGCGGAGTGCCTTATACACTTGGCCTTTCCAGAGATGTATCGAATTCATCCGCGGCGTGCTGCCTTCGCGTAAAACGCCAGTAGAAAGGTCGCCGGCCGGCGGCCAGCGCCTTAGCCTCGTAGCGCGTCGGCGGCCAATTCTCGGGCCGCTCCAGCGCGGCCGGCGCCACGTCGAACATCGACTGCGCGCCCATGATCTCCGTCACCCAGGCCTGATATGTCGGGTCATCGCTCGCCACGCGCCATTCCGCGCCCGGCTTCAGCCGGCTCGCCACCAATGCCACGATGTCCGGGTGCACGAAGCGGCGCTTGGCATGCCGCGCCTTAGGCCAAGGATCGGGAAACATCAAATACAGCCGGTCAAGACACGCCTCCGGCAGCGTGCGCAGCAGCGCCCGCGCATCGCCATCCCACAGGCGCAAATTGGACGGCAGCGTGGCACGCGCCTCCTGCCCCTCCGGCACCAGCGCGGCAAGCATCGAGCACAGCCCCTGCTCGAACACCTCGCACGCAATCAGCGTCATGTCGGGATGTGCGGCAATCAGCGCGCGCGCGTGCTCGCCGCCGCCGAAACCCACCTCCATCCAAACCGGCCCAGGCGGCAGCGTGGAAAAACGCAGGCGCGGCAGGGTTTCCGCCAGTAGGCGTTGCTGCCGCGGCCGCAGCGCGTGGCTGCGCAGACGGCCATACAGCCGGTCAGGTGGCGGCTTCACCACCAATCAGCGGTATCGGACACAAAGCTTTCCAGTGACGGATAGCTGATGGTGGCGACTATCGGCCAAAGGCCGATTGCAGCTCGCCCACCAGATCCGTCTTCTCCCAGGTGAACGTGCCCGCTGCCTCATCCGGCGCCCGGCCGAAATGGCCGTAGGCCGTCGTCGGCACGTAGATCGGCCGGTTGAGCTTGAGATGTTCGCGAATACCGCGCGGCGAGAGGTTCATCAGCTCGCGCAGCACGGCCTCGAGCCGCGCCTCCTCCACATCCCGCCCGGTGCCGTGCAGATCGACATAAACGGAGAGAGGGTGGGACACGCCGATGGCGTAGCTGATCTGTAGCGTGCAGCGCTCGGCCAACCCCGCGGCGACCACGTTCTTGGCCAAATAGCGCGCGGCGTAGGCGGCGCTGCGATCCACCTTCGTCGGGTCTTTGCCCGAAAAGGCGCCGCCGCCATGCGGGGCCGCACCGCCATAGGTATCGACGATGATCTTGCGCCCGGTCAGGCCGCAATCGCCATCCGGGCCGCCAATCACGAAATTGCCCGTTGGGTTCACATAGAGTTCCTCATCGGGGCACATCCAGCCGGATGGCAGCGCCGCCTCGATCAACGGCACGATGCGTGCCTTGATGTCGGATTGCTCCAGCCCGTCCTCGTGCTGCGTGCTGAGCACCACGCTGGTCGCACCCACCGGCCTTCCATCGACATAGCGCAACGTCACCTGGCTTTTGGCATCGGGCAGCAGCCCGGCCACGCGCGTATCCTGCGCGCGGCGCAATTCGGTGATCGTGCGCAGGATAAGATGCGCGTAATGGATCGGCGCCGGCATCAGGCTTTCCGTTTCGTCGCTGGCGTAGCCGAACATGATGCCCTGATCGCCCGCACCCTCGTCCTTGTTGCCGGCGCTGTCCACGCCGGCGGCGATGTCGCTGGATTGCGCGTGCAAAAAGCAGCTGACTTCGGCGCGGCGCCATGAAAAGCCATCCTGGTCGTAGCCGATATCGCGCACCGCCTCGCGCGCCAGATGCGCCAGGTGGTCGGCGGTGACGCTGGCCGGGCCGCGCGTCTCGCCGGCCAGGATGATGCGGTTGGTGGTGACCATCGTTTCGCAGGCCACGCGCGCGTAGGGGTCCGCGGTCAGGTAGGCATCCAGCACCGTGTCACTGATGCGGTCGGCGACTTTGTCCGGATGACCTTCGGAG
>CAXUNZ010000024.1:0-17109 GCA_964252525.1 uncultured Acetobacteraceae bacterium
CCCTGGTAGAATGCAATCAATGCGCAACCCGATTGCTGCAATTGTGGATAATGGACGATGTCCAGCGGCTGAAAGCCGTGTCCCAGGCCCGGAATATCCCAATACTGCTCCGCCACGCCGACTGACTGCAAAGCGGCTACCATGTCGGTTGCCTGCTGTTCAGGCATCGTGCTGTCGTCGGTGCCACGCGCGATGAAGAACGGCGGTGCGCTCGATGTCACATAGGTGATGGGCGAGGCCTCCGCCGCCAGCGCCTCGTTGTCTTTCAAATTGGGCACGTCGAGGTAACGCTCCGCGACCTTGGTCTGGTAGCGGTTCATGGCGGCTGGATTCTGGATTTCGTTCAATCCGAAATAGTCTCCGACGGCCAGCATCGCGGGTGGCGGGTAGGCGGCGGCGCAGTTGCTCGTTGCGTCGAACTTGCCGTTCGGGTCTGCGGCAAGACCTAGCAGGCCCGAGAAATTTCCGCCGGCTGAGCCGCCATATACGGCAAAACGGGTGCCATCGATACCAAGCGTCGCGGCGTTCGCTTTGAGCCAGCTCGCGGCACAACGAACATCGGAAATACCGGCGGGATAGACGTTCGTCTGGCCATGAAACAGGCGATAATCCAGCGTTGCGACAGCGATGCCGAACGTCGTCATCTGTTCGGCGAAGGTCTTGGACGTAATGTCGTCGCCGTGCTCGAATCCGCCACCGTGGATAGTGATGAGCACAGGCGGGTTCTTGACCTTTGCCGGGACGTATAGATTCAGCGATTGCTGGGCATTGGGTTGCGTCGTGTAGTGAAGGTTCAACGTTCTGACGTATTCCCTTTCGTCAACATGAGTGGGAATGGTGCAGTCGGCAGCAGCGGGCGATGCCGACAGCAACATTGCGGCTGCAAGACATCCTTGTGCCGCGCGTTGCACGGTCTTTTCGGCCATGATCGTCTCTCTCTAGGAGTTATGGTGAGCGCATCAGTTTGGAATGTCTGCCTCGGCGCCCGCGGAAGGCGGAGAGGACACGTTGTTCTTGTCAATGCTGTAGATGGTGTAGATGTGCACACCCGGCGCTCCCGTTGAATCGAAGCACACCGCCTTGGTGGTTAGACACTTAGGCACCGCCGTGCCATCGCGTAGCACCTGGTAGGTGAACGGTCCCGGCACGTAGGGGCCGGCCACCGGCTTCCATGAAATCTTTACCGGTTGTTGGCCGCAAATCTGCGGATTGTCCGGGTCAGTGCTGCCGCAAGAGATAACGGGCTCGGTCGGAATGTGCGTGCTCAGCACCAAAGGTGGCGTCGGTGCCTGCGTGAAGTCGAATTCGTCCATCAGATTGCCGACGGGCCTTACCGAGCCATCCGGGAAGGTGATGCTGGTCAATTCGTCGCGGATATCGGGTCTGCTGTCGGGCTCGCCCAACTTGGCTGGATCCAGCCGGGCGCCGCCCATGAAAAGGTCTTCAAAAAAGGTGGCGTAGCTGTCGATGCTCAATACGCTATGATCGACGTAGCCCGGCTTGGCATAGGCGCTGATCAGCAGCGCGGGCACGCGGAAGCCGAAGCCCAGCACCGGATTTCGCGTGGGATTCATGTCCACCACGGGCGGCGGTACGTGGTCGTAGAACCCGCCCCAATCGTCCCAAACGACGAAGATCGCCGTATTTGACCAGTAGGGTGACTGCATGACGGCATTCACCAGTGACGTGACATACTCCATTCCCGCGGTAATGCTGCTGGCCGGATGTTCGCTGAAGTTCAACGATGGAACCAGCCAGGAAACCTGAGGCAAAGTACCGTTTTTGATGTCGGTCAGGAACTGGTCGATTGGCGGATTATGAGCTTGGATGTAGCTGGCGCCCTGCTGCTCCACATAGGCAAACCCGGGCGCAGGATTCCAGATTGAATTGACTCCGTTGTTCTGAAACTGTGGCTCGCATGTCATTTCATCGTCGTCGCAGTCCGGCTCTTCACCGTTGGCGAGATAGTATTTCCACGAGACGCCGTTCAGATCGAGCAGTTGCGGCAGATTGACCCAAGGGTATTCAACGTTATTCCCATCTGGCGAAATGCCATACGGGTTGCTGGTGCATGTCGAAACATCTTTCGGGTTGGTGCACTCGGCAGACCACTCACTGATCAGGTCAAGGTGCGAGGCAAGCGACCATCCGCGCATGCCCTCGAAGAGGGAGTCCTGAAGCACGAAATTCTTGGCGTATGCCCAATAATTCGGCAATTCCGCATCGGTATGATAGCCCATGACATCATGCCGTTCCCCACCCGGAACGAATGCGGAACAACCCGTCTGACGCGGCGGCAGCTTTCTGGCATCGCTGCCTGTACAGAGATGCGCCAGATCGGCCGTCTGCGCATAAACGAAGCCATCCATCTTGAAAGTGTTCAGTCCGTCATCGGCGTCAAACTGCGAGAATTTCGCGCCATGCGGGCCGCCGGCATTAACATCGTGTTGATCGTGGAATGGAACTACGCATCCGCCGGTAGGCTGCGCGGGATTGAGCGGGACGCAAGTTCCTTGCGGCAGCCCGTCGGCGCCCGGAAAGGTTCCGAAATAGCTGTCGAATGACCGATTTTCCTGCACGATGATTACCACGTGCTGAATGGGTGTCGAATTCTTCTTTTTGGGAAAAGTTGCTGCTTGGATGGCCGGTGGAACAAAGATCATTCCGGTCGCCAAGCTGGCCATGGCCAAACGGGAAGCCTTCACCGACAAACGCATCATGTTCACTCCCACACTGCTGGCAGCCATACCAAAATGCATATGAACGATGCAAGGCCCGCAGCAAATATAGACAAAACTCTCGGGGCGAGGCGCTGATGGGCGCCGCTGCCCGTGAAATGCTCCATCCGGAGCCACGAGTCGGTCATCTTCTGCCTGCGGCGAGCTGCCGCACCGCGCTACCCGCCCTACCCTGGCAACGCGCCGCCTCTCCCCCCATCTGGCGCTGCATGACACCCACCCACCAACCTGACCCGATCGGCTGGCACGGCACCACCATCCTCTGCGTTCGCCACAACAACCAGTTGGCCATGGCCGGCGACGGCCAGGTCACCATGGGCCAGACCGTCATCAAGGGAAACGCCCGCAAGGTGCGCCGCCTGGCCGATGGCCGCGTCATTACGGGCTTTGCCGGCGCCACGGCCGATGCCTTCACCCTGCTCGAACGCCTCGAAGCAAAGCTCGAACGCTTTCCCAACCAGCTCGAACGCGCCTGCGTCGAACTCGCCAAGGATTGGCGCACCGATCGCTATCTGCGCCGGCTCGAAGCGATGATGGCGGTGGCCGACGCGGATCGCAGTTTTACCCTGACCGGCAATGGTGATGTGCTGGAACCCGAGGACGGTGTGATCGCCATCGGCTCGGGCGGCAATTACGCGCTGGCCGCGGCGCGCGCGCTGATGACAATCGAGGGTCTGACCGCCGAGGAGATCGCGCGGCGTGCCATGAAGATCGCCGCCGACATCTGCGTCTATACCAATCATTCGACCGTCGTGGAGGTGCTGTGATGGACGTGCCCACGATGAGCCCACGCGAAATCGTCTCCGAGCTCGACCGTTTCATCGTCGGACAGAACGACGCCAAGCGCGCGGTGGCGATCGCGCTGCGCAACCGCTGGCGCCGCGCGCAATTGCCCGAAGGCATGCGCGAGGAGGTGGTGCCGAAAAACATCCTGATGATCGGTCCCACCGGCTGCGGCAAGACCGAAATTGCCCGCCGTCTCGCGCGCCTGGCCCAGGCGCCGTTCCTCAAGGTCGAAGCGACCAAGTTCACCGAAGTGGGCTATGTCGGCCGCGATGTGGACAGCATCATGCGTGACCTGGTCGAGGTCAGCATCAACATGCTGCGCGAGGTCGGGCGGCGGGACGTGCAGGCGCGTGCGCAAGCGGCGGCCGAGGACAAGCTGGTCGATGCGCTGGTCGGCGCCACCGCATCATCCGAAACGAAAGGCAAATTCCGCCGCATGTTGCGCGCCGGTGAAATGGAGGACAAGGACGTCGAAATCGCCGTCACCGACGCGCCCTCCGCCGCCATCGGCCAGATCGATCTGCCCGGCGTGCCGCCCGGCCAGATGATCAATCTCGGCGAGATGATGCGCAACATGATGGGCGGCGGACGCCAAAGCCAGAAAAAGCTCAAGGTCGCCGATGCGCGCCCGCTGCTGGAGCGCGAGGAAGCCGACCGTCTCGTCGATAACGACCGCTTGACGCGCGATGCCGTGGCGCACGCGGAAAACAACGGCATCGTCTTCCTCGATGAAATCGACAAGGTCTGCGCGCGCAGTAGCGAAGGCGGCTTCCGCGGCGGCGATGTCAGCCGCGAGGGCGTGCAGCGCGACCTGCTGCCGCTGATCGAGGGCACCACCGTGTCCACCAAACACGGCCCGGTGAAGAGCGACCATGTGCTCTTCATCGCCTCCGGCGCCTTTCATCTGGCCAAGCCAGCGGACCTGCTGCCCGAACTGCAAGGGCGGTTGCCGATCCGTGTGGAATTGGCGCCGCTCAACCGCGCCGATTTGCGGCGCATTCTGACCGAGCCGCAGCACTCTCTGCTGCAGCAATATTCGGCGCTGCTGCGGACGGAAAATCTGACGTTGACCTTCACCGATGACGCGGTGGACGCGCTCGCCGACCTTGCCGCGGACATCAACGATCGCGTGGAGAATATCGGCGCGCGGCGGCTGGCCACGGTGCTGGAGCGGCTGCTGGAGGAGATCAGTTTTTCGGCGGGCGATCAGCCGGGGGAAGTTGTGTCCGTGGATGCGGCCTATGTGCACCAGCGGGTTTCACCGCTGGCGGCCAAGGGGGATTTGTCGCGGTTCATACTTTAGACAGGAAAGAACTGGGGGATGTGGCTGACGTATACTTCACCCCCCCCCAGACCCCCCGTCTTTTAGTTAAGGTGGTTTGTTGGGGCATTGGATGTAGCCGCCCAAGGCGCCGCATAGGCCCAGCAGGTCCGATTTGATGGACATCAAGCGCTCCTGTTCCGCGCTCGTATATTGCGGGTATCCACCGTAACCGGGTTGTGCGGCTTCCGAGTTGCCAGCCTCATAAACGGGCTGCCCCGCCGCAACATCCGCGCGCCAGTCGGCGTCATGATTGTGCGTCTTTGCATAAACCGTGATCTCCTCGGAATTTGGCGGCGCGGCAGCAGTGTCAAACTTCGTGTTGGACCCGCCTGCCGGCCCGAGATCGAACCACGCGCTGACCTCTAATCCCGTGGACGGGCTTAGCGCCCGTGCCGTGGATGACCCAACCGCCCTGTGCCGGCCCGGTCCGCTGACCTTGAAGGAAAACGGACGCGCCGCCGCCGCATGCTCCTGCCCACGGCAGGGCGCACAGGCGGCCCATAGCAGAAATGTCCAGAGAAAATGCCGTGCCGTACAGCCGGCACTATGCGGCGAGGGAAAGCCACGCTCAACCGCCACGCCCTGGCTGAACATGACGCTCAAAACTTCAACCGAAGGCCCGCGGTCAGCGCCGCGGACTGCGTGGTGTTGCTTGCGTTCACGGCCTCGCGCCCGCCGGAGAGGTTTGCCACGGCCTCCAGCCCCGGCACGCCCGGCACGGCCACCGACGCGCTGACGGTCATGCCCGAAAATCCGATCCGCCCGGTCGCGGTGCCTCCGGACAGAACGACAGGTCCGAACGCCGTGGGGTTCTGGGTTGCGGAGGGCGGCCGCGCGAGGTGGCGCCTGGCGTAAACCGTCACCTCTTCCGCGTTCAGCGCGCTGATCGGATCAAGGTTCAACCCGCGCGAGGCGCCGTTGCGTCCGGCGGCCCCGAGGGGTGTGACACGCGCCATCTGAAAAGGCGCCACGGATCGCGGTGGTGATGCGGCCGCCACAATCAGCGCAAACACCGCCAGGGCGATCGCCTGCCTCAAGGCTGCGGCAATGGAACGGCCTTGGTGGAGCATAATTGTATCCCCGCTTGAAACGGATTGACCACCGGCGCGCACCTATCGACCACCCAACCCGCGCGCCGAAGCACGACCCGCCCATCCGTCGGCTCGCGGTTGATCAGCGCGAAGGGCTGGCGCCCTAACCGCGCAAGCACCGCGCGCTGCATCAGGCTGCCGTGCGGCAGATTGCCGGTGTTGATGAAACGCAGATCCGCTTGCGGAAACAACGGCACAAGAAAGCCTAAAGGGCGGCCGGTCAGCGCGATCGTGGCACCGTCCGGCACCGCGGGAAGCGAAACGTCGAAGACGCTGCGCCCGTAATGTTTCAGGCGGCCGCCGTCATAGGGTTTCTCATCGATGAAAATCACCGCCAGCACCACCGCGCAGCCAAAAGCGAAAGCACGCGGGCGCGGCAGGAACGCGTGCAGAGCAAGCACGATCCAGATGCCCGTCAGCATTTCCAGCACCACGGCGTAGCGCACGATGGAAAACAGCGCCTCCCACACCGTGTAGGCCACGATCGTAAAGATCAGCAGAAAGACGAGCGGCCGCGGCAACCGCCGGCGCAGCCAGGCGTGCCTGGTCAGCAGCGCCATGATCGCCACGTAGGCGAGCGCGAAGCGCGGCTCGTAGAGCGTCCGCTCGGTCACCGTGAAGGTTCGGCCCGACACCCAGAAAAACGGATAGAAGATGGCTTGAAATGCCGTCTTCGGCAGAAAGCGTATGTCGCGCGCGGACTCGGCACCTGCCCATGGCGAGTGGAACACGCCGTTGAACAAGGGAAAGACCGGGTTGCCGTAGAGCTGCCACAGCCGCGCGCCCCACCACAACTCGGGCGGCAGGAAGCCCGCGCCCCATCCGGCCACAAACGCGCCCGCGCCCGCCAGCCGCCGGCAGGGCGGCGCGCAGGCCAGCACCGCCAGCGCGATCGCCGGGCTGTAGAACACGTTTGTCAGTTTCAGCCCCGCCGCCAGGCCGGTCGCCAGCCCGGCGAACGCGCAGGCGCGTGGCCAGCTTGGCGCATCGTCCAGCCCACGCAGGGCCGCCAGCAGGCCGATCATCACCAGCACGGCCGTTGGGATGTCGCCGGAGGTGCTGCCGATCACCGAGGTCAGCGTGGTCCCGGTCAGCCCGATCAGGCTGGCCGCGCCGATGCGCCACAGGGCGCCGAAATCGCGCGCCGGCCAGATTGCCGCGGCCGCCCATGGCACCAGCACGATCAGCCCGCCGAACGGCAGCCCCGCCACAAAGGCGACCAAGCGGGGGTAGCCCGGCAGCCACAGGCGCGAGAGCACGTAGTACGGCACATCCAGCAGCGGGTTGAAGTAGGTCTGCATGCCCGCGACCCAAAGGTCGCGCCCCATACGCCCCTCCAGCAGCGCGTAAGCGTTATAAAAATGATAATTCAGCAGATCCCAGCTACCGTCCTGTTTGAAGCGGACCGAAACCAGTCCACCGAAAATCAACGCCAAAAAGACAAAAGTTTTTTGGTCCTTTTTTTCAAAAAAGGACTGCTTCCTTCCTTCCTCCATGCCATGACCCACGCCCATGCGCCTCCCTCTGCGAGACATCATCGCACGCCACGGCCTAGCCGCCAGAAAATCGCTAGGCCAGCACTTCCTGCTCGATGAAAATCTGTGCGCCAAGATCGCGAGACAGGCCGGTGATCTTGCGGGCCGGCACGTCATCGAAGTGGGACCGGGACCGGGCGGCCTGACGCGCGCTTTGCTGGCGACGGACGCCGCCTCCATCACCGCGGTCGAAATCGACCCGCGCGCCTGCGCGGCCATCGCCGAACTGGCGCGCGACGAGCCGCGCCTGCGCCTGGTGGAAGGTGATGCGCTGACCATGGATTTGGCCGCACTGACCCCGCCGCCACGCCAGATCGTGGCCAACCTGCCCTACAATGTCGGCACGCCGCTGCTCGTGCAGTGGCTGCGCGCGGCGGCCGCGTGGGAGCGTTTGACGCTGATGTTCCAGCTCGAGGTTGCCGAGCGCATCTGCGCGCCGCCCGGGACCGGCGCTTATGGGCGCCTGGGCGTTCTGGCCCAGTTCTGTTGCGCGGCTGACGTGGCCATGCACATCCCGCCCGCCGCCTTCAGCCCGCCACCGGCGGTAAGCTCAGCCATCGTGGTGCTGCGCCCGCATAAGGACCAGCCCTCGCCGGGGCTGTTTGCCGCGATGGAACGTGTGACCGCGGCCGCGTTCGGCCAGCGCCGCAAGATGCTGCGCGGCGCATTGCGTGGTGTTGGCGGCGAGGCGCTGCTGGCCGCCGCGTGCATCGCCGGGGATCGGCGCGCCGAGACGCTCAGCGTGGCTGAAATGGCGCGGCTGGCGCAGGCGCATCTGGCGCGCGGCTGAGGCTAGCGCTAATTCGAGGACAAAAGGGGAGGGTGCGCCATGTCCGACAAGGTTGGTCATTTCGTCTGGTACGAACTCATGGTCGATGACACCGAAAAGGCGGCGGCGTTCTATAAGGACGTGGTCGGCTGGACGGCCGCACCTGCCGGCCCGGAGAGTGGCGGCTACACGATCTTTTCCGTGGATGGCGCGCCCGTGGCGGGCTTGATGGCCATGCCGCCCCAAGCCGTGGCGGCCGGCGCGCGGCCCGGATGGCGCGGCTACATTTCGGTGGCGGACGCGGACGGGATGGCTGCGCGCATCGAAGGGGCTGGCGGTAAGTTGCGTTTTGGCCCCCAGGACATTCCGGGCGTGGGACGCGTCGCTTCGATGGCGGACCCGCAAGGTGCGGCGATCCTGGTCATGAAGCCGGCCACCGGCGCACAAAATCCCCGCCCCGCGGCGGGTGCGCCCGGCACGATCGGCTGGCACGAACTCTCCGCAGCCGATGGACCGCGCGCGTTCGATTTTTATGCGGGCACCTTCGGCTGGACCGCCGGCATGGCGATCGACATGAAGGAAATGGGCAAATACCAGATCTTCGAAATCGACAACATGGGTGTGGGCGGCATCCTGACGCGCTTTTCGCCGGACCAGCCGGTGCAATGGCTTTACTACATCAACACGCCTCGCATCGAAGCGGCCATTACGCGGGTGAAAGAAGGTGGCGGCCAGATCATGATAGGGCCGCAGGAAGTGCCCGGCGGCAGCTGGATTCTTCAAGGCACCGACCCGACGGGCGTGCACTTCGCCATGGTCGCACCCGTCAAATAGAAAAAGTTTTTTGTCCTTTTTTTTAAAAAAAGGACGGCTTTCTCTAGCCGGGGCAGCAGTGCCCCGAGACCCCCCGTCATAATATTTAGTGGCGGCGTGACGTCGACGTTTCCGGCAGGAACACGGCCAACAGCCCCAGAGCCGGCAGCGCACTGCAAAGATCAAATACCAACCCGATGCTCGTATGATCGGCCAACTGCCCAAGCAACGCCGCCCCGATCCCCGCCAATCCGAAGGCCAGCCCGAACATCAATCCGGACACGGTGCCCACCCGCCCCGGCATCAGCTCCTGCGCATAGACCACAATCGCCGGAAAGGCCGACGCCAGCAGCAGGCCGATCGGCACGGTCGCGGCTATGGTCAGCGCCAAGCCCAGATGCGGCAGCGCAAGCGTAAAGGGCAGCACGCCCAGAATCGACGCCCAGATCACCCGCCGGCGGCCGAAGCGGTCACCGATCGGGCCACCCAGAATGGTGCCGAGCGCCACAGCGCCCAGGAAGACGAACAGGCAATATTGCGCGTGTCGCACGGTCAGGCCGAAGCGGCCGATCAGGTAGAAGCTATAGTAATTGCTCATGCTGGCCATGTAGAAAAACTTGCTCAGCATCAGCACGCCGAGCACCGCCATGGCCCGCGCGATCCGGCGCGGCGGCAGAGAAGCGGCCGGAACCGCTACGCGCCCGCGCCCGGGGAGCGCCACCTGCGCCCGCTGCCATTTGCCGACGTAGGCCAGCACGCCCATTGCCAGCATTGCCGCCAGGCAGAACCACGCCACCGAGCCTTGCCCGCCCGGCGCCACGACAAAGGCCGCCAGCAGCGGCCCCAGGGCCGCGCCCGCGTTCCCGCCCACCTGGAAAATCGATTGCGCCAGCCCGTGCCGTCCGCCCGAGGCCAGCCGCGCCACGCGCGAACTCTCCGGGTGAAAGACGGAGGAGCCGATGCCGACCAGCGCCACGGCCAGCAGCAGCCCGCCATAGCTGCCGGCGCGCGACAGCAACGCCAGCCCCAAAAGCGTGAAGCCCATGCCGGCGGACAGGCTGAACGGCACGGCGCGCTTGTCGGTGACGTGGCCCACCACCGGCTGCAGCACGCTGGCGGTCAACTGGTTGACGAGCGAAATCGCGCCGACCTGCCCGAAGCTCAGCCCATAGCCGGCCTTGAGAATGGGATAAATCGCCGGAAGCAGCGATTGCATCATGTCGTTGAGCAGGTGGCTGAAGCTGATCGCGCCCAGCACCACGCCCGCGGTGCCGAAGGCGCGACCCTGCCCGGGACGCGTTTGCGCAAGGCTGGGGGTGTGCAGAATGCCTTGATCCACCTGTCGCGCCCTTATGCTGCACAGCACCATATGCGCGCGCGCCGCGCATCTGTTCAACCGTGCTGCCGGGCCCGGCCGTTCATGCCAGCCTTGCACGCGCCCGCCCCGGCCTTTCTTACGCCTTAATATGAGGGCAGGCTGCGCCCGAGCATTTGGGGACCGCCAGACAGATGGCTAACGAGTGGGCGCGCAAGATAGGCCAGATGCTGCGTGGCGTGCGTCCTGGTCTCGCGGGCTTGGCGACAAGCCGCCTTTCCTTGCCCGGCCATGGCATGGCGATCACCAGCCCGGCCTTTGCCGAGGGCGGCAGCATCCCCACCCGTTACACCCAGGATGGCGAGAGCCTATTTCCGCCGCTCTATTGGGACAACATCCCGCCGGCCACGAAATCGCTCGTGCTTCTTGTCGAGGATGCGGACGCGCCCTTCCCGCGTCCGCTGGTGCACGCGCTGCTGCATTCCATTCCGCCGACCTTGTCGGGCATTCCGGAAGGCGGGGTGGCGCTGCGGCAGACGCGGCTTTCGCCGTTGGGATTTCAGGCGGGGCGCAATTCGGTCTCTCGCGCGGGGTGGATGGCGCCTTCGCCGGTTCCCGGCCATGGACCGCACCGCTATGCCTTCCAGCTTCTCGCGATCGATACGCTACCGAGTTTTGCCAGTCCGCCGGGGCGAGGCACGCTGCTGCGGGCGGTGCGGCAGAATATTATCGCCGCAAGCCGGCTGATCGGAGTTTATCAGCGTGCCTGAAGCCGTTATTGGGAAAGCGGCGGAAGGCCAGGGGCTCTGCCCCTCGCCACCGGCGCTTGAACCGGTGGCGCTTGCTGGCGAGCCCCGCTGGGGCCTGAGGCCCCAAACCCCGACTATTTTAATCAGTAAAACGCAACTCGTAATGAGTTGCGGATTCACGCAGCGTGATCAAACCCGCTCGTGGCAAAGCGCGGCACATCGGCCAACCGGGCGACCTCGCTCGCCGGCATCGGCCGAGCATAGAAATACCCCTGCGCGTAATCGCATTCCATGGCCGCCAGACGATCGGCCACGGCGGCGGTCTCTACGCCCTCCGCGGTCGCGGTCATGCCCAGGTGATGAGCGAGCTGGATGATGGCGTGCACGCAGGCGGCCGCGCGCGGATCCTCCAGCAAGTCGAGGATGAAACTCTTGTCGATCTTCAGCCGGGCAAACGGCATCTGGCGCAATTGCTGGAAATTGGCGTAACCCATGCCGAAATCGTCCATCACCAGCTTCACGCCATAGGGTGCAAATGCCGCCAACCGGTCGCGTGACTCGATCAGGTCGCGCATCACCGCGTTTTCGGTGACCTCTAGCTCGATGCGGGAGGGGTCGAGCAGATCATAGCCATCCGTGCCTGGCCCCTCGATGAAGCCCAGCACGTCCATGACGTCCCGCGGAGTCGTATTGAAGGCGAAATGCCAGCTTTTTGGCCAATCGCGCGCATCACGCCGCACTTGCTCCAAAAGCGCGCAGGTGATGTCGCGGCACAGGCCCCTCTCTTCCGCAAGCGGAATGAAATTGGCCGGCTCGAGGATACCCTCGCGCGGATGCTTCCAGCGCGCCAACACCTCCAGGCCGGCGATTGCCCCGCTGGCGAGCGCGATCACGGGCTGGTAGTAGGGTATGATCTGAGCGCGTTCGATTGCCGTATCCAATTGACGCGCACGCTCGTCACGCCCGCGGGCATCGCGCACCAGATTGGGCGAACAGCGCCGGGCCGAGCCGCCGCCCGCCGCCTTTGCGTCGTCGACCGCCAGGCGCGCGCAATGCAGCGCCTCCTCAAAGCTCTTGCCGTGATCGGGCAGGAGCGCGAAGCCGAGGGTGGCCGAAAAGGACAGCATCTGCCCACGGTGGGCGAAAGACGCACTTGCCTCCGCCAGCAGCGCGCGCGTCCAGACGGTTGCGTCATCCCCCAGCCGGGCGGCGGGCGCGACTATGACGAATTCGTCCCCGCCCAGGCAGACGAAACGGCCGCCAGCGGCCAAGGCCATCGATCTGAGTCTGCGGCTGAGGGTGCGCAGCAGCGCGTCCGCCGCCGCCATGCCGTTCAGGTTCTTGAACAACCTGAACCTGTCGACATCCAAAATGGCGAGCACATGGGACTCGGAGCGCGCAAGGGCGGTGGAAAGGAGGCGTTCGACATTGCGGCGACTGTTCAGGCCGGGCGCGGGTGAAACGCCCGTTTCGAGTGCGAGGGCGGTCAGGTTTCGGGATGACCCTGGAGCCGTCGCACGGCGCATCGGCTGCGAAGGCATGCCCCCAGAAATCCCACCGGCGACCATTTAGTCATTCCTTGCGAGTTCAACACAATACGCGGGAGTATGCACGCACCCTGCACGATGACAAGGTTACAGCAGCGGAAATTTTGCTACCCTTTCACGAAGCTCGTTTAATGTGCCATTTGCGTTACCTTTTGCCGGCGCTCGCTTTCCTGTTCATATGCAACGTAAATCTTGAAAAAAACCCTTGAGCATCATTCTTGATTCAGACTCCCGAAATCCGCTGACGATTTCGGGTTGGTGAGACTGCGGCGAAACCGAAAAAATGCGCGCGCCGTGCACCACCCCGCCGCCCTTCGGATCGTAGGCGGAAAACACAATGCGGCTGACACGCAACAACCCCGCCGCCGCGGCGCACATCGCGCACGGTTCCAGGGTGACCCAGAGGCCGCAACCTTCCAGGCGGCCCACCGGACCACCCGGCGGCAGCCGGCCAAGGGCGCGGCGCATGGCCAGCATTTCCGCATGCGCGCAAGCGTCGCCCGCCGCCCGCATGCCATTGCCCCGCACGGCCAGGATGTTGCCCGCGGCATCGGTGACCGCCGCACCCACCGGCACCTCGCCGCGCGCGCCGGCGCGCCGTGCCGCGGCGAAGGCCAGCGCCATCGGATCGGGCCGCGTCTGGGCAAGAGCGGCCAAGGGCGATACCTGATGGCCTTTGCCGATGGTCCTCTCCATGAGTCCTCCCAGATCTTCCCGGCCGCGCATCGGCCTGACGCTGGATGCCGAAGCGCCCGGCGGCTATTCGGCCTATCCGTGGTATGCGTTGCGCACCAACTAC
Organism: uncultured Acetobacteraceae bacterium; assembly: GCA_964252525.1. Lineage (GTDB taxonomy): Bacteria > Pseudomonadota > Alphaproteobacteria > Acetobacterales > Acetobacteraceae > CAJCIS01. Next base: position 13,467 of record CAXUNZ010000024.1, read on the forward strand.
GCCGAGGCCATCGCGCAGGCTGGGGGGCTGCCGCTGCCGCTGCCCCATCTGCCCGCCCTGGCCGCCGACATGCTGGACGCCATCGACGCGCTGGTGGTCACGGGCGGAGCCTTCGACGTCTCGCCCACCTTTTACGGCGAAGCGACGGCGCATGACAGCGTCACCACCAAATCCGGCCGCACCGCGGCGGAGATCGCGCTGCTGGCCGGCGCGCTGGACCGCGCCATGCCTGTGCTGGGCATCTGCGGCGGCGAGCAACTGCTCGCCGTCGCTCTGGGCGGCACGCTGATCCAGCACATTCCGGACGCGCTGCCGGATGCGCTGGCCCACGAGCAGCCCGAGCCGCGCCACCTGGCCGGCCACGACATCGCCGTTTCCGCCGGAACGCTGCTGCACCGTATCGTCGGCACGACCGCCATGCGGGTGAACTCATCGCACCACCAGGCCGTGCGCGCGCCCGGCCGCGCCACGGTGAATGCGCGTGCCCCCGATGGCGTGATCGAGGGCATTGAGGACGCCAGCCGCGCCTTTTGCCTGGGCGTGCAGTGGCATCCAGAATTTCACATTGACGCGGGGGATGCCCGCATCTTTGCCGCCTTGATCGAGGCCGCGCGCGCATGAGCGAGGAGGCACCTGCCGCGCGCGAGGGCGACCGCATCGCCAAATGGCTGGCGCGCGCCGGTGTCGCCAGCCGGCGGGACGCCGAGCGCCTGCTGGCCGAAGGCCGGGTGCGACTGAACAATGTGCGCGTCGATCACCCCGCCACCTTCGTGACCGCGTCCGACATCGTGCAGGTGAATGGCGCGGTGGTGGAGGCGCCAGGCCGCGCCCGGCTGTGGCGCTACCACAAGCCGGACGGGCTGGTGACCACGCATCGCGATCCGCAGGGCCGGCCCACTGTCTTTTCCAAAATGCCGGCCGAGCTTGGCCGCGTGGTCAGCGTCGGCCGGCTTGACCTGAACAGCGAAGGCTTGCTGCTGCTGACCAATGATGGCGGCCTGGCGCGCCAACTGGAGCTGCCGAGCACCGGCTGGCTGAGGCGCTATCGCGTGCGCGTGCACGGCCAGGTCGATGAAGGCGCACTGGCGCGGCTGCACGCCGGGCTAACCATCGAGGGCATGAAGTACGGCCCGATCGAGGCCGGGCTGGACAGCCGGCGCGGCGATAACGCCTGGTTGACCGTGTCGATTCACGAGGGCAAAAACCGCGAAATCCGCCGGGTGATGGCCTATCTGGGGCTGGGCACGACGCGGCTGATCCGCATCGCCTATGGGCCGTTCCAATTGGGCAATCTGGCGCGGGGGGGGATCGAGGAGGTGCCGCCCCGGGTGTTGCGGGACCAGTTGCCGAAGGAAAGAAAGTAAGATGTCTTTTTTTGAAAAAAAGGACCAAAAAACTTTTGTCTTTTTGGCCAATCGGGCCGCCGCAGGGTTCGTCTAACTGACAAAAGTTTTTTGGTTTTTTTTCAAAAAAGAACAACCTGCCTTGGGGAGAGAGCCACGATGGACGGCACCACCGCACCGATCGCCGGTTTCGACTGGCAGGACGCCTTCCTGATCGATGCCCAGTTGACCGAAGAAGAACGCCTGGTGCGCGACACCGCGCGCGGCTACGCGCAATCGCGCTTGCTGCCGCGCGTCACTTCCGCCTATCTGGATGAACGCTTCGACCGCGAAATCATGGTGGAAATGGGCGAATTGGGCCTGCTGGGCGCCACCATTCCGGCCGAATATGGCGGCGCGGGGCTGGGCTATGTCAGCTACGGCCTGGTGGCGCGCGAGGTCGAGCGCGTCGACAGCGGCTATCGCAGCGCCATGAGCGTGCAGTCCAGCCTGGTGATGCACCCGATCTTTGCCTATGGCAGCGAGGCACAGCGGCAAAAATACTTGCCCAAATTGGCCAGCGGCCAATGGGTCGGCTGCTTTGGCCTGACAGAGCCCGACGCCGGCTCCGATCCCGCGGGCATGCGCACGCGCGCGGAGCCTGTCTCCGGCGGCTACCGTCTGCGCGGCGCGAAAATGTGGATCACCAACAGCCCGATCGCCGACCTTGCCGTGGTATGGGCCAAATCGGCCGCGCATGGGGACGCCATCCGCGGCTTCATCGTCGAGCGTGGCATGCGCGGATTTTCCACGCCGAAGATCGAGAAGAAATTGTCGCTGCGCGCAAGCATCACCGGCGAGATCGTGCTGGAAGATGTCGATGTGCCAGAGGAAAACCTGCTCCCCCGCGTGTCCGGACTGAAAGGCCCGTTCGGGTGCCTCAACCGTGCGCGCTACGGCATCGCCTGGGGCGTGATGGGTGCGGCGGAAGCGTGCATGGCGGCCGCGCGGGGCTATACGCTCGACCGGCGGCAGTTCGGCCGGCCGCTGGCGGCCACACAGCTGGTGCAGAAGAAACTGGCGGATATGGAGACCGAAATTACGCTCGGGCTGCAAGCGGCGTTGCGCGTCGGGCGCCTGTTCGAGGAGGGGCGCATCGCGCCGGAGATGATCTCCCTGGTCAAACGCAACAATTGCGGCAAGGCGCTAGATATTGCGCGCGTGGCGCGGGACATGCACGGGGGCAACGGAATTTCGGCGGAATTCCACGTGATGCGGCACGCGGCCAATCTGGAGACGGTCAATACGTATGAAGGGACGCATGACGTGCATGCGTTGATCTTGGGGCGGGCGATTACGGGAATACAGGCGTTCTTTTAGATTCTTCTTTTTTGAAAAAAAGAAGCAAAAAACTTTTTTCTGTTTAGACGGATGCTGGGGATAGCGCGAGGCCCAACATTCAAAAGTTTTTTGGTTCTTTTTTCAAAAAAGAACAAAGGCTTCCTTATGTCACCAGACGAGCTGGAATCCGCCCTGCGCCAGATCGGCGCCGAGCGTTATCACAACCTGCATCCTTTTCATCGCCTGCTGCATGACGGCAAGCTGAACCGCGGCCAGGTGCAGGCCTGGGCGCTCAACCGCTATTACTATCAGAGCCGCATTCCCGCCAAGGACTCGTACCTGATGGCCCGCCTGCCGGATGCCGAAGACCGGCGCGAATGGCGCCACCGGATCGCCGATCACGATGGCGCGGAGCCCGGCACCGGTGGCATTGCGCGATGGATGGCGCTTGCCACGGGCGTCGGTCTTGACGCCGATTACGTGCGGTCGACGGCGGGCATTCTGCCGGGCACGCGCTTTGCCGTGGATGCCTATGTCAATTTCGTGCGTGACCGCAGCCTGGTGGAGGCGGTGGCCTCCTCGCTGACCGAATTGTTTTCGCCCGGCATCATCGCCGAGCGTGTTTCGGGCATGTTGCGCCACTATGACTTCATTACGCCCGAGACATTGGCCTATTTCACGCCACGGCTGACGCAGGCGCCACAGGACAGCGACTGGGCACTCGCTTATGTCAAGCGCCGCGCCACCGATGCGGTGAGCCAAAACGCCGTGCTGGCGGCGCTGCGTTTCAAATGCGACGTGTTGTGGTCGCAACTGGACGCGCTGCATTATGCGTATGTCACGCCTGGTCTGGTCTCGCCGGGGGCGTTCCGGCCGGGGTGACTTTCACGAGTGCATAACAAAGGGGTCTGGGGCCGCCGGCCCCAGCGGGGTCCCCGGGGCCCCCCCCCGGCGGATTATGGAGGAATACTTAAGCCAAA
>CAXUNZ010000024.1:17119-22721 GCA_964252525.1 uncultured Acetobacteraceae bacterium
CCCCCCCCCCCCCCCCCCCCCCCTTTTCTCGAGGAATCGTTCACCGAAATCTGCTTTCCTCCTGTGGCCAAAGCCACGCCGCCCCTCGCACCCCCGAGCTGTCACCGTGCACGTTTCGCAAAACGGGCGTCAGCACCGGCTGCGCGCGCACATGCCGCCCCAGCAAAGCCGGCACATCCGTGTAGAGATGCGCCATATTCGACAATCCGCCCCCGACGACGATCACATCCGGATCGAACACATTGATCATCTGTGCAAATCCGCGCGCAACGCGGTCGGCATGCCGGGTCAGGGCTGCCCGCGCACGCGCATCGCCGGCCGCCGCGCGCGCGGGAATGGTGCTGGCGTCGCGGCTTGTCGGCCCGTCGCAATCCTCGGCCAGGGAGGGCCCGGCGATATAGCGTTCGATACATCCGACATCGCCGCAAAAACACGGCTTGTATGGCAGATCTTCCGCGTTCGGCCATGGCAGCGGATTATGCCCCCACTCGCCGGCGATGCGATGCATTCCGCCGAGAACACGCCCATCGACGACAATGCCGCCGCCGCACCCGGTTCCCAAAATCACACCGAAAACCACGCTCTTGCCCGCGCCCGCGCCGTCACTGGCCTCCGACAGCGCAAAGCAATTGGCATCGTTTTCAACGCGCACCTCGCGGCCAAGCGCATCGGACAGGTCGCGGTCGAAGGGCTTGCCGTTGAGGAAAAGCGTATTGGCGTTTTTCACAAGACCCGAAGACGGTGTAATGGCACCAGGAATGCCCACGCCCACGGTGCAGCGTTGGCCAATTTCGGCCTCTGCCCCGTTGACGAGCGAGGCGATGGCCAGCAGCGCGTCCGTGTAGTTGCCGGGGTTGAGAACGCGCCTGCGCAAACGTGCACCGCCCGTGGGATCGAGCACGATGATTTCGATTTTTGTGCCGCCGAAATCGATCCCCGCGCGCCAGCGTGCCATACTCGCCCTTCTGATACTTTACGGGGCGATCCGGAACACCTGGCCCGTGGCCGTACCGCCGTAAATGTTGTGCCCACTATCCTCGACCAGGTTTCCCGTCGGCTGCGCCGCATCATCCCCACCGGCGAAGCTGTGCACGGTCGTGAAGGCACCGTTTGCCCCGATGCTGAAGACGGTGCCATCATTGCCCGAACCACCGCTGGCCGTGGTGCCGTAAAAAACAGTGTCGCGCGCGGCCAGCAAGGGACTGTTCGGGCCATACCCGTCAACCGCGCCATTGAAACTGTGCAGCATGGAGAAATGCCCGGCGGCGTCGATTTTCCACACCGCGCCGGCAAAGCTCGATCCGTTTTGCGTGGTCGTCGTGCCGAAGATGGCGCCTTTGCCGCCGATCGTGGGCGCCTGCGTCGGCCATTCGCCGTCAGCGCCGTCGGTAAAGACGTAGAGCGTTTGCAAGCCACCGGCAGCCGAGTATTTGAACACCGATCCGTTGGGGTTGCCGCCATAGCCCACACCCACGGTCGTGCCGTAGAGCGTGCCGTCCTTGCCCACCGCCAAGCCGGAGAATGGGCAATGTCCGTCCGCCCCGCTCATGAAATCATATAAGACATCATAGCCGGGCTTGTGCGCGTAGCTGAACAGATTACCGCTGCCGCCGATCGCACCTTCCGCCGTGGAGCCATAGATCGTGCCGTGCCCGCCATAGGTCGGACCCTGCATCGGCACGCTGCCATCGTCACCCGCGCCGAAACTGTGCAGGGTGATGAACCGGCCGGACGCCGTATACTCCCACAGTGTTCCGCCGCCGTAAGCGCCGCCGCCGCTCGTGGTGCCATAAAGATTGGCGTTCTTGTCGAGCGCGATCTGCGCGCGCGGATTGCTGCCATCCTTGGCGGAGGCAAAATTGTGCAGCATCGTGTAACTGCCTGCCGCGCTCATCGAAAACAGCACCCCGTCGCCATTATAGGGCAGCGTGCCATAGAGTGTGCTGCCCCGTGACGCGCCGATTTGCGCATAGCCGGGCGCGGTGCCGATGATCGAGAAACGCCCCTGCGCCGCGGCGGTGCCGGCGAGAGCGAAAATCGCCAGCGAACCGTAACATGCCGCCACCTTCATCGCCATGCACTCCGCCAAGACGTTCCGCGTCCCATGATGTACCAGGGCAGAAGGCAACTCAACATCTGCGCGAGGGCCACGCCTCCTGTTCTACCGAGGAGGCGAAGATCCAGGATTGCTCGGCGCTTGGGATACGCTCGCCGCGCCACCGGCGCCCTGCGCGCTTGAAGCCGCACCGGCGGGCGGGGACATGTTGTGGGATCGCCGATGGCGCCCGCGATTGGCCGCCAGGCTTGGGGCAGCCGCCTGGCCCGGCCCGGTCGGCGCGCCGGCCTGGACGGGAGAGGATGTCCCTTGATCGGGCGTGCCGCGATTGGCCGCCACGCTGGGCGACGCCGCCGGACCGGGCGCCGTGTTTGGGTCGGGCGCGGCCGGCGTTTGCGCCCAAACCCCTGTTGCGCCCAAACAAAACGCAACCGCAGCCACGGTCATCCTGCTCCGCATCGAACGCTCCCTCTTGGTCTTTTCAGCCGTTGTAACGCGGCGGTGAACCGCCACGTTGCATGGGCAATGCCACCCAACGCTCAGGCAAACTCCTGTGCAAAGGCGTCGCACATCAGCATCCAGGAATGCCGGTCCGCCTCGGCATCGTAACGGGCAAATTCAGGCCGGCCGAGCCGGTCGGCGTGCTCGTTGGTGAAGCCGTGCACCACGCCGCCATAGACCATCATCTGCGCCCGCACGCCGCCCGCGCGCATCTCTTCCTCGAAAGCGGCGCGCTGCTCGGCCGGAACGCCCGGATCGTCCGCCCCGATGCACACCAGAACACGCCCCTGAATGGAAGCGGCATCCTCGGGCCGCGTGGTGGCAAGCCCGCTATGAAAGCCCACCACCGCGGCGACATTGGCGCCGCCGCGCGCAAGCTCCAGTGCCATCGTTCCGCCGAAACAGAAGCCGATGGCGCCGATGCGTGCCGCGTCCACCTCCGGCCTCGCCACCAAAGCGGCCAAAGCCGGCTCGCTGCGCGCGCGGATGCGCAGGGAATCCGCGCGCAAGGCGGTGAGTATGGGCATGACTTTGTCCATATCCTCGATCATTTTGCGCTCGCCGTGCAGATCGCAGGCCAGCGCGGCATAGCCCATCTCGGCCAGGCGCCTGGCGCGGCTGATGGCGTGTTCGCCCAGACCGAAGGCTTCGGGGAACACCAGCACACCAGGGGTAGGGCCGCTCGCGTCGGGCAGGAACAGTCTGCCGTTCATGGACAAGCCGTCGGCCGTATAAGCCGAGGTTTTTCATGCCAACTCCGCAAACGGGTTTGGGGGGAATGCGCCATTCCCCCCAAACCCCCCGTCATCAATTTAGCTTGCGCGCCAGGTACGTGATTTCCAGCGCCTTTTCCTCGGCCTTTTCCCGCGCGTTTACGCCGGCGCCGTGGCCGCCTTCCACGGCTTCGTAATACAGGAACGGCAAACCCATCTGCGCCATCAGGGCGGCGAATTTACGCGCATGTTGCGGCCCGACGCGATCGTCCTTCGTCGTCGTGTAAATGAACGGCTCAGGATATTTCACGCCCGGCTTCAAATTCGCATACGGTGAAATGCCCGCCAGGAACGCGCGCTGAACAGGGTCGGCGACGCTGCCATATTCTCCCACCCAGCTGGCGCCCGCTGCGATGTTCTCGATTTTTTTTATTTATAGGTGGTGCACCTAGATCTACACCGCGCGCCACAATTCGGGATGCTGTTCGAATTCTACGCCCATCAGCAGCCCGCCATTCGACCCGCCCTCGATGCCCAGATGTGCGGGCGAGGTGATGCGCCTTGCCATCAGGTCGCGCGCCACGGCGGCAAAATCGTCGTAGGCCAGCTGCCGGTGCGTCTTTTGCGCCGCCTCGTGCCAGGCCGGCCCGAACTCGCCGCCACCGCGGATATTGGCCAGCACATAGACGCCGCCCTGCTCCAGCCACAATTTGCCCGTCACCGGCGAATAATTCGGCACCATGCTGACGCCGAAACCACCATAGGCATACAGCAACGTCGCGTTGCTGCCGTCCAGCTTCATCGACTTGGGATGGACCACGAAATAGGGGATCCTGGTGCCGTCGGAGGAGGAAGCTTCGTATTGATCCACCACATCCCGCGTGGCATCGAAGCGCGCCGGCGACTGCTTGATCATCGTGGCGGCACCGCTCCGCCCATCGCCGAGCCACAGGCTAGATGGCGTCAGGAATCCGCTTACGCCCCAATACACCTGATTGTCGCGAATGGTGGTCGAGGCGAGGCTGACGGCCACGTTCTCCGGCAGATCGATACGCGAGGTCGCCCAAGTCGTCGCGTCCGGTGCACCGGGCACGAATTGCATGCCCCGCCCGCGCACATTGTCATAGATCGAGGCGACGACACGATCATGCGTGACCGCGACCTCATCGGCCGATTGCCGCTTCCCAGGCGCCCAGACCAGCTGCGGGGCGACGTCCTGACGGCTCATATCGAGGGCCGCTATGGCGCCGGCCGGCAACGCGCCGCCTTCGGCCTGCCGCCACGCCTCATCGAGCTTGACGATCAGCCGGTTGCGCACCAGGCCGACGATTTCGCATTTCTCCGGCAGCGGCAGGCGATGCGTGCCGCGGTCCTGCACCTGGAAAAACGCCGAGCGGAAAAAATCCAGGCCGCGCTGCACCAGCACCACGTGATCGCCCTGCCCGTCGGTCAGCGACGTGACCGCCACCTGCACGTCCGAGGGTGCGCCGCGGAAAACCTCCTGCGCATGGGCAAGCTGTTGGCCGCGCTCCAGCCTTTTGACGATGAACGGATAGCCGCTCGCGGTCATGCTGCCCGGCCCCCAATCGGTGGCCACCAGCAGCGTGTCCCGATCCTCCCAATCCGCGGAAATCTTAGCCCGCGGCAGGGAAAATCCGCCGCGGGCAAAGCCGGGCAGGCTCGTGTCGAACTCGCGCTGTACCACCGCGTCCTCGCCGCCATCGGAGAGCGAAATCAGGCAGCGCGTCTCATCGGGCTCGCGGCAATTCGCCCCCTTGTACACCCAATTGGCGTGCTCGTCGCGCGCCAGGGCATCGATGTCGAGCAGCGTGCTCCATTTGGGCGCGGGTGTGCGGTAGCTCGCCGGGTCGCTGCGGCGCCAGATGCCGCGGACATGGTCGGCATCCTGCCAAAAGTTGGTGATGGCATCGCCCAGCTGCGTAGGCTCGGGGATGCGGTCCTGCGCCTGGCCGATCGCCAGCGCCTCCTCGAAGAAGCGCTGGTATCGCGGATCCTTTTGCAGCACGCCCAGGGAGCGGTCGTCCTGCTGGCGCACCCAGGCCATCGCGCGCGCGCCGTTGACATCCTCCAGCCAGGCGAACGGGTCATCGCCGGCTTGCGCCGCGCGGCAGAGTCCCAGGGCGGCAAGGCAGGCCAGGATGGCTAGGCGCATGAACGATCTCCGACGCGGTTGGGCATACAAGCGGGGCTTGATCGCTGCAAACGCGGGCGAAGGAAAGAGTTGGGGGAGCAGTGCCTGCCCCCCCAAACCCCCCGTCTTCAGTTTAGGTATGGGCCAAATGATAGACGGGGGGTCTGGGGGGGATGGCAC
>CAXUNZ010000025.1:0-6873 GCA_964252525.1 uncultured Acetobacteraceae bacterium
CCTCCTATGAATCAGCGATTCCGCGTCGTACAAGAGTTTTGAAAGGCGTTCTAAGCACCGTTCCGCGTTGAGACTGGCACATCAGCAGAGAAAAAAGGCCGGGGGGAGATGTGCCATCCCCCCACCCGGACCCCCGTCGATTTGCGGGCCTAATCGTTGCATAAATCCCTCTATCCTGTTAGCCGCAGCTATCAGCCCAGGGTATTGGTCCATGCCGTGTTCTAAAACGTGGTGTCTCGCGGTGGCGTGCGCGCTTGCGGCCGTTGGCGGACATACCCGCGCGGCGGAACAAAAGCCCGTCACGCTCCACACCTTCGTGGGTGGCGACGGGGCCGCCCCCGAGGCGCCCCTTACACTCGGCCCCAAAGGGCTCTTCTACGGCACCACCTCCGCCGGCGGTAGCAATGGCGCCGGCACGGTTTTTGTCTTCGATCCCAAAACGCGCATCCAGACGGTGTTGTACAGTTTCACCGGCGGCGCAGACGGCAATTCTCCCATCACCGGCCTCACGCTCGCGCCCAGCGGCAGCCTCTACGGCACCACATACAAAGGTGGTGCCGCCGGTTTCGGCACCATCTTCACCATCGATCCGGCAACAGGTGCCGAAGCGACGATCTACAGTTTCGCCAACACGCCGGATGGCGCCAATCCAGGATCGACCCTGGCGCTCGCGCCCTCCGGGCTGCTCTACGGAACCACGTTCGGCGGCGGCACGTTCGGCTACGGCACCGTATTCAGCTTCGATCCCGCCACCGGCACCGAAACCGTGCTGCACAACTTTCAAACTTTAAACGACGGCTACCTGCCCGGCGGCAATATCGTCATCGATGGTACAACTACGCTTTATGGCACGACGGAACTCGGCGGCGGCGTCGACTCCAACCAGGAAGGCAGCCTCTACAGCCTGAACCTCGCAACGGGCGCCGAGACGGTGCTGTTTTCCTTCAACGGCGAGTCGAACGGGGCGGATCCGTACGGCGGCCTGGTCATCGACGGTCAAGGCAATCTCTACGGCACCACGCAGCTCAGCGGCAAAACCGATTTCGGCACCGCCTATCGCTTCATCCCGGCCACAGGCCAGTTTGCCGTGCTGCATCATTTCAGCGGCAGCCTGCATCACGGCCATGACGGCGAATACCCGCTCAGTCCGCTGATCCTCGATGCCAGCGGGCGCACGCTCTACGGCACCACCTACGGCACGCTCGATCAGAACATGCAAAAGCCTGACGCCGAAGGTACGGTGTTCGCCATCGACGCCGCCACCGGCAAGACGAAGAACCTGGCCTTGTTCAACAAGCCCAACGGATCGGAGGGTGGGGTAACGCTGGGGCGGGACGGGGCGCTTTACGGCACCACGGTCGGACAGGGCCGCGCAGGCGACGGAACGATTTTTCGTGTGAAGCCGTGAGGAAGCTCCAAAGACAAGAGGGCGTGCGGCACGCACCACCCGCTCCATTGCCGGCTTAAGGCGCATCCGACCGCCCGCGCGTGCGTTGGCTCGCCACAGCCAAGGAGCACCGCCATGCCAAACGCCGAAACAGCCATCCAGAAGGAGATGGAGCAGCAGGATACGGGCAATCACAAAACGCCCGGCGCGATCGACGAAAAGGGCGCCGACCGTTTCGGCGGCACCCGAACCGGCGCCAACAACGTCGAAAAGGCCGCTCCCGTCACCAGCATCGAAAAAGCCACGGACGTGGACCGTGTTGCGGGCCTGGAGGAAAACCTCGACGAATCCATCTCCGTCAACGGTCCCGCCGAAATTGCGCCTGAGCGCGACGAACGGGGCATGATCTGAAACGCCGGACTGCAGGCCGGGCGCAAATCCCGGCCTCCTTTTGCCGCGCGCCTACCAGGTGCCCACTTGCAAGGCTGGTGACGCGGCTATGCCGGCAAACCCGTTATAGGCGTTTGGATCGGTAAACTGGTAGATCAGCTTGCCGCCGGGGTAGGTGTACATCCCAAAACTGCTGCCCTCCGATGGGCCGGCGTAAAAATACCTTCCGTCGGCAGTAAGCGAGAACTGATAAAGCCGGGGAAGGCCCTTTATCTTTTTGGCCGGTGTCGTCTGTCCTGGCGGGTAGATCAGGATCGTGAGGTTTTATCGTTCTCATTCGCCAAATCCACCACCAGGTTTCCCGCGCCATCTATGGCCAGCGCGAGCGGCAGGTTGTCCTCCTGCAAGCTGAGCGGAAGCATGGGCATTTTGCCGCGGATGAACTCGCCAACGCCGTAAGTGAAGCCGGTGCCCAGATAGGCCACGAAAACATTGCCCGCCGCATCCACGGCAAGGCCGGTTGGCGTGGTCATGGCGCCATCCGTCAGAGCGCGATCCGGAGAAGTGTGCCCCTTCTCGTAGATCTGCACGCTTGCGTTCGCACCTTCTTGCTGCCACTGAAAGACGTAGAGCGTACCGCCCCGTATGTCGATATTGCTGGGCGTCTGGCTCGTCGGAAAGGTCTTTAGCGGCACGCTTGTGCCAGGCGCGTACTCAAAAACCCATGTCGAGTATGAGTCCGCGAAGAACACATTGCCGCTTTTGTCGATGTGCAGCGAATTTTCCATGCCTGGGTCGAGGCTGAAAGAATAGAGCGGGTGCGTCGGAAGCTTGCGGCCGCCGCGATAGACATTCACCACGCCGCGCGATGTGGCCGCAGCATAGACGACAGGCCTGTCAAACGGTCCGGTATGCGCCGGTGGCTTCGCATCCGGATGGGGCAATGGATGAAATTGCGCGGCCGCTCTGCGGAGATCGCTCGTCGCGCCGGCGGCCGGGTGAGCGGCCATTCCCGCGCCAGTCAGCACGGCCGCACATAGCGCCGCATGGTGGAAAGGTTTTATGGCGTTTTGTCCTCCTATGCCGATGAGGGTGTCCAAGCGTGTTTTTCCGAAAAAGGGCCGTGGCGTTGCCCGTCGCCAACTTGAACCGGGGGCGCTTGGTGCGGGCGGGGGGCCCCAGACCGTTTTCCTGGATTTGTTGCGGCTTGCAAAAAGCGACTGGGTAATGGGCGCATAATTCCTAACTCTACCTGGTGTCCATCGACGCCCTCCTCGCCGAGATCCGCGCCTGCCAGGTCTGCCGCGCCCACTTGCCCCTCGGCCCGCGTCCCGTCCTGCATATCTCAGCCACCGCGCGTCTGCTGATCGCCAGCCAGGCGCCAGGCACCAAGGTGCACCACGCCGGTATCAGCTTTTGGGACCAGAGCGGCGAGCGCCTGCGCGGCTGGCTCGGCATGGACAAGGCGTTGTTCTATGATGAGCGGCAGGTCGCCATCCTGCCCGCCGGCATGTGCTACCCAGGCCGGCTGCCAAATGGCGGCGATGCGCCGCCACGTCCGGAATGTGCGCCGCTCTGGCGCGCACGGATCTTGGGCGTCATGCCCGAGTTGCAGCTCACGCTTCTGATCGGCTCCTACGCACAGGCGCTCGTTCTGGGGCCGGGGCGCGTCGGCGATCGCGTGCGGGATTTCCGCGCCTATCTGCCGCGGCACTTTCCGCTGCCGCATCCATCCTGGCGAACCGGTGCGTGGGAACGGGCCAATCCATGGTTCGCCGAGAAGGTTCTGCCCGCGCTGCGCGGTGAAGTCGCCCGGGCGCTTGGGGTGCCGAAAGCTGGAGGGACCTGACGTATTCGTCAGCCATATTCCCCCCAAAGCCTTTTCACCGGTCCAGAAGCCCCGCATCATGAAACCCGAAACACCGCCCATTGCCGATGATCACGTGGTCCAGCACCGGAATGCAAAAACATCCGAGGGCCGCGCGCACCTGCTCGGTCATTTCGATGTCGGGGCCGGACGGCGTCGGATCGCCACTTGGGTGGTTGTGCACCAGGATCACGCCGGCTGCCCCGACCTCCAGCGCCCGTCTCGCCACCTCGCGCGGATAGACCGGCGTGTGGTTCACCGTGCCGCGCGCCTGCGCTTCGTCTGCAAGCAGGCGGCCGGCATCGTCGAGGAAGAGGATGCGGAACTGCTCGATTTTCTCGCGTGCCATGATGGACGTCAGATAAGCCTGCACCGCCGGCCATCCGTTCAGCACCGGCTTTGCGGCCGCGCCCGCGCGGAGCAGGCGCTGCGCCGCCTCCTGCACAAGCTTGATGGCCGCAACGCTGTGTTTGCCCAAACCCGCGATGGAGTACAGATCGCGTGGCGATGCGGCAAGCACGCCGGCGAAACTGCCGAACCGCGATACCGCCGCCTGCGCCAGGGCGCGCGGATCGTCCGACAGCGTGGCTAAGCGCAGCAGCCGCGCCAATAAAGCCGCATCATCTGGCGGGCGGCGCGCATTAGCCGCGCGCGGCGCGGCGGCGGGTCTTTCGACCAAAATCATGCCGGCCGGCGGTAACCGCAGCAATGCCGCCGTCGCCTCTTCCATACCCGGCGCGGGCGGCTCCGCGGCCGCGCTGGCGCCAGCCCACCCGCTCGCCAGGGCATTGATCACGCCATCCATACACGCCAAGGTAGCACGACTAGACAAAAAATCTACTGGAAGGTTCATGACATCGGGCTTTTCAGACGCCGCAGGATGGACAGGCTTTGCCCCCGCCTCGCAAGCCGGCACGTCCGCACCTCAGGCAACCCGCTCTCATTTGCAACCTCTTCCGGCTGGCCAGGCCTTCAAAAGCACCGGCCCGCACGGACACCGCGGCCGCATGCGCGACCGATTGCTCGATCGCGGCGCCGCGGCGCTCGCCGACTACGAAATTCTCGAAATGCTGTTGTTCCTTGGCATTCGCTACCGTGACACGAAGCCGCTCGCCAAGGCCACCATCAATCATTTCGGCTCGCTGGCGGCCGTGCTGTGCGCGCCGAAAGCCACATTGCGTGCAACGCCAGGCCTGAGCGACGATTGCGCCGAAGCTGTCGCCCTCGTGCGCCACGCCGCGCGTTGTCTGGCGGCCGCGGAGCCGCGCGAGGCGCCCGTGATCCGCGACCCGGCAAGCCTGACGGCGTACCTCGCCCGCATTACTCCCGCGCCGCTTCGCATCCTCTATCTCGACGGCAAGAACCGTCTGCTCGCCGACGAGGCGGCCGACACGCCGGCAATCGCGCCCGCCGCCATTTTGCGCCGCGCTCTTGAACTGCATGGCGTATCGTTGCTGCTGGCAGCCTGGCGGGATGAAGCGGCGTGCACGCCCGCCGACCGCGAGGGCCTGCGCGCATTGCGTCGCGCGGGTGCCGCCGTGTCGGTCGGCGTGCATGATTTCGTTTTGGTGACAAAGGGGAAGCCGATCAGCGTGGAACAGTAATACCACGCGGCGTTGAAATGACACATAGTCGATGGAAAAGCAGGTTGGGGAGATGTGCCGTCCCCCCCAACCCCCCGTCGATTATTGGCTTCGACTTAAAATAATGACGGGGGGTCTGGGGGGGCAGGCACTGCTCCCCCAGCTTTTTAAGAGGCAATCTTTCCGCTTTTCGGTACAACTTTCAGGTTCTGCTGGCCCATGCTCCATGGCCTTCGACAGGCGTCAGAGAAACTCCACCTCGTTCAACGCATCCTCGTCATGTTGCATCGTGGAAGGCGTCTGCTTTCGCGTGAACTTCTCATAATTGGCCCGCGAGCGATCCGCGCGGAACATCAATTGACGCAGAATATCGATGACGGCGTCATGCGCCTCGACCATCATCTGGTCCAACCCTTGGCCCTTGAACTGGATCAGCACCGCCAGCTCGGAGACGGGCTGCATCGAGTCGGTGACATTGAAGACGAATTCCGCCCCACCCCGCGCCTGCGGCTGCATCCGCGCAAACGCGATGCTGAAATTGTTCAGCCCATCGCGCGGCTTCATCCTGTCTTCGACATCGGGCATGGATTTCGGCCCCCCACCGACCCAAACGAAATCGTTTCGGGATTACCCCACCAAAGATCGAGCGCGCAAGTCTATAAAAAGGGATCATCGGGACCGGAGGCGGGCAGGGGAGAGTGCCGACGACGCGACAGGCAATTTCACACGAGTGTTTTCATCATCTCCACGGAATAGCCGCTCAGCTTGCCGAACTCCCGATTGCGGACCTTGTTCGCCCATTCCGGATTGGCGATCATCGCGCGTCCGACCGCAACGAGATCAAATTCACCGCGGCCAAGGCGCTCGGCAACGCCCTGGATCGTCGACGGGGCTGGCGCCGACACCTCATTGATCTCGAAATCCTGCATGACGTCGGTCGAAAGACCGACCGAACCTACGGTCATGGTCGGACGGCCCGTCAGCTTCTTGACCCAACCCGCCAGGTTCATGTCGCTTCCGGCGAACTCGGGTTCCCAATACCGGCGCTGCGAACAGTCGAAGATGTCCACCCCGGCCTCGGCGAGCGGCTGGACCCAACGTTCCAGTTCCACCGGCGTATTCACGATCCGGGCGTCGTAGAATTTGGTTTTCCACTGCGAAATACGGAAAAAGATGACGAAGTCCTCACCCACGGCCTTGCGCGTCGCCCGGATGACCTCGGACGCGAAGCGCGTACGCTCACCGATGCTGGTCCCGCCCCAGCGATCGCTGCGCTTGTTCGTCGCCGTCCAGAAGAACTGGTCGAAGATGTAGCCGTGGCCACCGTGCAGCTCGAGAGCGTCAAATCCTCGCGCCTTCGCATCCACCGCCGCGCGGACAAAGGACGCCAGGGCATCGGCGATGTCCTCCTCGGTCATCTCCCGTCCGCCCGGCATGTCCGGTCCGTAGAAGCCGGACGGGCTTTCCAGGTCGTCGCTGAGCTTGGAGTCGGGAAACGTGAAATCGCGCGAACCGCCGGGATGCCAGATCTGCGGCGCGATGGCGGCGCCGCCCCCGTGAACATCATCCACGACCTTTCTCCACGGATCGCGCCTCTCGCCGTGGAACCAGGGAATGTTCTCCTGATTGCGTGCGACCTCCCGATC
>CAXUNZ010000025.1:6883-17065 GCA_964252525.1 uncultured Acetobacteraceae bacterium
CCGATCCGGCGAAAGAGCCTCGGTGATGATCAGGCCGGCGCCGCCCCGCGCGCGGCGGGCGTAATATTCGGCGACCTCCGCCGTCACCGTGCCATCGGGCGAAAAGTACCGCGTCATCGGCGCCATCGCCAGGCGGTTGCGCAGCTTCAAGGATTTGTACTCGAACGGCTTGAAGAATGCCTCAATCGAGTCTGTGGACATAATCCGATCCTTTCGCACAGGCCGCTTGGCCAGTTGCGCCGCCGTGTCAGCGGCGCGGCCGACGTCTCCCATCGTGACGAGCTTACGGCAAGCACGCCCCGCCGCGGCGCTACGGCCGGATCACGACGGTCTTGGTCTGCGTAAAGGCATCGATGGAGTCCGGACCCAGCTCCCGGCCTATTCCGGAAGCCTTGTACCCACCCAATGGCGCCATCACGTCCATCTCGAAGATCGTGTTGACCCATACGATGCCCGCTTTGGAGGCGTCGACAACCCGTTGGGCGGTGGCGATGTCCTTGGTCCACAGCGACGCCGACAACCCGTAGCTGACATCGTTGGCGAGGCCGATCACCTGCTCCGTGTCGCTGAACGGCATCACCGCGCCGACCGGGCCGAAAATCTCCTCTTGGGCGATGCGCATGTCGTTGCGAACGTCGGTGAAAACGGTCGGCTGCATGTAGAAGCCTGCCTGCGTGGAGCGCGATCCCCCGGCCGCCACGGTGGCTCCCTCCTGCCGGCCGATATCGACATAGCCGGCGACGCGGTCGAGCTGCTCCTGCGAAATGATTGGCGTGACCTGGGTGGCGGGATCGAACGGGCTGCCGACCTTCATCGCGCCGGCCGCGGCGGCGATCTTCGCCGCCACCTCGACGTAGATGCTGTCGTGGACAAAAATGCGCGTGCCGCACACGCAGCCCTGGCCCGCCCCCATGGTGAAGCCCATGGTGGCGGTGGGGATGGCGCGGTCGAGGTCGGCATCCGGAAAGATGATCGTCGGCGATTTGCCGCCGAGCTCCACCGTCACCTTCTTCATCGTTTTTGAACCTTCGGCGATGATGCGCTTGCCCGTCTCGGTCGAGCCGGTGAAGCTGATCTTCGCAACGCCCGGGTGCGCAACGATCGCCGCGCCGGCGCTGCCATCGCCGGTGACGACGTTGAGCACGCCGTCGGGCAGTCCGGCCGCCTGGAACAGTTCGGCCATGCGCAGCGGCACAAGCGGCGCCTGCTCGGCGGGCTTGAGCACCACCGTGTTGCCGCACGCGAGCGCGGGCGCGATCTTCCACGTCGCCGCCAGCACCGGCCCATTCCACGGGATGATCGCGCCCACCACGCCCAGCGGCTCGCGCCGCGTGTAGGTGATGCCAGGCCCGCTGGCGGGAAATGTTTTGCCGAAAATCTTCGTCACCCAGCCGGCGTAGTAGCGGAACACGTCCGCCATGCCCGCCGTCATCCCCTGCGAAAAGGGGTGGAACAGGCCCATGTCGTAGGATTGCAGTGTCGAGATCTCGTCGAGGTTCTTCTCAAGCACGTCGGCGAGCCGAAGCAGCAGCTTCGCCCGCTCATGGGGCGACATTCCGCTCCAGCTAGGGTCCTCGAACGCCCTGTTGGCCGCGGCCACCGCGCGGTCGACATCGCCGGCATCCGCGTCCGGCACCGCGCACAGCACCTCGCCCGTGGCGGGATCCAGCGTGTCGAACGTCCGGCCGGACCGGGCGGGGACCCATTCGCCGCCGATCAGCATCTTCTTGGCGCCGGTGGCCAGATAGGCGCGGGTCCTGGCGTTGCGGGTTTCCTGGGTGGCGATACCGTCCATCATCTGGTGCTCCTCATGTCCTCGGCCACGTCGCAACCCCGGCCGTCGCGTTCGCTGGCCGGCGCGCCCGCCAACGATCCAAGCAGCCACATGCCGTAATTTTTCCCATTGAGCGCCCATGAAACGCGCCCGTGCCGGGTCGCGGCCATGATGTCGCGCAGAGCGCGCTGGATTGGATTGCTTTCGTAGATCACGCTGCTGCCGAACTCGTCGAACAGCGTCTGCGTGCCGCGATAGGCGAGTTCGCAGACATAGGCGCAGTCGCGGGACACGCGCAGCGCCTCATCCGGCGCAAGCTCGCGCCCTGCGCGCGCCGCCTCGCGGAACAAGGCAAAGTCGCGCTCGAACAGCATCTCGCAGCATTCAAGCTCCACCGTCGAACGCGCGAGCGCGACCTGCACCGCATCGCGGTCCGCGGGGCGGGAGAGGTCCTTCGTCGAACGCCGCGTGGCGACGATCCGGCCGAAGTCGCGACTCGCGCCCAGCGCCGCGCCCCAGGCGACGGCACCCAGAACCCAAACGCTCATGGCGTGGTTCGGCACGTTCCGAAGCGGTGCGGTGCGGTGGGCCGGAACCTCGGCCTTCCTGATCACGACCATGCTGGAGCCGGTGCCGCGCAGTCCGATCGTAAACCAGTCGTCGACGATCTCGAAATCCGCGCGCGGCACCAGCATCATCGGCGCGCCGCCGCGCGCGGGCTGGGTCAGGATCAACCATCCCGCCTGGTTGGCGCCGCTCGCGAATTTCCACCGCCCGTCGCAAATGACGTAGCCGTCGCCGGTCGAAGTGACCTCGCCGCCCAGCAGCGCGTTGGCGCTGGCGGCGCCGACGTCCGGGCCGTCCGCCCAGAACTCGTCCTGCGCGCGCTTGGGGAACGCCGTCACCATCAGGGCCTCGACGCCGATTTGCGCGGCGATCCAGCCGCTCGAGGCGCATGCCTGCGAAAGCTCGAACGACACGCGCACCGCCGCCTCAAGGCCGAGGCCCCAGCCGCCATATTCGGCCGGCACGCACATCCGATAAAAGCCGGCGTCGCGGAAGTCCGCCAGCGTTTCGGACGGCGTCCGCCGCAGCTTCCCGGCGGTTTCCGCCCGCGCCTTAAGCGCCGGCGCCAGAGCGCGCGCCGCCGCGACCGCGTCGGCCATGGTCGGCGCCTGTGCGGGCGCGACCCGCCTGCTCGCGTGCATGGCGACGGGCCGAGGCACGGGGCTCGGCTGCCTACGCCGCCAGGGCCTTCGGCCGTCCGATTTCGCAGGTCGCCTCGCGGTCGCGCAGCCCGAGCGTGAAGCCCAGCTTGGCCGCGCCGACGAGAACCGCCGACACGAGCGCGACTTCCACGATTTGCTCGTCCGTGAGGTGCCGGCGCAGCCGGTCATAGAGCGGCTTGTCCAGCGTGCCCTCCTGGTTGCTGAGGATCATCTGGTCGGCGAAATCAATGAGCGCGAGCTCCAGCTCCGAGAAGAGTTCCGGGTCGGGCCGCAGCTCGAATAAGGCGTCGATCTGACGTTCGCCATAGCCGTATTCCCGGATTTCCGCCTCGTTGTTGCGGTTGCAGATCACGCAGCCATGGCGCTTGGAAATGCGCAGCCGGACGAGCTGCTTGTAGCGCACGTCAACGGCCGTTCCCGGCTGACCGTTGTAGAACAACCCCTTGTAGAAGCTGTCGAAATAGAAGTCGGTCGCGGTCTGGCTATGCGCCCAGACCTGGATGGTGGTCGCGTCCCCGATCAGCTCGATCATGTTGTCGGCCGTGGAACGGTATTTCTCGGGCAGATCCGCAAGCGGTATGCGGGGGATCGCGGGGTTGACCATGGTCCTGTCCTCCGTTCCAGACGGCGCCGCGATGGACGGCGCCGGCATGGAGCGATTTAATGCAGTTGCATTACACCGTCAATGTATGATTGGCGCCAGCGACGAGGATGGGCATGGACGATCTGGTCGAACCCGGTGAACGAACGGCAGAGAGGCCGTTGAAGGCGGCCGGCATGAAGGAGCGGATACTCCGGGTCGCGCAGGACGCGTTTGCCGAGTTGGGCATCAACGGTACGTCCCTGCGGCGGATCAGCGAGCTCTCCGGCAGCCGCAACGTCATGGCGGCCCAATACCATTTCGGTTCACGCGACGCCCTCATCTCGGCCATCATCGACCTCAACCGTCAGCGGCTCGAGGCGGCACGCGCGGCGCTGTGCGCCGGCGAGGCGACGTCGCTGGACAATCTGGATGTGCGCGGGTTGTTTCGGCTCGTCATCCGACCCTTCATGGACGATGGCGGCGAGCATGGTGAGGGGCGTTCGTTCGTGCGGTTCCTGCGCGCGCTGACCCAGCATCAGCCTTACTACGCATTATGGGCGCGCCAGACGGCGACCGCGCCGATCACGCGCGCAATCTACGACAATCTCCGTAGTGCCGTCCCCGTCCTGCCCGAGCCGGTTTGGCGGATGCGGATGAGCATGATCGGCAAGCTCGTGGTCAACACGATCAGCGACTTTGACGCGCTGGAGGGCTGCAGCGGAGCCAACCCGGAGATATTCTCGGCCGACCTCGTGGAGGTGGCGGCCGCGATCCTGCGGGCTCCTCGGGCGGGCAGTTCCGCCCGATCGGCTGCCGGAGAGGTATGACACCAGGCGGCGTCGGGACTGACGCATAGTCAATGGAAGGGAAGGCGGGGGGAGATGTGGCTGACGTATACGTCAGCCCCCCCAGACCCCCCGTCGATTTTAGGACGCCGCCTCAAATAATGAGGCGGTTATATACGTGCTTGACCCAAGCTGCTGATTGGGGTAGAACGGCTGCATCGAGAGGGTGCGGCCATGATCCTGCAGTTCGACAGCTTGCTTCAAATGATGGAAGCCTTCCCGGACGAGCAGACCTGCATTGACCATATTCGCGCGTTCCGTTGGAAGGATGGCGCTTACTGCCCCCACTGCGGTAGCACCAAAGTCTACCACTTTTCCGATCAGCGCACCCACAAGTGTGGCGATTGCCGCCAGCGGTTCTCTATCAAAGTCGGCACGATTTTCGAAGATACGAAGCTCCCGCTCCGCAAGTGGTTCCTCGCGATCTGGCTCATCACCAGCCACAAGAAGGGCGTTGCCTCTACTCAACTCGCCAAGGACTTGAAGATCACGCAAAAATCCGCGTGGTTCGTCCTGCATCGCCTGCGCCACGCCGCCCGCACGCAGTCCTTTGCCGCGCCATTGGAAGGTGACGTTGAGGTTGACGAGACCTACGTGGGCGGCAAGGCGAAGAACAAGCACGGCGGCAAGAGTGGCGAGGGCGGCGGCGTAAAGGGCAAGGCCGCCGTTGTTGGCGCGTTGAGCGGGGCGGCAACGTTGTTGCTACGGCCGTTACTCATGTGAATACTGAGGTTTTGGAAGAGTTTGTGGATAACACCGTGTCACCCGCCGTCCAGTCGTTGTCCACGGATGAACACATGGGCTATCGCCGGATGGGGATGAAGTATCCCCATGGGGTAGTCCACCATACGCAGAAGGTTTTCGTGGATGGCAATTTCCACACCCAGACGATTGACGGATACTGGTCGCAGCTAAAGCGCCAGATTTTCGGTGTCCACCACTGGGTTAGCGTCAAGCACCTTGATCGCTACGTGGCCGAGTCCTCCTGGCGCTACAATCGCCGCTCTACCGACGAGGGCAACCGGGTGAACATGCTGCTGGCCGATGCCAATGGCCACTGACCTATAAGGCGCTGATCGCATGAGCGACAATAAACGGCAGCCGCCTGTCGTGTTGAATATGGAGTTTGATGAAGCTCTTCGCCGATTTGTCCAGACAAGTCCTGAAGAAACAAAGCAAGTGGCAAGTGAGAAAGGTTCGCCTCTCCCTTTGACGGAGGATGCGGAAACTGGCGATAGATTCTTAATCTACGCGAGCGAAGGTGGGGTCGAAGTTAACCTTCAAGTTGAAGGCGACACCTTCTGGGCGTCTCAAGCACAAATGGCAGAAATATTTGGCGTGACTCGCCAAAATGTTTCCCTTCACCTGGCGAATATCTTCAAGGAGGGTGAGCTTGTCGAGGCGACCACATGCAAGGAATCCTTGCGCGTGGGTCAAACCGGCCAGCCTTACCGCTTTAAAGTGTATGATCTCAACGCCTTAATATCGGTAGGTTACAGGGTTGGCGGCAGGCTTGGAACGATGTTCCGTATCTGGGCCACGGATCGACTCGTGCGCTACCTAGCAAATGGTTTTGTCGTGGATGTCAAGCGACTGAAGGAACCCGGCAATTACGATCGGGTCACCGAGCTTCGTGAAATTATCCGCGATATTCGCGCAGCAGAGGCGAACGTATATGCAGAGCTTCGACGCATCTGCTCACTTTGCCGAGATTACGACCCGAAGTCGGAGTCAGCGCGGTCGTTTTACAGTCGGATGCAGGCAAATCTTTATTGGGCTGTAGTTTCTCACACGCCATCAGAAATCCTGGTGACCCGCGCCAATGCGGAGGTTCCTAATATGGGATTGAGAACGTGGTCAAAGGCAGATGTTTTGCAGGCAGATGTCGTGACGGCCAAAAACTATTTGGCGGACTCAGAATTGAGAGAACTTAATCGACTTACTACGATACTACTTGACATTTTCGATGACCAACTAAATATTGGCCGCCTGACCCTCATGTCAGAAGCGACTGCGCTTCTGGATGCCCAACTCAAGAGTCTAAACCGGGCAGTTTTGAACAGTGGAGGCCGCGTGTCGGCCGCTACGGCGGAGGCTCATGTCAAATCCGAATATCATAAGTTTGACAACCGACGTCGGGAGATGCGCGCGGAAGTTTATGCAAAGGAGGTTGCCACTCTCAAAGCCGCTGGCGCCAGCCTGCCCACAGCCAAGCCTAGAAAGGGAAAGAGTTGAATTGTGCTGAGGGCGATCGAAGGAAACTTCCCATCCTCGCCCGCACCGTCCTCTGCGCCACCTTGCTGGCGCTCGCCGCTTGCGACCCGACGAGGACGGTCCTAGTGAACGATAGCCATGTATCTATAGAAGTAAAATTGAGTGGTTTGAGCCCCAGATTTCCGGTCAAGCCTAAATCTGCTTTCAAGGTGTTTGCAAACGGCGCACCCATCAAATCAATCGAAGTTAGCACAAGCGAATCCGGGGGGCGGACGATCTACCAGGGACCCCTCTGTCCCCAACCGCTGACCGTCGCCCCTTCCTTAGAGGTAAGCTGCCCAGTTGCACGGTAGCTCACAGATTAAGGTCACACACGTATATAGGCGCCAATAATGACGGGGGGTCCGGGGGGGATGGCACATCTCCCCCAGTCTTCTGAAGAGTCAATCTTTCTACTTGTTGGTATCAGTTGGTGTAAGCATGACTTCGTGTTGTTGAAGATAGCAGAGTTTACGAGCGTGGATCAGCGGCTTTCATGGCGTCGACGGGTTTGCCCGTCACCCGCGCGATCAGCGCCTCATAGGCCGAAATATAATCGTCCATCACAAGGTTCTTCTCGGCCCACGCACGGGCCGCCCGCCGAAGCCGACCGGCCAGCGCCGCATCCTTCAGCAGGGTCAGCACCCCGTCCGCGATCGCGTCTGGCTGCAAAAAAGGCACCATCAAGCCCGTCTTGCGGTGCGTGACGAATTCGCGCACGGGCGCCGTGTCGGACACCACCAGCGCACACCCCGTCGCCATTGCCTCGCGCAACGACCAACTCGCCACGAAGGGGTATGTCAAATAGACATGCGCGTCCGAACGCTGCAGAATCTTCACGTAAGTCTCGTAAGGTACACGCCCGGCAAAATGGACGCGTGACATATCCGTGCGCGGCGCGATCTCATCGCTCATGCGCTCGCGCCAGGTGCCGCGGTCGATCCTCGCGCCGTAGCTGACGCCATCGCTGCCCACCAAAATCACGCGCGCATCCGGCCGCGCGGCCAATAGCCGCGGCAAGGCGCGCATGAAGACGTGAAACCCGCGATAGGGTTCGAGGTCGCGCACCACGAAGGTCACCAGCTTTTCGGCCGGGCGGATCTTGTAGCCCGCCAGCGTCGTCACGCGCGTGCGCAAGCCCGGGTCGGGCTTGCACACGTCCAGGTTTACGCCTTCATGCAGCACGGTGATATTCGGCCGCGCCCATTCCGGGTACGTCGAGTGCTGGAACAGCGTCGGCGTAAAACCGTGCCCCGGATTGGTCAGCGCCAGCAGATTGACCGCGTTCTTGGCCCGCACGCGGCTATAGGTTTCGCGCGGCTGGGGAAATTCCGGATCGAACCCCACATCGAAACCGTCCTCGTTATAGTAGTACTCCTGGTAGCCCAGCAGCGGCACGCCGGGAAACACGTCCTGCAGGTTGAGCAATTCGCCCCAGCCGTGATGGCCGATGATGATGTCGGGCACAAAACCCAAATTCTTCAACTGGCGCGCGGTGTCCGCCACCACGCTGGCGCGGATCATGGCAAGATCGAATTCCGAGGCATCGGGATGCGCGTCAGCCGCGGGCTTGCGGCCCAGCCCGTGCACGACTTTGCGCACGCCGGCCAAATGGTTGGCGGCGTTTTCGGTGATGAACAGCAATTCGTGCCGTTCCTGCCTGGCCAGATGGCGCAACAGATGCAGGAACTGGCCCGGAAAATTTTGATGGACGAAAAGGTATCGCATGGCGTGTGTCCGGGCCGGCGCATCCCCGATGGGGAAGCTCGCCGGCCCGGCCTGCCTATTTGCGCTTGGTTGACTTCGGCTTGGCCGCCGGCGCATCTGCCGCCGATCTGGACGTCTTGCTCTTTGGCGCCGTTTTGGCGGGCGGGGCCTCCGCCGATGCCTCGGCCTGCCCGTCCCGCGGCCTGATTTCCAGGTGGAACGCCTCCAGCGGCGCCAGGCTTTCGGATTGCACGGGCTCGCCATTGTCCAGCGGGCCTACCTGCGTGCCGTCGATAAAGCTCGCCGACAAAGCGCAATCGTAATGATCCGCCGCCTGGCCGCGCAGGCGCACGCGCAGCCCCAGGATCGGCAGGCTCATGCCGCGGCTGCCGCAGAACTGCCCGCCTTCCGCCCACGGGCTCAACCACCCGCGCCCGAGCACGGCCTGATACTCGATATCCCCAGGTCCGATCACGTGCTTGGGCGCAATCGCAAAGCCCTCGATCCAATGCTTGCTGCCCGGATTGCCCATCCAATCCGTCAATCCGCAGGCGACATCGCCGCGCGTCTGGATGTGGGCCACCATTTCGGCCGTGCTGGTATCGCCGGCGCCGGCGGGCGGGGAGTTCTGTGGCGCGGCGGTTGGAGGAGGCGGAGTCACCTTGGGTGCAGGCGCGGGAGCGGGTGCCGGAGCCTCGGGTGCCGCCAGCGCAACCGGTGCTGCTGGTACCTGCGCCGGCGCGGCGGCGGGCGCCTGGCCCGGCACCACGACGGGCTGGCCTTCGGTCAGGCGCATGATCTGCAGCTTGGGAGCCTCGCCCTTGGCGTTCGGCGCCTGGTAGATCGTCACCAGGATCTGCGCCGGTCCGCGCCCCACGCGCACCAGCGCCGCGCCGTTCCAGCCACCCAGCCAGCCATCGTCGCGAAACGTGCTGATGGTGATTGCCTCCGGCCGGAACGCGGGCCCGGGCGGCAGCGAAATGCGAATGCCCGGAAAGCCCGATTGCGGATCCGAGGCCGGGCTGTTGGGCGGGATGAAGATGCAGAACAGCCCAGCATCCAGCGTCATCAAATGTGCCGAGACCTTGAGCTCGGTCACCAGCTTCTGCGCCGAGGGCGCCGTCTTTTGGGGGGCGGTCGTCTTGCTTTCACTCACGGTCGTTTATCTCGCTCCTGAACCAAGCCACGCGCGTCATGTGGTCGAGAGTAGGCCAGGGGGCTCTGCCCCCAGGACCCCTGCTAAGGACAAGTCCTTAGAACCTGTTTGTTTGGATGAGGGGGGCGACACGTGTGTTGAGACACGGCTCTCGGCCCCCCTCATCCAAACAAATGGGGGTCTGGAGCCTCAGGCCCCAGCGGGGTCCCCGGGCAGAGCCCCTGGCCTTCCTCTCAACGACCTACTGGCAGGACCTTGAAGATTCAACAAGGCGTCATTCACCCGCGCAGGTGGCAAACCCAGCGGCAATATCCACCCACGCCCGCTGGCGCGCACGCGTTCGGCCGGTGTGCCAATGTCGAACACCGCAACGTCCAGCCCCGCCGCCCAGCAGTCGCTGAGCGCGTAGCACCAGGTTTCGGGCCAGATCGAGGGCAACAGCGACAGATGAGCGCGCACGGCCGAAATCGCGGCGCCCGCCTCAGGCGCGCGGAACGGTCCCGTAACAAAAGCGTGGCCCGTGGCCAGCAGCGGTTCGTCGTCCGGCGTAAAGCCGACGACGGTAAAATGCACGGGCAAGGCGCGCGCCGCCGCATCGCGCGCGCAGGCCAGCAGGATGTCGTATCCCTTTTCGA
>CAXUNZ010000025.1:17075-21276 GCA_964252525.1 uncultured Acetobacteraceae bacterium
GTGGGGCGTGCTTGAGAGCTGGTAGCGGGGGCGGCCCCCCGGCCAGCGGCGTGCTGCACGCCCGCTCTACAAGCCCGCGCCCCCATTCAAAGAAGGCGCGGAGCTTGGACGGTCAGTACGCGCGGCGGCCGATGATGGCGTGGTAGATCACCAGCACGATAATGGCGCCGACGACGGCCACGCGAAGCTTCCCCTCCGCCGGACGCGCGAGTCGGGCCGCGCGGGCAGGGGGGTCCGCTTCCCACGGCGCGATGCGCAGTTTGGCTTGCGGAAAATGACGATTGATGCGCCGCGCCACATCCGCGGACGGCGCGATCACCGCCTGCGCGCTGCCGAGTATCGCCGCACTGCGCGCGCGCAGCTCAGGCGGCGCGATCGGCACCTCCATCGCATCGCCCCATCGCGCCACGCAGGCGATGCAAACCGAGGCTGGCGGCTCGCCGCAGAAGCGCCCTTCGCCCGTGACCAACGCCAGGCGGGCGCATAGCCAGAAGTAGTCGTGCACCCAGACCTCGAAGGGAACGCCAAGCCCCTCCAGCAACTCCGCGATGGCATGGCCATGGCCGAGAAGGTGATGCACCTCGGCCCGCACGACGCGCAAATTGCGCAGCAGCCGGCTGAGCGCAGGCAGGTCGGCGGGAAGGGAAAAGCGCAGATTGGGTGTATCCAGCCCCTCCTCGGCAAGCGTCGAGACGCCGTCGCTGCCGCGCAGGATCAGCGGCCGCAGTCCCGCATGGCGCGCCGCGGCGGCGCGCTCGGCCACGAAGCGGGTCGTGCCGCCATGGCCGGCGTGGCTGACCAGCAGCACGGCAACCCCGCCGGCGCCCGCGGCCAGGCGGGCCTCGTCCAGCCGCGCCCGTGCATCCCTCAGCGGGTCGGCGGCAATGAAGGCGGCGATGCGGGCGTGATAACTCGGGTAGAGCCGGTCAAGGACCGCCGCGTTGCGTGCCATCAGATGCTCGCGCGCCGTGGCGAAGGACACGCCGCCCTCGTGGCCGACATAGACCGAGGCGGCGGCCACGTGGCGCCAGCCGCGGGCGCGGGCGCGCTCGCAGAAATCGTTCTCCTCGCCATAGCCTTGCGCGAAGAGCTCCGGCCTCAGCAGACCCACCGCATGCAGGCAATCGGCGCGGACGTAGAGGCAGAATCCATGACCGGTCGGCACATCCACGATCAGCCCCGCATTGGCGCTCAGGGCCAAAGCGGCCAGCCAGGCGCCGGATTCCTGGTCCGCCATCGGGGCAGGCTCGCCAGGCTCGGGATAGGTAAAGATGCTGGCCTGATTGGACAGCGGGGTTGCGGTGCCGATGTCGGTGGCGGCATGGCAGGCCCGGCGCAGGCCCTCCAGCCAGCCGGAATAGACGATCGTGTCGCTGTTCAGCAGCACCGCGTCCCGGCCTGAAGCGGCGCGCAGGCCGGCATTAGCGGCGGCGGGAACGCCGGGGTTGCGCGTGGGATCGGCCGGGTTCGCATCGATCAGGGTAAGCGCGCCCTGGCGCGCTAGCGCCTCCAGCGCGCGCACCAGCGCTGGCTCCGGACTGGCGTCATTGACCACGATCAGTTCGTCGCGCGGTGCAATCGTCGCCCGCACGCTGGCCAGGCACGCCAGCGTCTGCGTCAACCCGCGATAGACGGGCACGATAACGGCGATACCGGCGGCGCCCGCGGGCCGGGGCGCGGGCTGCGCGCGCGCGCGGCCGCCCAGCGGGCTGCCCAGCAGGTCACGGCCGTGCCGGTCGAGCACTCGCACGATGCTCGAAGGCGGGCATGCCACCGCAAAGCCCCGCGGCCGCGCTAAGGGGGTGGTGCCAGGGATGGCGATGGAGAGATCGCGCGCGATGAGACTGTGTTCGTGCCCGTTCACAATCACACGCAGGGCGGGATCGGTGTCCGGCGAGGCCGGATGCCAGGCCCAGCCGCCCACGCCGCCGCGCACGCGGGCCACGAAACCCTCCGTGCGCGTGATCGCACGAACGTCGATGGGGCTGCCGAGCAGCGCTTGCCCCTTCCGCGTGACGCGCAGGGTCCGCGCTCCGGCCACAAGATGAGGATCCGGAGCCTCAGTTCCCACCATGCGCAGCACGCGGTCGCTGTGACCTTCGGTTTCGTATTCAAGCTCCACGAGCGCACTGCCAAGCACCCGTCCCTCCAGGCTCAGTCCGCACCAGGCGGCGCCAAGCGCGTCTGCGATCGCCGCCAGCGTGGCGTCGGGCACCACCGTGGAAAATGCGCGTCCAAGCGCCTCGCTGGCAGCCGCCCTGTCGCCCGCGGCCATTGCGCTGGCGGCGAGGCCCGCGAGCACTTCGCGCGTGCCATGCCGGCCAGCAAGCTTCTCGAAAAGCTGGCGGGAAGCTGCCACGTCGCCCTCAACGAGGCGGGCGCTGGCGAGCGCGAAGGCCAGGTTCTGGTCGCTCGGCGTGAAGCGGTAGGCACGCTCCAGCCATTTCCGAGCCAAGGCAGGCTCTGCCTCGGCTTGGCGCCAGGCGTCCTGCGCCTGCCGCCGTTCGTATTAGACGCGTTCGGCGACAAGGTCGAGCCGGCTGGGCGAGCCGGCGCGTGTGCCGCCTCGAGCCGCCCCGGCGCCCGAACCCGCCGCCTTTGGTTTAGGCAGCGGCGGCGCCGGCTTCGGCGTTCAGGCGGTCCAGGTCGGCGGCGGCTTCGGCCATGCCTTGGGTGTGGGCCTTTTCCAGCCACAGCTTGGCTTCGGCGCTATCCTGCTGGCCGCCCAGGCCGCGCATCAGGAAACGGCCCAGCATCAGCTGCGCATGCGCGTGACCCTTCTCGGCGGCGCGGCGATACCAGCTCTGCGCCCGCACGCGATCCTCCGGCACCTCGTGGCCGCCGCCCAGCATGGCGCCGACCGCGAACATCGCCCCGACATGCCCCTGCTCGCCCGCGCGCTCGAACAGGTTGAGCGCACCTGGATGGTCCTTGGGGCCGCCGGCGCCGCTCAGCATCAGTTCGGCGAGTGCCACCTGCGCATCGCTCATGCCTGCCTCCGAGGCACGTGCGATCCAGGCACGGCCCTCGACTGGATCGGCCTCTATGCCGCGGCCCTCCATCAGCATGCGGCCATACCAATACTGGGCGTTGACCACGCCATCGGCGGCGCGGCGCCGCCACAGCATGGCGCGCCGGTCATCCCGCTCCACGCCCACGCCTTCGGCCAGACAGACGCCCAGGTTGAAGGCGGCAACCAGATCGCCCGAGCCCGCGGCCTGCTCGAACAATTCGCGCGTGCGCATGCGGTCCTGCTCGGAGCCGTTGCCGGACAGCAACAGGTTGGCGAGATCCGCCTGCGCTTGCCGGTCGCCGCCTTCGGCGGCGCGGCGGAACCACCTTCCGGCTTCCTCGGTGTCGCGATGCACGCCCGCACCGGTCAGAAACAGCAGGCCGAGCGCGCGCGCCGCGGCGGTATGGCCTGCCTCGGCAGCGCGATTGTACCAGATGGCCGCTTCGGCGTAATTCGGCGGCAGCTCGCCGCCGCGGGCGTAGATGTCGCCGACGAGGGCCGCGGCCTCGCGGTCCCCGGCATTAGCCGCGCGGCGGAGCCAGGACTCGCCCTCGACGGGGTTCTTAGCCACGCCCCGGCCTTCGAGCAGCGCCAGGCCCCAGCGCGCCTGGGCGCTACGGACGTTTTTCTCGGCCGACTGGCGATAGAAGCTCGCGGCCTCCTCCAGGCTTTGGGAGACGCCGGCGCCGCGTTCGTGCATCACGCCGAGCAGATAGAGCGCGGTGGGCAGCCCGGTCTCGGCGGCCAGGCGCAGCGCCTTGGCCGCTTCGGCATGGCTGTCGTAATCATTGGCCACGCGCAAGCGGGAGAGGCCGAGTCCGAGATGGCCCTGCGCGCAATTGGCATCGGCCGATTTCTGGTACCATTCATCCGCTTCCGTCAGGTCGCGGATGTCCTCGGGCCCGGAGGTCAGGATGTAGCCGAGCAGGGCCTGAGCTTCGGCCGAGCCGCCATCCGCTCCCATGCGCGCCCAGCGCAGCGCCTCGTGGAAATCGGGTTCATCGGTGGCCGAACCGACGCGGCTGAACAGCGGGCCGGTGTTCTGCGCCTTCGGCTTCCGGCCGGCCAAGCCGTAGAGATAGAGGGTGGCCAGCAGAGTCTGCGCTTCCACCCAGCCGGCCTGGCCCGCGCGTTCCAGCCAAGCGGCACCATCGCGCCGGCTGACCGGTACGCCCGTGCCTTTCAGGT
>CAXUNZ010000026.1:0-21256 GCA_964252525.1 uncultured Acetobacteraceae bacterium
CAAACCCCCCGTCGATTTTAGGACGCGCCTCAAATAATGACGGGGGGTCTGGGGGGGATGGCACATCTCCCCAGTCTTCTGAAGAGTCAATCTTTCTGCTTGTTGGTATTAATCGTAGAACCAGCCATCGAGTGCGGCGAAACGCGACCTGACCGCGCGGGCCGCCTCCGCCGGCCAGTCCCGCCGCCACGCAAACGGCACGCCCGCCATAACCGTGTTTCCGTGCGTCGCCCGGTTCTCGATGCCATGCAGCACCAGATAGCCGGGATCGAAGTCCAGCGCTGCGTGGTGAAAGGCCTGCGCGCAGATCTGTCCCGGCGCCAGGCACAACGCTTCAAGCGGGATGAACAGCACGCGGCGATCCATGCGGTGAAACTCGTATTGCTCGTAGAGGCTCAGCAGATAGCCAAGCATTTCCTCCAGCGCGGTGTCGAGCCAGGCCATCACCTCCGGCCGGCCCGCGCGTACCCAGTTGGAATGCGCGATTGCGCGCGGATCCTTGTAGGTGACGACAAAGGGCGCGAGCGCGCGGCCCATGCATGCCTTTAAATCAATGAAATAACGCGGTGTCTTGTCGAACACCATGCGTGTGCCGGGCGGCAGATTGGTCGCGCAGCGCAACAGGCGTTGATAGAAATTGCCATGATCCACCGCCGCGCACACCCAGTCTATGTCGGCATCGCTCACGCCCCAATTGGCGGGAAACTCGTCGTAGTAGGGCTGCACGCCAACGAAGTCCGAAGGCCTGTCGGCGAGCAGCACGCCCGTCTCCCAGCCCGCGGCCAGGCCCGGCACCTGGCGGAAGATGTCGGCCAGCAGACTTGTGCCGCTATGCTCCACACCGCAGATGACCAGACGCGGCGTGGTTTCCGGACTGCGTCTGGGGTGGCGCTTCAGCAAGCCGCGCCAGGCGGCGCGATCCAGGATGGTGCGGGGTTGCGGCGGCCCGGTCACGCAAAGCCCGCTGTCGCGCGGGGCTGGTAGGGCGCCTCCAGCGCCGCACACTCCTCCGCGCTCAGAGTCAACGACGCGGCGGCGATCGCATCCTCCAAGTGGCCCATACGGCTTGCACCGACGATAGGCGCACTCACCGCCGGGCGCTTCATCACCCAGGCCAGTGCCACCTGCGCCCGCGCCACGCCGCGGGCTGCCGCCACCTGCCCAACCGCTTCAATGATCGCCCGCTCGGCATCGGGTTGCGCCTTATACAAGGACTTGCCGAACTGATCGGTCTGCGCGCGGTGCGTGGGCGGCGTCTCGCTCCATTCGCGCGTCAGGCGCCCGCGCGCCAGAGGGCTCCATGGGATTACGCCCACGCCCTCTTCCGCGCACAGCCCCAGCATTTCCCGTTCCTCCTCGCGATAGAGCAGGTTGAGGTGGTTCTGCATCGAGACGAAACGCGTCCACCCATGCGACTGCGCCAGATAGAGCGCCTTGCAGAATTGCCAGGCGTACATCGAAGAGGCGCCGATATAGCGCGTCTTGCCCGCGCGCACGACGTCATGCAGCGCCTCCAGCGTCTCCTCGATCGGCGTTGAGGCATCGAAACGGTGAATTTGGTAGAGATCGACGTAATCCATGCCCAGCCGCATCAAGCTGGCGTCGATTTCGGCGAAGATCGCCTTGCGTGACAGGCCTTGCCCGTTGGCGTCCTTGCGCATCGCGCCATGCACCTTGGTGGCGATCACCACCTGCTCGCGCGGCACCATGTCACGGATCGCGCGCCCGAGGATTTCCTCACTGGAGCCGGCCGAATAGACATTCGCCGTATCGAAAAAATTAATGCCCGCCTCGATGGCGCGCGCGATGATCGGACGGGATTGTTCCTCGGGCAGCGTCCATTCATGGCTGCCGCGGCCCGGCTCGCCGTAAGTCATGCAGCCCAGGCAGATGCGGGAAATTTTCAGGCCGGTGCGGCCCAAATTGACGTAGTCCATTCGGCAGCCCTCAAGGAAATGACGGGGTTGAGGGGATGGCACATCCCCCCAACCTTGCCTATCCTAACCCGCCCTTTGCGACCGGACTGCCATGATCCTCCACGAAACACACGGCGCTGTCGGCCTGATCCGCCTCAACCGCCCGGCCGCACTGAACGCCTTGTGTGACCAGCTGATGGCCGAACTCGGCGCGCAATTGCAGGCCTTCGATGCCGACCCTTCCATCGGCGCCATCGTACTGACCGGCTCTGACCGTGCCTTCGCGGCCGGCGCCGATATCAAGGAGATGCAGCACCGCTTCTACCCTGCCACGCTGCTGGACGATTTCATTGCGCGGTGGGAGACGATCACCACGATCAGGACACCCGTCATTGCCGCCGTTGCCGGATTTGCCCTGGGCGGCGGCTGCGAGCTCGCCATGATGGCCGATTTCATCGTCTGCGCGGACAATGCCCGCTTCGGCCAGCCCGAAATCACGCTCGGTGTCATCCCCGGCTCGGGCGGCACGCAACGGCTGACCCGCCTGATCGGCAAGTCGAAGGCCATGGATTTGTGCCTGACCGGCCGGCAGATGGATGCGGCGGAGGCCGAGCGGGCCGGCCTGGTCAGCCGGGTCTTTCCCCTGGCAGATCTAATCCCCGAGGCCATCACAATCGCCGAGCGCATTGCCGCGCAATCGCGTGTGGCCAATTACGTCGCCAAACGCGCGGTCAATGCCGCGCTGGAAACGACGCTTGCCGAAGGGGTGCGGGCTGAACGCATGTTGTTCCTGCCGCTCTTCGGCACGGCGGATCAGAGGGAGGGAATGTCGGCCTTCGTGGAGAAGCGCAAGGCGTCGTTCAACCCAGAGGCGTGATGGGCCAACCTTGACTCGGGTGGGGCACACTTCTAGATACGCGCTCCCGGACGCGGGGTGACTTGCGACGGTCATAATTCAGGCTTTATCATTCTGCCGCACGCCGCCGGCGACCAACCCGACGAGACCCTATGGCCAATACCGCATCAGCCCAAAAGCGCATCCGGCAGACCGCCAAGCGCACCGCGCGCAACGCGGCCCGCAAGTCGCGCATGCGCACCTTTATCAAGAAGGTGGAAGCGGCCATTGCCGGTGGAAACAAGGATGAAGCGGCCGCGGCATTGCGCGCGGCCCAGCCCGAGATGCAGCGCGCCGCCGGCAAGGGCGTGATCCACGACAACACCGTCGCGCGCAAGATCTCGCGCCTGTCGGCGCGTGTAAAGTCGCTTGCCGCGTCAAGCTGACGCGCTTTCTGCCCGCGGTGTGGGCCCTTCGCTCTGTTACAAGAATACGCCAATAATCACCGCCTGGTGGTTATTGGATTTTTTTTGTACCGTACCAGGCATCGGCTGATTACTGCACTCCATTAATAAATTCGCAGATTCCGATTGCCTGAAATCTCCGTCTGACCTACCGTTGAGTCCGCCGGCGATTGCCGGTGTGCCGACAAGTTGAGGTTGCTTCGCCGGACGATTATGCCGAACGGCAAAGTGTCTTCACTTGTGAGCATTCTGTTACCGTAACAAAAATGGGGATGCGACTCTTGAGCTCGAGCAGCATCTGGCCAGCACCGGTCGTGGCGGCATCCGCGGACGCGGTATTCGAACAGCCGCCGCAAGTGGCAGCGGTCTGGGCCCGTATCCGCGGCAAGCTGCAATCCGAAGTCGGCGACGTCGAATACCGCACGTGGCTGCGCCAGATGACGCTTGCTGGCATCGATGGCGATGAAGTCACCGTGCATCTGCCGACTCGCTTTTTGCGCGACTGGGTGCGTAGTCATTACGGTGAAAAGATCGAAAAATTGTGGCAGGCGGAGGCGCCGGCGATAAAACGTATCGACATTCGCGTGGGGCACGGCCGCATCGGTTTAGCCACCAGCGTTAACGATCCGCCCAGCGTGCAGGAGCCGGCGTCGACCCCACCTTCTCCACCGGCGATTGACGGCGCACGCGCCGCGAGCGCCCAGCGTGTCCTGCTCGGCCGCAATGGTGACGAGCTGTCCGTGCCGCTCGACCCGCGTTTTTCATTCGACAGCTTCATCGTCGGTAAGCCCAACGAATTCGCCTATGCCTGCGCGCGGCGCGTGGCCGAACAACCCGCCTGCCCCGGCTTCAACCCCTTGTTCCTCTATGGCGGCGTGGGTTTGGGCAAGACGCACCTGATGCACGCCATCGGCCTGGAGCTGACGCGCACCGGCGCATCGTACCCGAGCGTTGCGTATATGAGCGCCGAAAAGTTCATGTATCGCTTCATCCAGGCAATACGTGCGCAATCAACAATCGAGTTCAAGGACCAGCTTCGCTCGGTCGACGTGCTGATGATTGACGATCTGCAATTTTTGGTCGGCAAGGATAACACGCAGGAGGAATTTTTCCATACGTTCAACGCGCTGGTCGATGCCGGCAAGCAGATCGTGGTTTCTGCCGACAAATCGCCTTCCGAGATCTCCGGCCTGGGCGACCGCCTGCGCACGCGCCTGGGTTGCGGCATGGTCGCGGACCTGCACGCAGCAACCTTCGAGCTGCGCATCTCCATCCTCGAAGCCAAGGCCACGCGCGCGCAGTGCACAGTGCCGGCACGTGTCATGGAATTCCTCGCGCACAAGATCACAACCAACGTGCGTGAGCTCGAAGCCGCGCTAAATCGCCTGATTGCGCACGCCAACCTGTTCAGCCGTCCGGTCACGATGGAAACCGCGCAGGAAGTGCTGCATGACGTGCTGCGCGCGCATGACAGGAAGGTCACCATCGACGAAATTCAGAAGCGCGTGGCCGAACACTACCATATGCGCCTGACCGACATGAGCAGCGCGCGCCGCGCCCGTGCGGTCGCCCGTCCGCGCCAGGTGGCCATGTATCTGGCCAAGCAATTGACCAGCCGATCCCTGCCGGAAATCGGCAAACGCTTCGGCAATCGGGACCATACGACGGTAATGCACGCCGTCTCACGCGTGACCGAGCTGATCGGCACGGATGCGGGCTTTGCCGAGGATGTCGAATTGTTACGAAAGATGCTGGAGAGTTGAAGGAAGGCGAGGGTCTGTCGTCGGACGGGTAGTCATTCTGGCGACTTATCGCGGATTGCTGAGGACTAGGTGCGCATCTCCTCCATCCACGTACGCATGGTTTCCATGAAGCTTGGGTCGTAGGCCGCATCCACGTGCTGCGTGTTCCACAAACCCGATTGCCTCACCTTCTCCCGTCCGCAACGCCGGCCCAGCCATGCGGCCGACGCGCCATCAAGCGGCGGGCGCGCATAATTGCTCAGCAATGCAATGCTGTTGCGCTCGATGAAGCCGCGTTCGCTGCGTGGGCCAGGCTCGTCATCGACAGCCAGCGCCACAAAATCCATCTGCCCGATATAGAGGCTGACCGCCTCCTCCAGCGCCAGCTCCGCGCGATCGGGCGCCGCGTCCGCCAAGGCCGCTTCGCGGCCCCAATGGCGCGGCTCGTGCCTGCCGGTCAGGTCGCGGATCGCTAGACCCACAACCGTGCGAAAGACCGATTGGCGGTGGCTGCCGCCGCCATCCTGCGCCAGCCTCTCCCAGAGCCGGGAGTTCAGCTCCGGCTTGAGCGCGTGCGTGCCCACACGCACCACGCGCGGTCCGGTGCCGCTATCGCTGCGCGCCTCGCCCTTTTCAAAGAACCAGATCACGCCGCGCCTGGGCCAAGGCTGCTCCGGGCGGGCGGTCGAAAGACGGTGCGGCCCTCCGCCCAACGAGGCCAGTTCGTCCAGCAAACGGTAGAACCGCATCAAATCCGCGCCGCGCTTGTTCATCGGCAGCTTGCGGGAAGGGCTTGGCAGGGCATCCGGTCAGAAGCAGCCTTCTGGTATGGTTAGGCAAGAAGAAACGTGGGATGGCTCTGCCATGCTCCGCGCCGCCTGCCAGATGGACCCGCTCGAAAGCCTTAACTTGGCGGGCGACAGCACTTACGCGCTGATGGTCGAAGCCGCCAGGCGCGGCCACACATTATGGCATTACGAAGTGCGCCACCTGAGCCTGCGCGCCGGGCGCGTCACGGCGCGCGCGCGTCGCGTAACCCTGGGCGACCCACCCTTTACCGCAGGGCCGCTCGAGAAGCTGGATCTGGCGGAGATGGACATCGTGCTGATGCGCCAGGACCCGCCCTTCGACATGGGCTACATCACCGCAACCCACGTCCTGGAGCATCTGCAGCCGCCGACGCTGGTCTTCAACGACCCCACCGCCGTGCGCAACGCGCCGGAAAAGCTGCTGGTCATGCACTACCCAGACCTGATGCCGCCCACGCTGATCACGTGGGACGCGCAGGCCATCGTCGATTTTCGTGCCGAATACAGCGATATCATCGTCAAGCCGCTGTTCGGCAATGGCGGCGCCGGCGTCTTTCGGATCCGCGAGGGCGATGAAAACCTCGCCTCCCTGCTGGAGATGTTCGCCGCCCGCTCACGCGAGCCGCTGATGATCCAGCGCTACGAGGCCGCGGTGCGGCGCGGCGACAAACGCATTATCCTGATCGATGGCGAGCCCGCCGGCGCGATCAACCGTGTGCCGGCTCAGGGCGAAGCACGCTCGAACATGCATGTCGGCGGCCGGGCCGAGCGCGTGGCCCTGAGCGCGCGTGACGAGGAAATCTGCGCCCGCATCGGCCCATTCCTGCGCTAGCAGGGACTGCTCTTCGTCGGCATCGACGTGATCGGGGATTACCTGACGGAGATCAACGTAACCTCCCCCACCGGCTTGCGGGAAATCGAACGCTTCGATGGCGTAAACCTCGCCGCGGCGATCTGGGACCGGATCGAGGCGAAAAGCGCGGCGGCGCGTGGCTTAAGAGTTGGGGGCGCAGCGCCTGCCCCCCCAAACCCCCCGTCTTCTGTTTAATCAGTTGGTCAGGCCGAACACCGTGACCGTCTTATAGGCGGGCGCATAGACCCGTCCGTCGGCCACCAGCGGGGTCAGCCAGCCCCGGCTGCCATTGGACCACGTACCGGAGTTCGCCTGGAACAACGGCGAACCGAGGGCCACGGCGTCGTAGGCCTTCAACTGCATCGTCGATCCATGCTCCAGCGCCCAGACGATTGCGGTATTCGGCGCCTGTCCGTTCGAGGAGATAATCGGGAACGAGCCACCAAAGCCTGCCTGATCAGACCCCGTACCCATCGGCGTCAAACCCGGCTTGGCGCCGGTGCCCACGGCGTAGGCGCGAACGACATCGTTGGAACCCTGATAGAAAAGCACGCCGCCGGAAGCCGTCGTATAATAGGCGGGCGCGCAGAAGCAGGTGGCGATGTTCAGGGTCTGAAGCGGCTGATATCCGTGCGTCTTGTTGCCGCCGGGCTTGGATGCGTTGACAAGGTAGGCCACGCCTTCCTTGCCCATGGCAATGGCCATCGGCGGCGCGCTTTGACCCGCAACGAGCGGAATGGCCATGACGCCGCCTGACCCGAAATCGGAGTCGCTGTTGTTGAGGCTCTGCCAGTCGGATGGTGTGAACGTACCTTTCAGGGTCTTCAGATCGCTGGAGAGATCCAGGATGCTTTCGCCCCAGCCGGCATCGCTCTTGTTTGGATTGAAGTCGCCGTTTCCGGTCACGGCGAGAACATCGCCCGCATCGTCGATCGCCGGCGCATAGCCGCTCATCCAGATGCTGGCGAGCTCGTAGCCGGCCGCCGCCTTGATGGTCGCGAACGCGCTGCTGAGCTTCAGCGTCGTGGCATCGTAACGCAGCAGCCAGCCGGAGATGTTGGACGCGTTGTTGTCGCAATGCGAGCCGACGCCGACATAGATGCCGCCATTCTTGTACACCAGGCTCGCGCGGTTCCACTGATTCTGCGGATCGAAATGCACGACGCCGCCGTTCTTCAGATTGGCCCGGGGATCGATTTCGCGCGGCTTTTGGATGTCCTGGCCGGTCGAAAGATCGAGAGCGTGCAACTGCGTATGGAATGACATCGATGCGGGCTCGGTCGCGCTCACGACGTAAATCGTGGCCGAGTTGCCGTTGCGCACGATCACAGGCGTGCTGGAAATGCCGTATTCAGGCTCCACGTCGCCGCAGCCCACGTCCCCGCTCGCCTGCGGCGTGCCGAGACTGACCTGCCAGAGAATGGCGTAGTTCTGCGCATCGTAGGCGTAGACAGTGTTGTGCCCGGTTGCGACGATGAGGATATTGTGCACGCTGCCGTCCGGCATGGTGTAGTTGGAGACCATCAGAGGTTGCGCAAAAACATTGCCGTCAACCTGCAGTGTGGTCAGCAGCCCGAAGTTGCTGGACTTCACCGTAGCCGGCGTGAGATCGGTCTCGCTCTGGTTCCAACCCGTCGGGTATGTGTCGTAGTGATAGTTCAGCGCATCAATCGGCGTGCCCGAGTAGCGGTGCTTCAATCCGGCCTGCGCATTCCGGAGGGGCAGCGTTGGCGTCAGTGCCGGAAGCGCCGTGTTGTGAACGCGATGGGTTTTCAGCGTCTGCGGCGTCCCGTTCTGCTCGAGGCTATCGGCAGGCAGCGGCCAATGGAGCGGCGCGGCGGCGACGGCCGTGAGCGGATGAACGGCAAAAGCGGCAGCAATAGCAACAGAAAGCTTGGTATTCACGTGATAGACCCCATGGATTTGCATGAACGGCATTCCGCGCCGGAACGCCTTGGTCGCCAAGCATCGCCTCCCAACTCCAGCCGACCTGAAAGGCGGCGATAATTGCGTTGCAATCGTCGGCGGTTGTCTTCGGTCTTACCCAGGAAAATGGGAGCTGTCACGCGAATTTGCAGCGTTGCGGCAGCAAGTGCGAAGCGCGTGGCCGGGCCATAAAAGCGGGTGACGACAAGGTGGCTTGGCGATATTCGAAAACTCGAATTACGCCATCGGTATGCGCGCCACCACGCATCTGCGCATTATCAGATAATCCACGCTAGGCCCGGGCACGGAGCCGCCGCAGGCGCACGCGCAGCCCGATCCAGCCGATGCTGACCATCAGCAGGAGCGTCAGGCTCGGCGGTTCCGGAACGCTGACCGTGGGCAGATGGTGATGGTCCTGCTTGCGCGGCGCCACACCCAGTGCACCCGGACTGCCGCCTGGCGCGGTGTCCGTCACGGCCGTTGCGGCCGACGATGCGGGCGCTTCGGAAGACCTGGTCAGGC
Source organism: uncultured Acetobacteraceae bacterium (assembly GCA_964252525.1). GTDB lineage: Bacteria > Pseudomonadota > Alphaproteobacteria > Acetobacterales > Acetobacteraceae > CAJCIS01. The sequence goes on from CAXUNZ010000026.1 coordinate 9,068, forward strand.
CGGAGGCCAGGGTCGTCAGCCCGGCGAACGCGGCGACCGGTGCGACCGTCTTCAGCATGGCCGTGCCGATGGTCAGAGGCGGCCCGGCCGGACACGCCCCGGCAATGGCATGCAGGCGCCGGGCGATGCGATGGGTGCCGTGCCGCCTGATCCGCCCCAGCACCTGGCCTGGCGGGTGTTGGGGGACAACCTCCCCCGCGGGCTGGTGGTGGACAGCGTGCGCGGCGTGATGCGGCGTGGGATTGCAGGGGTCCTGCATGCAAAGAACTCCCTGGGCCAGCGGGCGAGGAGCCCGGCCATCTCAGTATCGGCGCGACTGGTGAAGAATTCGTTGCCGCGACAGGCGCCTCGCGGCAGAGTGGAAGCCCATGTCCACGACCATCCAAGCCAGACCGACAGGCGTGACCATCCGCCCCAGCATTACGCCGTGCCTGGTCTATGAAGACGCGCCGGCGGCGATCGATTTTCTCTGCCGCGCCTTCGGCTTTACGCGGCACCTGGTCGTGCCGGGCGGCAGCACGCGCGACATCGCGCACGCCCAACTGATGCTGAACGGCAATCTGATCATGCTGAGTTCGGCCTCGCCTTCGACGCAAGAGCGTTTCTCGATGGTGGCGCCCGCCGCCACCGGCGGCCTTGTCACGGCGTGCCTCTGCGTCGCCTTGACCGATCCGGACGCGCATTACGCGCACGCGCTGGCGGAGGGTGCCGAGATCCTGGCCGCGCCGCACGACAACGAGTATGGCGGGCGCGGCTATGAAGCGCGCGACAGCGAGGGAAATGTCTGGAGCTTTTCCTCCTACGACCCCTACGCGGGCGAATGAGACGGCTGGGCAGATGGCACATCTGCCGGCATTTCTCGCCTTGAGCCCGCTACCCTGCTTTCTACTCGCGGCGTAATACGCGATCCACGACGAAGCTCGACATGCCCGACGCGGCAAAGCGTGTGCGCAGCCCTGCCTCGTCATATTCGTGTTCCACCCAATGCAAGAAGGGTACGCGCCCCTCTGCCTCGCGGGCATACACCGCGAAAAACGCATCCAAAATTCCGGTGCGCGACCGCGCAAAATGGCCAAAGCGCCAGGAAAGCTGGGCCAGCGCCGCCGCTGCCGTGCCACCCTCCAGCAGGATTGCCAGACCCGAGGCCAGCCCCGCGCGATCCGCCCCCGATTTGCAATGCATCAGGGCCGGCGCCTCAAGCTCGGCGTAAATGCGCGCGAAACGCAGCACCCTGTCCCGATGCGGCGCGCCGCGGCTTTCGAACGCCATGTCGATGTGGCGCAGGCCGAGCCGCGCTGCCGCCTCACGCGAGAGCGCGTCCGAGCCGCATTGCCGGTGCCCGCGCAGATTGATCAGCGTGCGCAGATGATAGCGCCGCGCCGCCGCGGCCAGGCGCGCCGGCGTGGGGTGGTTGGACCGGTAGAGCTTGCCCGGCACAACCTCCGCCCAGTTGTCCCACAGCACGCGAAAGACGGCGTGATCGACCAGCAGCGAGTCAGACCAGGCGCCGATGCGTGAACCGTCCTGCGGGAGCTTGCCTGTGAACACGGGCTGTATCTAGGCGTCGGACGGCGCGCAGTCACTCTGCAAGAGGATTTTCAGCATCGCTTCCGTTCGGGTGAGGAATTGGCGGGTGACGCGGTAATGCTCGGTTTCGGCGTAGTCGATCAGGTAGGGCGGCCCGTCACCCATCATGTAAATGCCGGCATCCGGATAAGCCATCAGGATGGGCGAATGCGTGGCGATAAGGAACTGGCACCCGTCCTGCACGAGCTGGTGCAGGCGCGTGAGCATGGTCATCTGCCGCGTCGGTGAGAGTGCCGCTTCCGGTTCATCCCGTCTCCGTGCAGCCGGTGTTCCAGCAAGGCGAAGAAGGATTCGCCGTGCGAGCGCGTGTGCAGCGACTTGCCGCCATAAGAATCCTTGATCGGCGGACCGCCCGGACCTTCATCGAGCAGGTCCATTTCCGTGGCGACGTTGAAGTAGCTTTCGGCGCGCAGGAAGAAGGCGTCGCCTTCCCGGCGGGCGCTGCGCACGGGGCGCAGGTATCTGTGCAGATCGGCATGCGCCCGTGCGGTGGAGAAATGGAAGTTCCTGCTGCCGCCTTCAGGGTTGAGCCGCAGCAGGATGGCGATTGCTTCGATCAGCGTCGGTTTGCCGGAGCCGTTCTCGCCGATGAAAAAGGTGACCGGCTTGTCGAACCGCAGCCGGTCCATGTCCGCGATGGAAGGCACATTGAATGGATGACGCGAGAAATCGGGCACTTCCTGCCGCTTCAGCGAGACCTCAAGCAAAAAATTCCGGTGCGATCCGATCGCCATGAAGTCCCGGCCCAAACTGAAGACAGGGGTCTGGGGGGGCTGACGTATACGTCGTCCACTCTCCCCCCAGTTCTTCCTTAACTTCTACGTTCAACAATTAGCTGCTTGATAGCCGCAATCGCCTGCGCCGGATTGAGCCCCTTGGGGCAAGTCTGCGTGCAATTCATGATCGTATGGCAGCGATAGAGCTTGAATGGATCCTCCAGCGCATCCAGCCGCTCGCCGGTATATTCGTCGCGGCTATCGGCGATCCAGCGATACGCGGCCAGCAGCGTCGCCGGACCCAGATAGCGGTCGCCATTCCACCAATAGCTCGGGCAACTGGTCGTGCAGCAATAGCACAGGATGCATTCCCACATCCCGTCCAGCTTGGCGCGCTCCTCCTTGCTCTGCAGGCGCTCCGCATCAGGCGGCGGCGGGGTGTCGGCCTTTAGCCACGGCTCGATGCTCTGCAATTGCGCGTAGGCGGCCGACAAATCCGGCACCAGATCCTTGATCACCGCCATGTGCGGCAGCGGATAGATGGCCACCGCACCGCGCACTTCGGTGATCGGTTTGAGGCAGGCCAGCGTATTGCCGCCATCGATGTTCATCGAACAACTGCCGCAAATGCCCTCGCGGCAGGAGCGGCGGAAGGACAGCGTCGGGTCAATTTCGTTTTTGATATAAATCAGCGCGTCCAGCACCATGGGGCCGACGCGGTCCAGGTCGATTTTGTAGGTATCCAGGCGGGGGTTCTCCGCGTCGTCCGGCGACCAGCGATAGATCTTGAAATCGCGCACACGCTTGGCGCCTGGCGCGGCCTCGAACGTGCGGCCACGCCTGACCTTGCTGTTCTTGGGAAGCGCTAGTTCTACCATGCTCTGCTTTCAAGAAAGTATGTTCTTTCTTGAAAGAAAGAACCAAAGAACTTTGTCAGTAGACGCGTTTTTTTGGCGGAAAGACCTGGACTTCGTTCGTCAACGTCTGCATGCGCACCGGCCTGTAGCCCAGGCTGACTTCACCGTCATTGTGCACCCAGCTCAGCGTGTGCTTCATCCAGTTCGCGTCGTCACGATCCGGATAATCGTCATGCGCCTGCGCGCCTCGGCTCTCCGTGCGCGCCTCGGCCGAAACCATCGTCGCCGCCGCGTTGCACACGAGGTTCTGCAACTCCAGCGCCTCCACCAAATCGGAATTCCAGATCAGCCCGCGGTCGCTCACGGACATGTCGGGCAAGCCGCCCCAGAGCTCCCGCATCTTGGCCACGCCCTCGCTCAAGGACGCGCTGTTGCGAAACACCGCCGCGTGCTGCTGCATCGTACGCTGCATCGCGCCACGCAATGTCGCCACGCGCGTGCCGCCGGCCGCATGGCGCGTCCAGTCGAGCCGGTCCAGGCTCGCCTCGCCTGCACGCGCCGGCAACGGCGCCTGCGTGGTGCCCGTCTGCACAACCTGTGTTGCGCGATGCGCCGCCGCCCGCCCGAACACCACAAGGTCGAGCAGCGAGTTGGTCCCCAGCCGGTTGGCGCCATGCACGGACACGCACGCCGCCTCACCCACTGCCATCAATCCAGGCACCACCGCATCCGGATTATCGGCGGTCGGGTTCAGCACCTCGCCATGATAATTGGTCGGAATGCCGCCCATGTTGTAGTGCACCGTCGGCAGCACCGGGATGGCTTCCTTGGTCACATCCACACCGGCGAACACGCGCGCCGTCTCGGAAATACCCGGCAGCCGCTCGTGCAGAATGTCCGCGCCCAGATGTTCCAGATGCAACAGGATATGGTCGCGGTTCGGGCCGACGCCGCGGCCTTCGTTGATCTCGATCGTCATCGACCGGCTGACCACGTCGCGGGACGCCAGATCCTTCGCGGTCGGCGCATAACGCTCCATGAAGCGCTCGCCCTCGGCATTTGTCAGATACCCGCCCTCGCCCCGCGCGCCTTCGGTAATCAGGCACCCGGCGGGAAAAATACCCGTTGGGTGGAATTGCACGAATTCCATGTCCTGTGACGGAAGGCCGGCCCGCATCACCATGCCGCCGCCATCGCCGGTGCATGTATGCGCGCTCGTGCAGCTCTGATAGGCACGTCCGTATCCGCCCGTGGCCAAAATCACCAGCTGCGCGCGGAAACGATGGATCGTCCCGTCATCCAGGCACCAGGCGATGACGCCGCGGCACGCGCCCTCCTCATCCATGATCAAGTCGAGCGCGATGTATTCGACGAAAAATTCGACGTCATGCTTCAGGCATTGTTGATACAGCGTATGCAGCATGGCGTGGCCCGTGCGGTCCGCCGCGGCGCACGCACGCATCGCCGGCGCGCGGCCGTAATCCATCATGTGACCGCCGAAGGGGCGCTGATAGATCTTGCCGTCCTCGGTGCGGCTGAACGGCATGCCGTAATGTTCCAGCTCATAGATCGCCGGAATCGCCTCGCGGCACATGTATTCGATGGCGTCCTGATCGCCCAGCCAGTCCGACCCCTTCACGGTGTCGTACATGTGCCAGCGCCAATCATCCTCGCCCATGTTGCCGAGCGCAGCGCCAATGCCCCCTTGGGCCGCCACCGTGTGGCTGCGCGTGGGAAACACCTTGGTCAAACATGCCGTCTTCAGCCCGCCCGCGCCCGTGCCGAGCGTCGCGCGCAGCCCCGATCCGCCGGCACCCACCACCACCACGTCATACGTGTGGTCGATGATCGTATAGGCACCCAGCGAAGGCTTGCTGATCGCGTTCATCTCTCTGCCTTAATGGGAGGCCAGGGGCGCTGCCGCCAACGCCAGTTTCAACACCGCCAAACCCGCCATCAGCCCCAAGATCAGGCACAAACCATTGGTCGCCAGCGTCACGGCCGTGCGCAGACTGACACTGTCGATGTAGTCCTCATAGACCACCTGCAAGCCCAGCGCCGTGTGCTGGAAGGTCATCACGATCAATGCCAGCAGCAGCACCGCGTTGACCGGCCGGCCTATCCAGGCCGCCACCACGGCCTGCTCCGCCCCCAGCATGGTCAGCACCGAGACCACGAACCACACGCTCAGCGGCACCAGCGCAATGGCCGACACACGCGCGCGCCACCAATGCTCCACGCCCGCCCGCGATGCACCCAGCCCGCGTACTCGGCCGAGCTGACTGCGTCGAACCTCGATCTTCTCCGCAACCACCGGTCGCGCCATCTCAGCCTCCCAGCCGGCCGTAGGCCACGGCCCAGATCGCGGCGGTCGAGAGCACGCTGAGCGCCATCACCCCCCACGTCACCGGGTTCAGGCTCTTGTGCGCAAATCCCAGCCCGGCATCCCAGGCCAGATGCCGCAGCCCGCTCCAGAAATGGTAGCACAGCGCCAGCGTCCAGCCGAACAGCGCCAGCAAGCCCAGCGGCGAGATCAGAAACTCCTGCACCAGCGCAAACGCCGCCGGTCCCGATGCCGCGGCCACCAGCCACCACACCAGAACCAACGTGCCGATTGCGGCGGCAATGCCCGTGATGCGGTTCAGGATGGAAGCCGCCATCGTCACCGGCCAGCGATAGATGCCGGCATGGGGCGAGAGTGGGCGGCGAATCAGAGAGCCATCCGTGGCTCGGGCGACGAGAAGCGCGTCGCGGACGTCCTTCATGGCGGCAGGCGAGCCTCTGTGCGGTGCGGCATGGGAGATAGGTCAGGGTGGCGCTTGGGTCAACTTTGGGGTGCGACGAAGGTAGGATGGATGTTCTTTTTTGAAAAAAGAATCAAAAAACTTTTGTCAGTTTGGCAGCCGGGACATGATGTGCTGGAACATGCGGAAATAGACCATCCGCTCGTAATGGTGGGGACGAACAAGGGCGGCGATCTCTTGGGCAGACATGAAGTCCAGCGGCGCCAGTGTTTCGACGTTCTCGAACGCAGATGCTATTTCGCAAATGCACGTATTCTGCTGAACGAGCTTGTGGGCGATGCCCACCTGTCCGTCCGAACCGACAAAACGCGTATTGCCGAGCAAGACAAATACCCGCACATCCTTGCCGGCACGCGCCAGGATCAGGCGGAGGTTATCCTGGAAGGCCGCATCGGGCAGAACGCCTTCGTAGTCGAACGCTTCGCGCATATGCGACGCCAGAGCCGGCGCCACCTCCCCGTCGGACGCACCGCGCAAGAACGCGCCAGGATCCGTCCTTCCCAGGCCCGGCACATACGCAGGCAACAGCGCGCCGCTTGCGCGATGTCGATAGACAGGCATCTGGCATTCAACAGCAAAACTCAGCAGCCAAACGGCAGGCCCATTTGGCAGATCGCCTGCAAGAGTTGTTTTGAAGTCTTCCGGCCGAAATCCCAGCGGGGCGAAATCGGCGACCGCGTCGGCATCCATCCCGCGCATGGCCTGCACCGCAATCATCGAATGATTGACCTGCGCCGCCTGGCCGTCGCGGACGGTGTCGAACTCCTCGAAAACGCGATCGGCAACCAGGCCGAAGTAATGCGAAAGCGCGCGCATGTCGCAGCCTCCGCGCGCCAGCACGTAGGACAACATTGGCGCCTTGCCGGCCGCGCTCACCCTACGCCCGGCCAGGTCAGTGGAAATCCAGTCGATTTGGCGCCGATCGGCCAAAACGTCGCTCACCACCTCGCCCACGACGCTCAGCGCCGGCCGCCCCAGCCGGTTGTAGAGCCAGGTCTCCACACCCATGCCCAGAATGCGGCAGGAAAAGGCAAAATGCAGCAACGCCCGGCCAAACCGGCGATGGTTGCGCAGCACGTAAATGCCGCATAGGCCATGATCGCCGTAAGTGTCGCGCACATGCACAAGACCAGCCTGCACCGTGTGTTCGCCAAGCAGCGCGCGCAATTCGCCACGCGCGGCATCAGGCGCTTCCGGCAGGCGCGACTTGGTGAAATTGAGCTGGTTGGTCCGGTTGATCAGCTCGATGGCACGATCGAGATGCGCTTCAACATCATGTTCGATCCTGACCGTAATGCCGCTCGCGCGCAGAAACGCTTGAGCGTCGCCGCCCGCCGCCTCGTCGCGCTGGCGCTGCTCCAGCAGGCGATATTGCGCCAGGCGCGTGCAGCCGGGATCGGGCTTGCCGAGGCAACGCGCATCGTCCAGCAACGCATCGATGATGGTATGATCCGCGACCTGCAGGCCAGGCACGAAATGCAGCGCCTCGGCAAGATTGGCCGGATTGTCATCGATGAAGAGCACGCTGGGCGGACGCAACTGCACGGCGCGGATCAGTGCCGCCAGGCGCGGGCCCTTGGCGTCCCAGGAAACCGAGTTGAAGACGAAGAACTCGGCCACGCCGCGGCGCGTCAGTATTTCTTCTATTGCGACCGGGTCGTTCTTCGAACAAATCGCGCTGACGATCCCGCGCACGGCGAGCGTCCTGACCGCGCGCTCGGCCTCCTCCCGCCAGGTGACGCCGCCTTCGGTCAGCGTGCCATGCCAGAACGTCTCGTCGAGGTCCCAGATGACGAGGCGGATGGCTTCCGGAGCCGGGTTCATGTCGCAAGGCAAGGAAGGAAAGCAGTCCTTTTTTGAAAAAGAGGACCAAAAAACTTTTGCTCCTGACGCTGCGGGAACACCTCACTCTGCGCGAAGAGCCCCGCAACAGAAAAATGTTTTTTGGTTCTTTTTTTCAAAAAAGAACGCCTTCCTTCCCTACCACCCAAACCAAAATTCCCGCCTGCGCATGCAGCCTGTTCTCCGCCTCATCAAACACCACGGACCACGGTCCATCGATCACGGCACTCTCCACCTCCTCGCCGCGATGCGCCGGCAGGCAATGCAAAAACAGCGCATCCGGCGCCGCCTGCGCCATGCGCGCCACGGTCACGCGGTAGGGCGCCAGCGCCGCGTGGCTATTACGCCCGGGATCGTCGGACATGCTGACGAAACAATCCGTCACCACGGCGGCCGCGCCCGCAACCGCCTCTTCCGGATCGCGAGTGACAGTGACATCGCCGCCCTGATCGCGCGCCCACGCCAGCACCGAATCCGGAACCTGGCACGATGCCGGTGCAGCCATACGCAGCGAAAAGCCAAAGCGGACAGCCGCCTGCACCCAGCTTCGCGCGACATTATTGCCATCGCCCAGCCAGGCCAGGGTGCGGCCGGCGATCGGCCCGCGATGCTCCTCGAACGTCATGACATCGGCCATCAACTGGCACGGATGGCTCGCCTCGGTCAGCCCGTTGATCACCGGCACGGTCGCATTGGCCGCCAGTTCCGTCAGCTTCCAGACGCGGTCGGTGCGCAACATGATCGCATCCACGTAGCGCGAGAGCACGCGCGCGGTATCGGCCACGGTCTCGCCGCGGCCGAGCTGCATGTCGCGATCGGTCAGCACCGTCACATGCCCGCCCAGCTTGCGCATCGCGACTTCGAAGCTCACGCGCGTGCGCGTGCTGGGTTTTTCGAACAGCATCGCCAGCGTGCGGCCGGCCAGCGGCGCGTGCGCATGGCGCCCCGCCTTGATCTCGCGTGCAATCCTCAGAATGTCGCGCAACGTGGCGGTATCATGATCGGCGATATCGAGAAAATGCCGCAGCGGCGGCGCATTCATGCCGCCACGGTCGCCGCCTCGCTCATGCAGGCGCGCGCGGCGCGCGCCAGGCGAGCCACCGCATCCTCGCACTCGGCGCGCGTTACGTTCAGCGGCGGCACCAGGCGCAGCGTGTTCTCGCCGGCGGCCACGCTCAGCAGATGTTCGTCCAGGCAGGCCGCCTGCACGCGCGTATTGGGCGCCACGCAATGCAAGCCCAGCATAAGCCCCTGTCCGCGCACCTCATCGAAGACGGTGGGGTATTCACGCACCAGCTTGCGCAGAGCCTCGGCAAAAAACCGCCCCGTCTCGGCAACATCGGACAAAAACCCAGGTGCGAGCAGAACATCCAGCACGGCGTTCGCCGCGGCGCAGGCCAGCGGATTACCACCAAATGTCGTGCCATGCGTGCCCGGCGTCATGTGCCGCGCAATCTCGGCGCGCGCCAGGATGGCCCCCATCGGAAAACCGCCGGCAATACCTTTGGCGGCGGAAACCGCGTCCGGCACGATGCCCGCGTGTTCGTGCGCGAATAGCCGCCCGGTTCGTCCCATGCCGCATTGCACTTCATCGAGCGCCAGAAAAATCCCGAACTCGTCGCAGGCCGCGCGCAGATCGCGCAGGAAGTCGGGCGGCGGCATGCGCACCCCGCCCTCGCCCTGAATGGGCTCGACGAGCACGCAGGCGGTCTGCGGCGAAATTGCGTCGCGCAACGCATTCATGTTGCCGAACGGCACGTGATCGAAGCCGTCCACCGCCGGCCCATAACCATCAAGATATTTTGCATTCCCCGTGGCCGAGAGCATGGCCAGCGTGCGGCCATGAAAGGCGCCGGCAAAGCAGATCGTGCGGTATCGCTCCGCCCGGCCGGTGCAGGCCATCGCGCGGCGCAGCATCTTGACCATGCCCTCATTGGCTTCGGCGCCGGAATTGCACAGGAACACCTCATCGGCAAAGCTTGCCGAGACCAGCCGCTGCGCAAGGCGTTCGGCCTGGGGAATGCGGTACAGGTTGGAGACGTGCATGACACGCCCCGCCTGTTCGGCGATGGCGGCCACGAGATGCGGATGGCCGTGACCGAGCGAGGAGGTTGCAATTCCTGCCCCAAAATCGAGGAACCGCCCGCCATCCACCGCAACCAGCCAGCACCCTTGTCCGCGCTCGAAGGCAATATCGGCGCGGGCATAGGTGGGCATAAGCGCGGAAGGCATCGGTGTCGTCATAAGGGGTCTCATAGAGACTGGGGAGACAGGGGGGAATGGTTTCATTCCATGGCGGGTCTGTCCATCAGTGACGCGCCGCGGCGACAGATCACAACCTGAAGCTTAGATGCAACAGATAGTTGCAACTTTACGGGTAAGGTTTTGTTGGTGTTCTTGTAGTCTGCTCTGGCGGTGCCGGTTTTGCCCATGCAAATCGCGCCGCCAGCCATGCAAGCCCCGGCTCTTGCCGGATTGGATCAATGGGGGAGCGAAACACATGGAGGCACGACAGCAATCCCGCGCGCAAGCCGCAGCCAGCGCGCGGCGCCGCGCCAAGCGTGCGCAGGCCCGGGAGGAAAGCGAGATGTACGTGCCCATCAACCTGCAGGAAGTCACCGACCGCGTGCGCGGCCTGTCTCCACCGCGCGTCCCAATGGCAGCACGCCTGCCCAAACCATGGGACAGGTTGTTGGGCCTGGTTCTGATGACGCTCAGCGCGTCGGTCAGCGTCCTCTGCCTAGGTCTTTGGATTGATGGTTACACCACGATGTCGACGCGTCTTTTCGTCGGCGCGGTGATCGGCTTGGCGCTCGCCGTGCGTCTGCTCTGACCGCAGGCGCCGTTATCCCTGCCAGGCCAGGCTTGTCCTGGCCAAGGCCGTCCTCGCATAGGTCAGCCCAGCGCGCGGCATCGTGGCCGCCAGCAGCCGCCATGTCAGAGTCAAGGAATAGACCAGCACAGGTCCCGCATAGGCGCCGACCACAAGGCTCCAAATGGGCGAGACGCCACCCAACACCAAAGCGGTCAGGACCGTGTAGTAGAGGAACGCCGCCACGAAGCACGACCAGGGCACCGACAGCCACGCAGTGGCGATTTTTATGTGCTCGCCCGTCAAGCCAGCCATCGCAACGCTCCAAACTTTCATCATGGGATGGAAGATGCAGCGCAGCGCGCTTATTGTAAGCCGCGTTATGAACTAGGTGACATGCATGATCAGCATGGCCTTAGGGCCGGAAATGGCAGTCCTTTGTCAACGTGCCGCGGAAATGCGGCCAGTGCTGGGTAGAGCCCAGCATCGGCAAGCCGACATAGCCACGCAGGCGCATGTCTCCATCATCGGCCACCCACAGCAGCGCGCCGTAGGTGCGCCCGTCGTCGGGATTGGTGATGCGGCCGCGCCGGCGCTCATTCTCGGCCGGCACCAGGTCATGGAGGATGACCAGCCCGCATTGCGGCACCCCGTGCAAGTCCCGCAGGCCGCCTGGCGGAAAGTCCGACACCCCGACGACGCGCCCGCAAAAAGCGGCACCGCAAGGTTCGATGCGAACGACCCCCTTGCGGTCTTCAGTCATCCATTCGCCCAACAGGTTGTTCTCCGGCACTGCCGCCCGCGCCTGGTGCCAAGCCAGCAGCGCCAAAGCCAAAGTTGCCCTAGCTATCGGCACGCGGCACCCAGGGGATACACGCAACCTCTATGCCTTCTTCGGCGAGGGCGGCCGCTTCCTCCTTGGTCGCTTCGCCATAAACCGGGCGGCTGGGCTTCTCGCGTTCGGCCATGCCGCGCACCACGCTGGCAAAGCGCGGGCCGACATACTCGCATCGCGCCTCGATTTCCGTGCGGATACGCGCCAGCACCGCGCGCATCTGGTCGGGCATGGGTGCCGCCGCTTCGGGCGCGGGTTTGGTGCTCTCCGGCATTGCTAGGGGTGCCTCGCTTGCCGCGGGCCTGCCTTGCCCGCGCGCCGCCAGGCGTGGCGCCATCGGCGCGCGGCTCACCTCGCACCCGGCACAGACGGGGCAGGCGAGCAGCCCGGCTTCTGCCTGAGCCTCGAAGCTCGCGCTGCTCTTGAACCAGCCGTCGAATTCGTGGCCATGCGCGCAGCGCAGCGCATAATGGATCATGTCGGCCGGCGCCGCGAACTGGTCGGCATGTCTCAGGCCGCCAGCAACGCGTCCAGCTTGCCGGCGCGATCGAGCGCACGCAATTCGTCGCTGCCGCCGATATGGCTGCCATCGATGAAGATTTGCGGCACCGAGCTCAGCCCGCCGCTGCGCCGCACGGATTCGGCCCGCTCGGGGCTGCCGTGCGGGGCTTCGATCTCCTGGAAGGCCACACCCTTGCCCTGCAACAAATTCAGCGCGCGCGCGCAGTAGGGGCAC